>CANBRM010000134.1 GCA_947371915.1 Comamonadaceae bacterium | reverse complement strand
CGCGACGACGTGCGCCCATGCTGGGGGTGGAGGTGTGGGCCGATTCTTCTGCCGCTGACGCTTGTGCCGAGGGCACGCCTGCGGGAATGAGGCCTTGGCGGCGGCTGAGTTGTTGCAGCCATGACCAGAGGCTGGGTGAGGCGGGGTCTTCGCTGTTCAGGGCCTCAATGCACAGACGCGCCAAGCGCACCATGTTTTCGCTGCGCTCGGTGTAGCGGCCTAGCCAATAGAGGTTTTCAGCGGCGCGGCTGGTGACCATGCGTTGGCGGTGGGTGAATGCCGTGGCCGCGATGCTCTTGTTGAGCAAGGTGGTGCGGTCCACATCGGCGTCGGTTTGCACCCACACATCGGCGCTGCTGCCGCCGCGTTGCATGGAGGCAATTTGCGCGTCGGGGGCCGCAATGCGTGCCAAGCCACCGGGCAGCACCCGCCATGAGTTGGCACCGTCTCGCAAGGCAAAAACGCGCAACATGACCGAGCGCTGCACCACGCCCTCTTGCGCATTTTTCCAAGTGGGCATTTGCGACAGCGGCACGTAGGCTTGCAGCGTGTGGCGGTCTGGCTGGCGGGTGATGCGGCCCACCCATTCGTCGCGTTGCGCTTGGCTCAGCGTGCGACCCAAGGCGGCATCAAAACTGCCATGACTGGCCATGCCGGGGTAAGTGGGCTTGATGGCCATTTTGTCGAGCAGGGGCAAGACCGAGGCCAACGCGGCGCGCTCGCCGCACCACCACGTATCGAGCGCAGGTAATTTCAGGGTTTCGCCCAGCAGCTTTTCGCTCAGTGCGGGCAAGAAGCCCAATAAGGCGGGTGACTCTAAAAACGCAGAGCCCGGCGCATTGGCCACCACCACGTTGCCAGCACGCACAGCTTGCAGCAAACCGGGGATGCCCAAGGTGGAGTCGGCGCGCAACTCCAGCGGGTCTAAAAACTCGTCGTCCAAGCGCTTGAGCAGCACATGCACGGGTTCTAAGCCGCGCAGCGTGCGCAGGTACAAGCGCTCGTCGCGCACGGTGAGGTCGCTGCCTTCGACCAAGCTCAAGCCCAAATAGCGGGCCAGGTAGGCGTGCTCAAAATAGGTTTCGTTGTAGGGGCCGGGCGTGAGCAAGGCCACATGGGCATTCACACCCGCAGGGCTGTGCGCTTTGAGCGACTCCACCCACAGGCGGTAAGTCGCGGCCAAGCGTTGGATGTGCATGGTCTCAAACGCTTGCGGAAATTGGCGCGAAATCAGCAGCCGGTTTTCGAGCAAATAGCCCAAGCCCGAGGGCGCTTGCGTGCGCTGCGACACCACGGCCCATTGGCCATCGGGTCCACGCGCCAAGTCAAACGCGGCAATGTGTAAGTGTGTGCCGCCCACAGGCGCCACACCACGCATGGCGCGCAAGTAGCCGGGGTGTCCTTGCACCAAGGCGGGGGGGATCATGGCTTCGCGCAGCAGGTGTTGCGGACCATACACATCGGCCATCACGCGTTCGAGCAAGCGGGCGCGTTGTTGCACGCCCACTTCAATCTGCTGCCAACTCTCGGGCGTAATGATCAGCGGGAACAGGTCCAAGGCCCAAGGCCGCTGTGGGCCGCCTTGGCTGGCGTACACGTTGTAGGTGATGCCGTTGTCGCGCACTTGGCGGGCCAAGGTGTGGGTGCGACGGTCGAGGTCGTCCAGCCCCAAGGTGCCCAACTGGTCAAAGAAGGTTTGCCAAGGGACGGCAAGGCTTTGTGTGGCGGCCTCGGCATTCGGCGCTTTGGCGGGTGCGGTAGAAGAGGCGACACAAGCGCCTTGCAACTCATCAAAGTGCCCAGCTGCGGCTGGGTGCGCTAAGCCCTTCAGCACGTCGACCAAACGTGGTGAAGGGGGGGCAGCAGCAGGGGTTGGGTGAGGTGTGGGCACAGTGGCCGCATTGTCTCACCGCCTCGTGGTCGCAGCATGTGGCGCTTACGTACGTCGCAAGTCCAAGGTGAACGGAAACTCTTTGCTAGCGGGCACGCCCACCGTGGCTTGCGGCACATCCAACTTGCCCGGCGTGTGGCCCAGCGGGAAGAAGCGTGCCAAGCGGCGGCTTTCTGCTTCGTAGGCGTTGACAGGGAAGCTGTCGTAGTTGCGGCCGCCGGGGTGGGCGACGTGGTACTGACAACCACCGACCGAGCGCTTCATCCAGGTGTCGACCACGTCAAACGTGAGCGGCACATGCACGCCAATGGTGGGATGCAGGGCCGACGACGGTGCCCAAGCGCGGTAGCGCACACCCGCCACGTACTCGCCCACGGTGCCCGTGGGTTGCAGCGGCAAGGGGCGGCCGTTGACGGTGATGGTGTGGCGGCTGGGGTTGAGGCCAGCGACATGCACCTCGATGCGCTCCAACGACGAGTCCACATAGCGCACGGTGCCGCCGCTTGAGCCTTCTTCGCCCATGACGTGCCACGGCTCCAGCGCGTTGCGCAGCGTGAGGTTGATGCCCAGCGTTTGCAAGTCGCCCACGCGTGGAAAGCGAAACTCAAAGTGCGGCGCGAACCACTCGGGGTCGAACTGAAAACCACAGTCGCCCAACTCGGTCAGCACATCGTCAAAGTCGGCTTTGACGAAGTGCGGCAGCAAGAAGCGGTCGTGCAGCTCGGTGCCCCAGCGCGTGGCGGGGGCTTGGTAAGGCGTCTCCCAGAAACGGGCCACCAAGGCACGCAACAACAGCTGCTGCACCACGCTCATGCGGGCGTGCGGCGGCATTTCAAACGCACGCAGCTCCAAGAGGCCCAAACGTCCGGTGGACGAGTCGGGCGAGTACAGCTTGTCAATGCAAAACTCGCTGCGGTGCGTGTTGCCGGTGACGTCAATCAATAGGTTGCGCAAGGTGCGGTCGACGATCCACGGGGGCATGTCTGCGCCAAACTTCTCGCGGTTACGGTTGATTTCGGCCAACGCGATTTCGAGTTCGTAGATTTGGTCGTTGCGCGCTTCGTCCACACGTGGCGCTTGGCTGGTAGGGCCGATGAACATGCCGCTGAACAAATAGCTCAACGACGGGTGGTTGTGCCAATACAAGATCAGCGAGGCCAGCAACTCAGGCTTGCGCAAGAACGGGCTGTCGGATGGCGTGGCCCCGCCCATCACCACATGGTTGCCGCCGCCGGTGCCGGTATGGCGGCCGTCGGTCATGAACTTCTCGGCGGACAAGCGCGACTCAAACGCGGTTTGGTACAAGAACTCGGTGTGTTCGACGATCTCTAGCCAGTTGTGCGCGGGGTGAATGTTGACTTCAATCACACCGGGGTCGGGTGTGACTTGCAGCACTTTCAGGCGCACATCGCGCGGCGGGCCGTAGCCTTCTAAGACGATGCGCACTTTTAACGCTTCGGCTGTGGCTTCGATGGCGCTGAGCAGCTCCAAATAGTCTTCGAGCTTGCCCAGTGGGGGCATGAATACATAGATCAAACCTTGTGGGTTGTCCATCGCCTTCAACTCAACCGCAGGGCCGTTGGCACGTGATGGGTCGCGCACTTCCACGCAAATGGCGGTGCGGGTGATCCAGTGGGCCGATTGGTCTTTGGCGGGCACGGCATGCGGGGTGCCGGGCGCAAATTTGTTGGAGCCTGAGCCCTCGCCGCCCATGCCGCTTTGCAGGCCCACGGTGCCACCTTGTGCCACGCCGCCACCGGCAACGTGGGCGTTGAAGTGCGTGTGGCGGGCGTGGTGCGAGTACTGCGCTTTCAGCGCTGCCGCGTGGGGCAGAGCTTGGCGTTCGGCAAAGTGGTCTTGCTCGATGGCGTAGGGGTAGTCGGCCTCGCTGACCCAAGGCAGGGAGTCGAGTGGCAAGCGCAGGCCCATGGGCGAGTCGCCGGGCACGAGGTACATGCGCTCGTCGCGCAAGAACCACGGGCCGCTGGTCCAGCGTGGGCCTTGGCCGTCTTCACTGGGTTTGAGGGGTAGCACATAGCCCACGGTTTTGTCGAGGCCTTGGCTGAACACGCGGCGCAGGCGCACGCGCTCCATCTCGTCGCTGAGCTTGGCGTCAAACGGGTCGACGTTGACGGGTAAGCGACGCTCGCGCCACAAGAAGTACCAGGTGTCTTCATAGCCAGGCGTGATGTGCTTGTCGCCCACGCCAAGTTTGTGCGACAAGGTTTCGGTGAAGCGCTTCGCGTCTTCCGAGGTGTAGTGGCTGGGCACGCGCTCGTCGGCAAATAGGTCGGGGTTGTGCCAGCACGGGTGGCCATCGGTGCGCCAGTAAATACCCAGCGCCCAGCGTGGCAGTTGCTCGCCGGGGTACCACTTGCCTTGCCCGAAATGCAAAAAACCGCCGTCGCCATATTCGGCGCGCAGCTTATGCACCAATTCGGTGGCAAAACCGCGTTTGGTCGGTCCGAGGGCGTCGGTGTTCCATTCTGGTGCATCGCGGTCGTTCACCGCGACGAAGGTGGGCTCACCGCCCATGGTCAATCGCACATCGCCTTCGACCAAGCGACGGTCCACCTCGTCGCCCAAGGCCAGCACTTCGGTCCACTGTTCTTCGGTGTAGGGCTTGGTCACGCGGGGTGATTCGAGCACGCGAGTGACTTTCATCTCGTGGCCAAACTCGACCTCGGCTTCGTCCACCAAGCCTTCAATCGGTGCGGCGCTCGACGGTTGGGGCGTGCAGGCCAATGGAATGTGGCCTTCGCCAGCCAGCAGGCCCGAAGTGGGGTCTAAGCCCACCCAACCTGCGCCGGGCAAATACACCTCGCACCACGCGTGCAAGTCGGTGAAGTCGACCTCGGTGCCGCTGGGGCCGTCGAGTGACTTCACATCGGGGGCGAGTTGAATCAGGTAGCCCGAGACAAAACGCGCCGCCAAGCCGCAGTGGCGCAGCACTTGCACCAGCAGCCAAGCGCTGTCGCGGCACGAGCCGCTCAACAGCGTCAGTGTTTCTTCGGGCGTTTGCACGCCGGGCTCCATGCGGATGGTGTATGCGATATCGGCGTGCAGCTTTTGGTTGATCTTGACCAAGAAGTCGATGGTGCGAATCGGGTCTTTCTTGAGCGCTGGGAGGTTCAGCGACTCCACGTAAGCCTTGAGCTTGTTTGTCAATGTGGACGTGACCAAATAAGGGGCCAGCTCGGTAGCAGAAGCTGTGCTGTAGCTGAACGGGAACTTTTCAGCATCAGGCTCTAAGAAGAAGTCGAACGGGTTGTAGACCGCCATTTCGACCACCAAGTCGACCGTCACTTTGAACTCAGTGGTTTTCTCGTGGAACACCAAACGCGCTTGGTAGTTGGCAAACGGGTCCTGCTGCCAATTGATGAAATGCGCAGGCTCGACCTTGAGGGAGTAAGAAATCACGTGGCTGCGGCAGTGTGGCGCGGGGCGCAGGCGAATCACTTGCGGGCCGAGTTCAACCAAACGGTCGTAGCTGTAGTGGGTTACGTGGTGGAGTGCGGCGTGTATGGACATGTGTTGGTTCTAGCAAGACACGCGCCAAGGGGTGTGCGCCAAAGCGGTGCATGGCGGGGTGGGGCTTGTGTGTGGTTTTGCTGATCTGGGGGCGTTTAGTTTTTAAAACTGAATTGGCCGGTACAAATTGAATTCAAACAGACTTTTGGCTCTTTGAGTTCAGTGTCTGCTTTGCAGCGATAACCGACATCGGTTTGCATAGGCGGTTGCCGGCTATCGGACAAGAGCGGTCTGAAAGGGATGCACCTGAAACCGGAAATTCGCTTCTTTTGCAAGCGCAATCTAAGCTTCGGGCTAGAAAAAAGTATTATTAGAACAACAGCTTCACGGAGGAATCAATGATCCATTTATACCGTTGCGACAGTTTTATAGTGCGGAGCTTGCAGCATGCATTACGTTGGGGCTATTCACTATGACACCTGACCAGATCGCTCTCGCCAATCTCGAAATTGCAAAGCTCCAGCTTTGGGTTACCGGCCTTGCCATATTTCTTGGCCCATTG
>CANBRM010000133.1 GCA_947371915.1 Comamonadaceae bacterium | reverse complement strand
CAGCGGCAAGATGGGTTTTGCCATTGCCCGTGCCGCGCATGAAGCGGGTGCCGTGGTGACTTTGGTCGCTGGCCCCGTGCACTTGCTAACGCCGCGCGGCGTGCAACGTGTGGATGTGCGCTCGGCTTTGGACATGCAAGCCGCTGTGGCCAAGCATGTGGATGCGGCTTCTGTTTTTGTGGCGACGGCCGCGGTGGCCGATTGGCGCGTTGCCGATGTGGCAGGGCAAAAAATCAAAAAAGACGGATCAGGGCAATTGCCGCAACTCAACTTTGTAGAAAACCCAGACATCTTGGCCGGTGTGGCGCAATCAGCCCGAGCCCAAAGTGGCGCTTTGTATTGCGTAGGTTTTGCCGCAGAGAGCCATGACTTGCTCAAGCACGCCACGGCCAAACGCGAACGCAAAGGTGTGCCGCTGTTGGTGGGCAACATTGGCCCCGCCACTTTCGGGTTAGACGACAACGCCTTGCTCTTAGTCGATGCTCAAGGTGCGAAAGAGTTACCGCATGCCAACAAACTCACCTTGGCGCGTCAGTTGGTGGCCGAAATTTCCAGGCGCTTACACAGCGCTTGATCGCCTTTCTTGGCGTTAATGTCAGAGGGCAACTTGGCCAACAAGAGCTCATTAAATTTTCAACATTCTTTTCATTCAAGTCACCATGAAACTCGACGTCAAAATTCTCGACCCCCGCATGGCAGAGCACCTGCCGCAATACGCCACCCCCGGTAGTGCGGGCCTAGATTTGCGTGCTTGCTTAGATGCGCCCATCACGCTGGAACCCAATGCATGGCAACTGGTGCCCACGGGCATCGCCATTCATTTGGCTGATCCTGCTTACGCGGCACTCATCTTGCCGCGCTCAGGCTTGGGCCACAAACACGGTATCGTGTTGGGCAATTTGGTGGGTTTGATCGACAGCGATTACCAAGGCCAATTGATGGTCAGCGCGTGGAACCGCAGCACAGTGGCGTTCACGCTAGAACCCATGGAGCGTTTGGCACAACTGGTGATCGTGCCCGTGGTGCAAGCGCAATTCAATGTGGTGAATGAGTTTGCGGCCGCCAGCGAGCGCGGGGAGGGTGGCTACGGCTCCACAGGCAAAAAGTAACTCAGTGCAACAAGCCTCCGCCTGGGGCTTGTGGCTCGATTTTGAAAAAACCTGTGCCCATACTGCCGCGTTCTTGCTCTTCTTGCGTGGCTTCGCGCACCGAGGCCACCTCCAAGTGAATGCGAATGGCAATGCCAGCCAGCGGGTGGTTGCCGTCTAGCACCACATGTTCGGGGTAGAGGTCGGTCACGGTGTAGAGCAGGTCTTGGGGCGCATCAGGGTTGCAGCCTGCTGGGAGGGCGCGGCCCTCGACGGTGTGGCCTTCTTCCAATTCTTTCGGAAAGCGCGAGCGCGCTTCTAAGAACACCAAGTTTTCGTCGTAATCGCCAAAGGCTTCTTCGGGTTCGAGGTGCAGGTCGATTTGTGCGCCTACGTTGAGGCATTGCAGGGCCTCTTCGATTTTTTGCAGCAAGTCATCTCCGCCAAGCAAGAACTCGATCGGTTCGTCTAATTCGTCGAGCACCTCGCCTAGGGTGTCTTTCAAGGTCCAGGTCAAGCCGACCACGCAGTGTTGGGTAATTTCCATAGGGCAAAATTGTCGCACGATGAATGTGAACCAACCCCTAACTCTTCTCGGTGGCATCAGCCCCACCGAATTCATGAACACCTATTGGCAACGCAAGCCCTTGCTGGTGCGCCAAGCTATTCCCGAATTCAAAGCCTTGCTGAGCCGTCCCGAGTTGTTTGACTTGGCGGAGCAATCTGACGTTGAGTCGCGCTTGGTCATGGGCGACAACAACGGTCAGCGCGCTTGGGACATGCAACGCGGCCCGTTCAAGCGACGCGCCATTCCCAAACTCACCGAGCGGGACTGGACCTTGTTGGTGCAAGGCGTTGATCTGCACGATGAGCGTTTGGCTGCGTTGATGCAGCAATTTCGCTTTGTGCCCGATGCCCGTTTGGACGACGTGATGATTAGTTACGCCACCGAAGGCGGCGGCGTAGGCCCGCACTTTGACAGTTATGACGTCTTTTTGTTGCAAGCCCACGGTCAACGTCGCTGGCGCATTGGTCGGCAAAAAGACTTGTCTTTAGTGCCCGACATGCCGCTCAAAATTTTGGCGAACTTCAAGCCCGAGCAGGAATGGGTACTCAACCCTGGCGATATGTTGTATTTGCCGCCGCGTTACGCCCACGATGGCGTGGCGGTGGGCGAGTGCATGACGTATTCCGTCGGTTTCAGAACCCCACAAATGGGCGATTTGGCGCGCGAACTGTTGGTTCGCGTCAGCGAAGAGGCCGAAGATGCGGTAGGTTGCGAACTTTACAAAGACGCCGATCAAGCGGCGGTGATCAAGCCTGCTGCCATTCCTGAAGGGTTGTTGGACTTCGCCAAATCTGCTTTGCAGCGTGCTGTGAATGACCCGTTGGCACTGCCTCGTGCCTTGGGCGAGTTCTTAACGGAGCCCAAAGCCAACGTGTGGTTTGAGGCTGGCGTGCCTCCTGATGAGCTCAAAACGGTGCATTTAGACCGACGAAGCCGCATGATGTACGACAGTCATCACATTTTCTTGAATGGGGAGAGTTGGCGTGCAGCGGGAAAAGATGCGACGTTGATGCGCCAATTGGCGGATGAGCGTTGTTTGAGCGAAGCATCACTCGCCAAGGCCAGTGCAGATGCGTTGTCCTTGTTGAATGACTGGTGCGACGATGGATGGCTGCACGCCAATGGGCACGATGCCCCAAGATGACGCGGAGCTGACGGCACTCATGCACCAGCTCAGGATTTACCCCTATAATTGAAGGCTGAGCTAGAAGGTCTCGAGGTCATCAGCTCGGTCATGGTGAAAGCCGTGGCAATTTTCGAAAATTGTTTTATCCCCACTCCTTAAGGAAAATTGACATGAAAAAATCGCTCCTGTTGGCGACTCTCTTGGCTGCTGCTGCTCTCGTTGCTTGCGGTAAAAAAGAAGCCCCTGCTGTTGAAGCCGCTCCTGCTGCTCCAGTCGCTGCTCCTGCTGCTGAAGCTTCGGCTCCTGCTGCTGACGCATCTGCTGCCGCTCCTGCTGCCGAAGCCGCCAGCAAGTAATTCGTCTTCGGATGAATGCAAAAGCCACCCTCGGGTGGCTTTTTTCATGGGCGATTGAAAATCAAACGTGAATCCATTTGCTGCCATTGGCTGGGTCTGCCACCTCAATGTCTAGCGGCGCACAGTCCATGACCTCAGACAAACATGCACGGGCCAGTTCTGGCGTGTTGTTGCGCTCGCTCAGGTGGGCGGCGATTACATGGTTGAGTGCGCTGTGTTTGATTTGCCGCAGTAAGTCTGCTGCTGCATGGTTGGCCAAATGCCCCCATGCACCGCCCACGCGCTGTTTGAGAAAGCTGGGGTAGCTCGAGCGCTGGAGCATGTCGGGGTCGTGGTTAGTTTCAAGCAGCAACGCATGACAGCCTTGCAAGGCCGCCACCACATGCGGTGTGACATGCCCTAAATCGGTCACCACGCCCAATTGACGATCGCCATTGCTGCATCGCAATTGCAAAGGTTCGCGGGCATCGTGGGGCACGGTGAATGGCGAAATTTGTAATTCACCGCATGCCAAGGTTTGTCCATCACGCACTTCTTTGACCCGTGGTTGCAAAGGCAGCCAGTGTGGGTCTTGTATCGCCAGCCAAGTGCCTCGGCTCATCCAGATGGGGGTGTGGTGACGTTTGACCAAACTGCGTGCACAGCCAATGTGATCGCCATGCTCGTGAGTGATGAAGATGGCATCCAGCGCTTCGGCGTGTGTGCCTGCTTTTTCAAGATGCGTCTCTAGATCACGCAGGCGCAGGCCGCAGTCAATCAACAAGCGGGTGGTACGAGCGCCACTCTTGGCCTCGACCAAGGTGGCGTTGCCTGAGCTGCCGCTGCCCAGGCTTTTAAAGCGCAGCATGACGCGTGGTCATCTGAGCCGACGGCTCAGCGTAGATCGTCAGACAACAACTTCAAGATACGTGCCGCGATAGGCGCATTGCCGGTTGCTTCACCCGTGGCGGTGAGAACGGTGACCTGAGTTTGTGTCTGATTGGATGCGACGCGAATCTGGTATTTCACCGGGCCCGCTTCAGGCGTGGAGGCACTGAACAACTTGGTGAGGAAGCCTTTTTCCTCTTTCTCAGCCGTATCGACGTAACGCACAAAGTAAATGCCTTTGGCGCGGTCGCGGTCTTCGACGGTGAAGCCGGTGCGGTCCAGCGCCAAGCCCACACGGCGCCATGCCACGTCAAACGAATCGGGCAAGGTCAATGTGCTGGCACCACCGGTGTTGACGATCGCCATGGGCGCTGCCGTGGCGGCTTTGCTTGCCAAGATAGATTTGGTTTGCTCCGCAGAAATACCCAGTTTGACCATCAAGCGGCTCAAGAACTCAGCTTCCAATTCAGGATCGCTGGGTGTGGCTTGCCACATGGTGCGTGTTTTGGAGGCGTCTGTGTACTCTTCGCTCATACCGCGGTGGGTCACATAAATTTCAACGCCACCGGCGTTGTTGCGCTCTAGACGGGTGCGAAACTTGTCGCGTGTGCCCGACGAGTAGAGCCCGTTGAATACTTTGCCCAAGGTGCGGCGGACGAAGTCTTGTGGAATCTTGGCGCGGTTTTCAGCCCACTCGGTTTCCAGCAAGCCCAATTGCTCTTGCTCGACGGTGTAGGTAAAACCGTTTTCTTTCCAAAACGCTTGTGCGATGGGCCACACAGCTTCGGCTGGGCGGTTGACCACGAGCCAGCGCTGGCGACCATCACGCTCCAAACGCACATCGTTGATTTGTTTGACCGCTGTGGTTGGCAATGCCGCCGTTTGAGGCGCAGACATGTTGCTGGCCAGCACCGAGCCGCCGGGGACGGCATAACGCGTGTCGCGGGCGAGTTGTGTCAAGTCAGGTGGGATGTCCAGCGGCACGATTTTGGCCGTGCCATCAGATTTGTAGTTCACCTTGTCGGTGTCCATCAGTGAGCTACATGCGCTCAACAAACCCAAGGCCAGCCAGATGACGGCAGTGCGCGTCAAAGAAGAGATATGCGTCACAGCGAAAGCCTTTGTGTGTATCAAATCAAACCAGCAGCGCGCAGAGCGCCTTCAACCACGGGTTCGTTAGAAGGGGTGAGTTCGGTCATGGGCAAACGCAAGGTAGGGCCGCACAGGCCCATGCGTGTCATCGCCCATTTCACGGGAATCGGGTTGGCCTCGACAAACAGGTGTTTGTGCACAGGCATCAACTTGAACTGAATCTCCATGGCACGTTTGACGTCACCCGCCATCGCTGCCACGCAGAGCTCGTGCATCAAGCGCGGCGCCACGTTGGCGGTGACGCTGATGTTGCCTTGGCCGCCACAGAGCATCAAAGCCACGGCTGTGGGGTCGTCACCTGAGTACACGGCAAAGCCTTTGGGTACATCGCGAATGAGCCATTGGGCACGTTCGATGTTGCCGGTGGCTTCTTTCATGCCGACGATGCCTGGCACTTGGGCCAAGCGCAGCACGGTGTCGTGTGCCATATCGGCCACAGAGCGACCGGGTACGTTGTACAAAATCACGGGCAAATCTACGGCTTCGGCGATGGCTTTGAAGTGCTGGTACTGGCCTTCTTGGGTGGGTTTGTTGTAGTAGGGCACCACTTGCAATTGGCAATGTGCGCCAACTTTCTTGGCAAACTTGGCCAGCTCAATCGCCTCAGACGTCGAGTTGGCACCGCAGCCGGCCATGATGGGCACATGACGTTCGGTGTGTTGGGCGGCTTGTTCGACCGACACGCGGATGATTTCGCAGTGCTCTTCTACGTTGACGGTGGGTGACTCGCCGGTAGTGCCCACGACGCCGATGCAATCGGTGCCTTCGGCA
>CANBRM010000132.1 GCA_947371915.1 Comamonadaceae bacterium | reverse complement strand
CTCAGCGTTGACGATTTCTTCTGCAATCGTGTCGTTCTTAAAAACGCGTGTTGGCTTGATTTGCGCCGCGGTGCTGCGCCACTCCATGCGCGCCTTTTGTCCGCCTAAAAACGCAACAGGTTGCTCAAAAAATGCGCCAGATTGCGCGTCAAGTAATGCAGGAAATGCGTTGAACTTTTCAAAAGCCAACTGCTGCTGCTGCCGATTGAGCGTGAGATAAGCAATTAAATCCCAAGCCAACTCTTTGTTTTGTGCTTTTTTTGGAATGGCATAAAAGGTCCCACCCCATGAGGTGGCCGCCCGCTCGGGCAGCACCGTAGAGCGCCACATGCCAGCCGTGTTGGGTGCCAGCCAGTTGGCTAAATGCCCACCCAGCCACGCACCCATCATTTGCACTGACACCGTGCCACGCTTGAGTGACTCGCCCCACTCACCTGACCATGCATTGACTTTCGCATCCAAGCCCTCGGCCCTGATTTTTTTAGCCAACTCAAAACCTTTTTTGAAGCGCGGAGATGACCCCACCACCGACTGCCCCTTCGCATCAAAGTAAACCCCTTCATCCGCTGGAATACCCGTGCGAATGACGATATCTTTGACATCACGAGCATGCGCAACCAAATGAGCACCTGTGGCTGACTTGATCTTTTTGCCACTCTCAATAAAGCTGTCCCATGACTCGGTCAGATCGGTATCTTTCACCTTGGCTTTTTGGGCGAGATCGTGTCTAAAGAACATGGCACCGGGACCAATATCAGTGGGCATGGCAGTCTGACCTTGGCTGTCTGTATGCCCTTGCGTCATCGCAAATGACACCATCTTTTTAGCTGCATCAGTGGCACGATAAGGCGGTTGACTCAAATCCTCCAAGGCTCCACTTTGCGCGAAACGCCCCAAGTAACCATATTCAATCGTCATCACATCCGGCAATCCTGTGGCGGTTGCCAACGCCGTGGTCATCGCCGTGTGATGGTCCGCGTACTCACGCCCCACCACTTTGACATCGACATCCGGGTGGCTTTTTTGCCACGTCACTAGCGCCGCCTTCACGATTTCATCCACCGCTGGGTAGGCCGCAACGGTCAAGGTTTTTCTCTCAGCATGTGCGCTAAAAACCAGCAGCATGGCAAGGATGGACAACGATATTTTTTTCATACAACCCCAAAATGAAAGCGCTTTCATTTTAGACGATTCAAGAAAAAAATAGTCCACGTTTACCCTGAGGATGGGTAGAGAGTTGCGAGCGACTCCTAACGCAGTCAAGTCGCAAAATTAGCGGTCTTGGGTATGGCCTGAATCGATCAGAAGTTAGTAACTCAACTGCCCCCAAGCCTTATCCAGCCGCTTCACACTCACCGGCTGGGGTGTGCGCAGCTCTTGCGCAAAGAAGCTCACGCGCAGCTCTTCCAGTAGCCACCTGAACTCTTGCATGCGCGCGTCGGTCACGCCTTTGCGCTCGGCCACCAAGCGCCAATACTTTTGATCCAGCGGTTTGAGTTCGGCCAGTTTGGCGGCGTCGCGTGCAGGGTCGGCGCGCAGTTTGTCAAGACGCAACACCACAGCTTTGAGGTAGCGGGCGAAGTGTTGCAGTTGGGCGAATGGGGTGTCGGTGATGAAGCGTTTACCCACCAAGCGTTGCAGCTGCTGGGCAGCGTCGGCCACGCTGTCGGGGCTGGTTTTGGTGTCTTTGACTTTGCGGTTGGCGGCGGCGAACTCGGTCAGCACGATGGCGGCCAAGCGGGCCACTTCGTTGGCAATGAGGGTGAGTCGGCCACGGCCTTCGTCGAGGCGGCGTTTGAAATCGGCCTCGTTGGCGGGTAAGGGGTCGAGCAAGAACGCACGGTCCAAGGCCACGTCCAAAATTTGCTGCTTCAGTTCTTCGGCCGTGCCGCCACCCGAGCCGTCAGGCGATTTGCCGACCAACATGTAGGCGACTGACATTTTTTGCAGGTCGGGCAAGTTTTTCTCCAAGTACTTGAGTGCATCTTTGATCTGCATGGCAAACAAGCGGCGCAGGCCCGCGCGGTGTTTGGTGGCTGCGACTTCGGGCTCATCAAACACTTCGATGCACACGGCGTCGCCCACATCCACCAAGGCCGGAAAGCCAATAATGGTTTGGTTGCCTTTGGTGATTTCCATCAACTCGGGCAACTCGCCAAAGCTCCAGGTGGTGTAACGCTGCTCGGCGGGGGCTGATTTTTGGCCTGGGCCTGGTGCAGCACCATTTGCGCCACGTAAAGCGTTAGCCGTGCCACGCACAGACGCAGCAGCGCCCTGCCCCTGCGCGCCCGAAGCCTGCGGCCCACCTTGGCTCGCAGGCGTCGCGTCAGACGCCACCGACAAGGTTCCCACGCCTTTGAGCGCCGCCAGCGCCTGAAAAGCGCCACGCGCTTGGCTGCCCAACTCGGCTTTCAATGCGCCCAGGTTGCGGCCGTGGCCCATCTGCCGCCCGTGCTCGTCCACCACCCGAAAGTTCATGAACAGGTGCGGGGCCAGCATGTCGAGTTTGAAATCGGCACGCTTCACGTCCACTTGCGTGGCGTCCCGCACCAGCTTGAGCAAGGCATCCACCAACGGACCAGAACCAAACGCCACGTCTGTCGACAAAGCCTCGGTCAAGCGGGCTGCGCTGTCAGGCAGCGGCACCAAGCGCGAGCGAGGTCGTTGGTGCAAGGTTTTGAGCAAAGCATGAATTTTTTGGTTCAGCATGCCCGGCACCAGCCACTCAGCGCGCTCTTCGCTCACTTGGTTCAGCACAAACAGGGGCACGGTCACGGTCAGGCCGTCTTTGGCGTCACCGGGTTCGTGCAAATAGTCAGCCGGGCAGTCCACACCGCCTAGGCGCAGCGTCTTCGGGAACGCTTGCGTGGTGATGCCTGCAGCTTGGTGGCGCATGAGCTCTTCGCGGCTGAGGTGCAGCAGTTTGGGCTGGCGTTTCACCTCATCGCGGTACCACGTCTCCAGCGTCACCAAACCGCACACGTCGGCGGGCAACTGCTGGTCGTAAAAGGCGTAAATCAGCGCGTCGTCGACCAACACGTCTTGGCGACGCGACTTGTGTTCCAGCTCTTCCACTTGCGCGATGAGCTTTTGGTTGGCGGCGAGGAACGGCAGTTTGGTGTCTAGCTCACCCGCCACCAAGGCTTCGCGAATGAAGATTTCGCGGGCACCCGCCAAGTCCACTTTGCTGTAGCTCACGCGGCGACCGTTGTAGACCACCAGGCCATACAAGGTGGCGCGTTCTAAGGCTTTGACTTCGCCTGCTTTCTTCTCCCAATGCGGGTCGAGCAATTGCTTTTTGAGCAAATGGACGCCGACTTGCTCCAGCCACTGCGGCTCGATGGCGGCAATGCCACGACCAAACAGTCGTGTGGTTTCCACCAACTCGGCCACCACCACCCAGCGCCCTGGCTTCTTGCGCAAATGCGCGCCGGGGTGTGGGTAAAACTTGATGCTGCGTGCGCCCAAATATTCGTTGCTGCTGGTTTGCCCTGCAGCGGGTTCGAGCTTGCAGCCCACGTTGCCCAGCAAGCCTGCCAACATCGACAAATGCAGCTGCTCGTAGCTGGCGGGCAAGGTGTTCAAGCGCCACTTGTGCTCTGTCACCACCGTCAGCAGCTGCGTGTGGGTGTCGCGCCACTCGCGCACGCGGCGCACGTTGATGAAGTTTTGGCGCAACAGGGCTTCGTATTGACGGTTGCTGAGCTTGTGCTCTGTCGGCACACCCGTCGCACCCACTTTGACGGTTCCTGGTTGGCTCTGAGACTGTTTCGCCGCGATGTGATGCTTCACACTGCCAGGCACATGGGGCTTACCACCGCGTGAGTTTTCGAGCCATTTCCACAGGTTGAGGTAGCCGCTGAATTCACTGCGGTCGTCATCAAACTTGGCGTGTGCTTGGTCGGCCGCGGCTTGTGCTTCCATGGGGCGGTCGCGCACGTCTTGCACGCTGAGGGCCGAGGCGATGACCAGCACTTCGTCCAAGGCGTTACGGTCCCGCGCTTCCAAAATCATGCGGCCTACGCGGGGGTCAAGGGGCAGTTTGGACAACTCGCGGCCCATGGACGTGAGTTCGTTGTCGTCATCCACCGCACCGAGTTCGCTTAAAAGTTGGTAGCCATCAGCGATGGCTTTGGGGCGTGGGGCTTCCAAGAACGGGAACTGCTCAACATTGCCCAAGTGCAGCGCCTTCATGCGCAAGATCACACCCGCCAGCGAGGAACGCAAAATTTCAGGGTCTGTGAACCGCGAGCGGCCGTTGAAGTCCACCTCGTCGTACAAGCGAATACAAATGCCGTTGGCCACGCGACCGCATCGGCCTGCGCGCTGGTTGGCCGCGGCTTGGCTGATGGGCTCGACCATCAACTGCTCCACCTTGCTGCGCCAGCTGTAGCGCTTGACGCGGGCGTTACCCGCATCAATCACGTAGCGAATGCCGGGCACCGTCAGCGAAGTTTCGGCAACGTTGGTCGCCAGCACAATGCGCCGTCCACCACGGGTGTCAAACACGCGGTCTTGTTCGGGGCTGGACAGGCGCGCAAACAGCGGCAGCACCTCGGCGCTGCGCATCACGGGCGAATGGCTCAGGTGGGCGCGCAGGTGATCAGCGGCTTCGCGAATCTCACGCTCACCGGGCAAGAACACCAAGATGTCGCCCTGCTGCGAGGGGTTGCTCCATAGCTCGTCGACGCCGTCGGCGATGGCGTTGTTCAGGTCGTAATCACGACTTTCTTCAAACGGGCGGTAACGCATCTCCACAGGAAAGGTGCGGCCCGAGACCATCAAGACCGGGGCTGGGCCTTTGGCAGAGGCGAAGTGCTGGGCAAACCGGTCGGCGTCAATCGTGGCCGAGGTGACGATGATTTTCAGGTCCGGCCTGCGCGGCAAAATTTCGCGCAAGTAGCCCAGAAGGAAGTCGATGTTCAGGCTGCGCTCGTGGGCCTCGTCGATGATGATGGTGTCATAAGCTTTGAGCAGCGGGTCGTTTTGCGTTTCGGCCAACAAAATGCCGTCGGTCATCAGCTTGACCGAAGCGTCTTTGCTCAGCCGGTCTTGAAAACGAACCTTGAAACCCACCACGTCGCCCAAGGGCGTGTTCAGCTCTTCGGCAATGCGCTTGGCCACAGAGCTGGCGGCAATGCGGCGCGGCTGCGTGTGGCCAATGATCTGGCGGCGCGGGCCACGACCTGAAGAATTAGAAGAAGAATTGGGGTCAGAACCCAATTGTTGAGAACCCGATTGTTGTAAAGCCTGCTTTTGCCCGCCACGCCCCAGCATCAGCGCCATCTTAGGCAGCTGCGTGGTCTTGCCCGACCCCGTTTCACCACACACGATGATGACTTGGTGCACCTTCATGGCGGCCATGATTTCGTCGCGCCGCGCCGAGACGGGCAAGCCCTCAGGAAACTCAATCTTCAGCGGCTTGGCCACGCGGGCGGGCTCAGCCGCAGGCGTCAAAGACGGGGTGGCGTGAAGCGGCAGCGTATTCGGCGAGGAATTCAAAGGTGAATTCGGCAATGCGTTCGGAGTTGAGGGGTTGGACAAAACAGGCGATAACTTGGGTGACAATCCGCAATTATCCCAGCTCGACCCAGCTGGCACCCCCTTTACCCCCACACGCCATGTCCGCTGTTTTTGATTTCACGTTTGTGCCTTGGTTTCGCTCGGTGGCACCCTACATCCACATGCACCGTGGCAAGACGTTTGTGGTGGGCATTGCCGGCGAAGCGATTGAGGCGGGCAAGCTGCCCAACTTGGCGCAAGATTTGGCGCTCATCCAAAGCATGGGCGTGCGCATTGTGCTGGTGCACGGCTTTCGTCCGCAGGTGAACGAACAACTCGCTGCCAAAGGCCATGTGCCGCAATATTCACACGGCATGCGCATCACCGACAGCGTGGCCCTCGACTGCGCACAAGAAGCCGCAGGCCAACTGCGCTACGAAATTGAAGCCGCGTTCAGCCAAGC
>CANBRM010000131.1 GCA_947371915.1 Comamonadaceae bacterium | reverse complement strand
GTTGGGGCACGCCATCACAATGGGCGGTGTCGCGGGCGACCAACAAAGTGCCTTGTTTGGCCAAGCGTGTTTCAGCGCGGGCATGGTCAAGAACACCTACGGCACAGGCTGCTTCATGCTCATGCACACGGGCGACATGGCCATGCGTTCACAAAACGGCTTGATCACCACCAGCGCCGCCCAAACCACCGCACAGCCGCAATTTGCCACGGAAGGCAGCGTGTTTGTGGGCGGGGCCGTGGTGCAGTGGCTCCGCGATGGTTTGGGGGCCATTCGCCACAGCAGCGAAGTGCAAGCCTTGGCCGAAAGCGTGCCCGATTCGGGCGGCGTGATGGTGGTGCCCGCCTTCACGGGCCTGGGCGCGCCGTATTGGAAACCCGACGCCCGCGGCACCATCACGGGCCTGACACGCGGCAGCACGGTGGCACACATTGCGCGTGCTGCGCTAGAGAGCATAGCCTTTCAAAGCGCTGCGTTGCTGCACGCCATGGGCCGAGATCTGGCGTTAGCCGGTGTGGCTCAAGTGCAAGAACTGCGCGTCGATGGCGGCGCGTGCGTGAACGACTTGCTCATGCAGTTTCAGGCCGATTTGCTGGGCATTGATGTGGTGCGCCCTGACGTGGTGGAAACCACGGCACTGGGCGCGGCGTATTTGGCGGGCCTGTCGACCGGCATTTACGCCAGCACCGATGAGTTGAGCGCGCAATGGCGCGTGGAGCGCCGCTTTACCCCGCAACGTCTGCCCGACTACGCCGTTGAGCAAATGGCTTTGTGGGAGCATGCGGTGCGTAAAACGGTTCTATAAACGGTGCGCTAAATCTGGCGCTCAATTCGGTAGGGTTAGGCAAACGCTTGACGCAGCGCTCGTGCCGCATCGGCATGTGCCACCAAGGCCTCGGGAATGACACGCCCCATCTGAATAAAGCTGTGCACCACGCCTTTGTAAATTTCTAAATCAACAGGCACGCCGCACAACCGAAGGTGGTCGGCATAGGCCACGCCTTCTTCCACCAGCGGGTCGCATTCGGCCAAGCCCAACCAAGCCGGCGCGACGCCCGACACATCGGCCAGCAACGGCGAAAAGCGTGGATCGTGGCGGTCGGCCAAGTTCGGGACGTAGTGGTTGTAAAAGTACTCAATGCTGGCTTTTTCCAGTAAAAAGCCTTTCTCAAACGTGTGCGCCGAGGGCATGTACTCGGGCGAACAGCCGGGGTAGAACATGAGCTGCAGCTTTAGCGCAATGCCCGCATCGCGTGCGGCAATCGCGGTGGCGGTGGTGAGCGTGCCGCCTGCACTATCGCCGCCAATCGCCATGCGGGTGACGTCCAGGCCAAGACCCGTGGCGTTGGCCGCGAGCCATTGCAGGGCATCAAAGGCGTCGTTGTGCGCGGTGGGAAACGTGTGCTCGGGTGCGAGCCGGTAGTCCAGCGACACCACCGCGCACTGCGCCAAATGCGCCAAGTGCTTGCACAGCGCTTCATGCGTTTCGGGGCTGCCCACGGTAAAGCCACCGCCATGAAAGTACAGCAGCACGGGCATGTTAGGCGCGGCGTGCTCGGCCCACAGTTTGGCGCGCAACACAGCGCCATCGCGAACCGGAATCTGAAGCGTGTCGTCGCGCGCCATCTTGTGGGCATTCACCTCCAACACGCCCGCGCCCAAGGCGTAGCCCTGCTTGGCTTGTGCTGCGCTGAGCATGGCAATGGGGGGGCGACCGGCTTTAGCAATGGCATTCAGCACATCGCGCATGGCGGGGGTCAACAGGCTTTGTGGGTTACGTGGGTGACTCATACAGATTTGCTTTTTGTGAGGGGGCTTTTATAGTGTGCCATGGCTCAAATTCTTTACCTCACCAACATCCAGATCGACTTTGGCGTGCTCAGCACTTTGGGTGCCGAATGCGAAAAAGCGAACATCAAACGCCCGCTCATCGTGACGGACCAGGGCGTCAAAGCCGTGGGCATTTTGCAAAAAGCGCTCGACGCCTTGCAAACCCAGCCGGACATTCAGTATGTCGCCGTGTTTGACCAAACCCCGTCCAACCCGACCGAAGCGGCGGTGCGAGCGGCAGTTAAGGTTTACCACGCCCACCAGTGCGACGGCTTGATCGCAGTGGGTGGCGGCTCTTCGATCGACTGCGCCAAGGGCGTGGCCATTGCCGCCACACACGAAGGCCCGCTCAAGACCTACGCCACCATCGAAGGTGGCTCGCTCAAAATCACACCGGCCGTGTCACCCTTGATTGCAGTGCCCACCACGGCAGGCACGGGCAGCGAGGTGGCACGCGGTGCCATCGTCATCGTGGACGATGGGCGCAAGCTGGGCTTTCACTCGTGGCACTTGGTGCCCAAAGCTGCGTTGCTCGACCCCGAACTCACCCTCGGCCTGCCCCCTGCCCTGACTGCGGCCACCGGCATGGACGCCATCGCACACTGCATGGAAACCTTCATGGCCGCCCCATTCAACCCACCTGCTGACGGCATTGCGCTGGACGGCCTCACGCGTGGCTGGGCGCACATCGAACGCGCCACCAACGACGGCCAAGACCGCGATGCGCGTCTCAACATGATGAGCGCGTCTATGCAAGGTGCGATGGCGTTTCAAAAAGGCTTGGGCTGCGTGCACTCGCTCAGCCACAGCTTGGGCGGTGTGAACCCACGTTTGCACCACGGCACCTTAAACGCCATGTTCTTGCCCGCGGTGATTCGCTTTAACGCGGCAGCGGAGTTGGTACAGCGTGATCGACGCATGCAGCGCATGGCCTATGCGATGGGTTTGGGCGCTATCGGTGGCAATGAGGCCACGGCCGCTGCAGCGACGCAAGCCGCAGAAGCCGTGGCGCAAGCCATCACCGCCATGAACGCCCGTTTGAATTTGCCCAAAGGCTTGGCCGAGATGGGCGTGACGCCCGATTGCTTTGACCAAGTGATCGCAGGCGCCATGGCCGACCATTGCCATAAAACCAACCCGCGCTTGGCAACCGAGCAGGAATACCGCGAGATGCTGAACGCGGCCATGTAAGGCCGCCTTCTTCTCTTATTCGTTCTTTTCGTGGGCGTGGCTGTGGTCAGGCATCTTGGCACCCACATGAATCTCGCCTCGCGCCTCGGCCAACTCCACTTGGCGTTGACGCTCGGCCATCTGCGCCTTTTGCTCGGGCGTGCGTTGGTCGTGGCAGTGTTCGCAGCTCACGCCCAACACGTAATGCGGCGACAACTTGTCTTCGGCGCTCAAGGGCCAGCGGCATGAACGGCACAGCTCGTGGTGGCCCACACCCAAGCCGTGGCTCACACTCACGCGCTCGTCGAACACGAAGCAGTCGCCTTCCCAAGTGCTTTCCTCAGGCGGGATTTCTTCCAAATATTTGAGGATGCCGCCTTCAAGGTGGTACACCTCGTCAAAGCCGCGCATTTTCATCAGTGCCGTCGATTTTTCGCAGCGAATGCCGCCGGTGCAAAACATGGCCACTTTGGTTTTTTTCGCAGCTTCGCCTTGCAAATTTTCTTGGGCATCGAGCCAAGCGGGCAGCTGCACAAAGGTCTTGATGTTGGGGTTGATCGCGCCTTTGAAGGTGCCAATCGCCACCTCGTAGTCGTTGCGGGTATCGATCACCACCACGTCGGGGTCCGCCAGAAGCGCGTTCCAGTCTTGGGGTTTCACGTATTGACCCACGGTTTTGTTGGGGTCGAGGTCAGGCACACGCAGCGTGACGATCTCTTTTTTCAGCCGCACCTTCATGCGGGTGAACGGTGGTTTCGGGCTCCACGATTCTTTGTGCTGCAAGCTTGCCATGCGCGGATCGGCACGCAAGAACGCCAGCACGGCGCGAATACCCGCCTCGGGCCCTGCAATCGTGCCGTTGATGCCCTCATGTGCCAAAAGCAAAGTGCCTTTGACATCGTTGTCTTCGCAAAAAGCTTGCAAAGGTGCCTGCATTTCGACGAAGTCGGGCAACGATACGAATTTATAGAGGGCGGCGGTGAGGAAAGGCGCGGTAGAAGACATACCCGAATTATCCATGCCCGTTTAGACACACCGGCAGGCTTTTGCAGGTCTTGCGTTCATCTGGTTGATTTGCACCGCAACGCGGCTTCAAACGCGCTGCGTCCCCAAATTCGTGCTTGGTCTCGCTCATCAAGGATGACTTCGGGCGCAGACCAATAAGACAACTTCACCACCTTGCCGCGCTGGCTATACGTAAACGGCTCAGACCCCGCCGCTTCAAACTGAACCACATTGTGCGCATCGGTCTTCAAATACAAACGCCCTGCGGCATAGAGCCCAAACATCAAACCATCGTGGTAGATGCCCCAACCGCCAAACATCCGGCGGGCACGGATGGGGCCGAATGCGTCGAAGACTTCGTGCAGGTAATCGATGGATTCGTTCATGGCGCAAGGCTTTATAGCCGATGCACGGCCGCCATGTCTGGCTTGGCTGACCAATCCGCAAATTCATGTGCCATCTGCTCACTCGCATGCACAGCATCGCTCCAAACCTTGACCCGCCCCTCAAAGTCAGAGGCATACGTCACAAAGTCGCTGCGGTCTGGCAGCTTGCCGTTGGGCAGGGTTTTGACCCACTCGGGGTTGGGGGCCAAGACAATGGTGTTGTCTAAAAACGGGGTGGACTTGTGCCGCCACTTCAGGGCTTTGTCTAGCCAGCCGGGCACCACCGCTTTTTGAAAGTGCGGGTAAAGCACCAAAGGACTTTTAGTCAAGCCGTTGTAGTTGAGGTGCAAGTGGTAGTCGGTGATACCGCCATCCCAATACGCGCCCGTGGGTGCATCGGGAATGTCGTGCACGGCCTGCAGCACAAACGGGATGGAGCAGCTGGCTTGCAGCGCGGCCATGAAGTTGCGCTCGTTCAGCGCCATGTGTTGGGTGGCAAAGTCTGACGTATCAAACGGCAGCTCGCCACGGCTTGAAAACACCACGCGCTCTAACCACGCGCCCATGGCTTTGCGCTGCACGGCGTTGCACAAATACGCGCCTGCGTAGCCCAAAGGCGTGAGTAACGGGTGTTCGCGGTGAAGGATGTGTTTGCCACGCGAGGTCACCACATGCAGGCGATAGCGTGGGTTATTCAACACTTCGCCAATGCGCCCGCCATAAAAAGCGTTCAAGCTTTTGCCAAACTCGTCGCTTATTTGCTCGGCGCTGGGGCGCTTTTGGCCTTCGGGCACTTTGTAATTTTGGTGGATGTAGTCGTGGGACAGGCGGTCAAAGCCTTGCACGGGGTTATCCAAACACGCGGTGGCCATGCGCCATGCGCCGATGGATGCGCCAACCAGGTCGATGGGCTGCGTACTTTGTGGCAACCACTCGCCAAACAAAAAACGGTCAAGTTGCCCGAGGATCAAACCCTTGGGACCACCCGCTGCAGCGGGGATGACGCCGATGTGTTCGGGCTTCAAGCCGTTGGCCTCAATGTGGGCCAAGGCTTTGGGGCCGGCGTAGATGTGGAGGGCTTTCACTATACAACTTTAATTGAAATCACCACGCCAAGTCCTCATCAACTTCGTTAGGAAAGTCGCCCATTACCAACTCATCGACATTAACTTGCGTCAAAGCCATAGCAGCTTCAGCCCAGCCAGTACGTTTGGTTTGTACTGACTCGGCAATGACTTGTGCATCGTGTTCAGAATTCATCTCTGCCGAATGTCCTTTTACTTTTTCAAACCCTGCAACTTCGCAAATGCACTCGCCATGACCGAGCCCGCTGCCACCGGCGCCGAGCTGTAATTGCCCCCACCCCGCTGCCGGTTATCACGCCCCGCATGTTCAAAGCGGTTATCCCGTGGGCCATCCTTGCGCGCAGGCGCAGCGTCCATCTTCATGGTCAAGCTGATGCGCTTGCGGGCCACGTCCACTTCCAGCACTTTGACCTTGATGATGTCGCCGGTCTTCACCACTTCGCGAGCGTCAGTGATGAACTTGTTGCTGAGTTGACTCACGTGAATCAAGCCGTCTTGATGCACGCCCAAATCGACAAACGCGCCAAAGGCGGCCACGTTGCTGACCGTGCCTTCAAGCACCATGTCGACCTTCAGGTCTTTGATGTCTTCCACGCCGTCTTGCAGCTTGG
>CANBRM010000130.1 GCA_947371915.1 Comamonadaceae bacterium | reverse complement strand
GAGAACTCGATGTGATCAAGCGCAACGCATTTGTGTTGTCTTCCATTTCGATCTTCTTGGGGTTAACGGCGCTGGGGGTCTTTTTGTGGCGCGCGTATTTCTCCGCCATTCGCCGTGAAATGAGCGTGACGGTCAAACTCAAAGACACCTCCGAGTTGTTGTATCAATCGGAAAAGTTGGCGGCCTTGGGGCAGTTGTCTGCCGGTGTGGCCCATGAAATCAACAACCCAATTGGGTATGTGTCGTCCAACATCGCGTCGCTGGTGAGCTACTTTGAGGCGTATCAAAAAATTATTCACGCCTACGAACGTCATTGCCAGCCAGGTCAAGACACCTTGACGCTTGAACAAGTCAACGCCATCAAGGAAGAGATCAATTTCGAATTTATTCAAGAGGATGTGACCTTCTTGCTGTCTGAAACCCGCGAGGGTATTCAACGTGTCAAGACCATCATTCAAGATTTGAAAGATTTTTCGCGCACCGAGAAAACAGCGGCTTGGTCCAAAGCCGATCTGCACAAAGGCATTGCATCGACTTTGAACATCGTGGCCAGCGAGTTCAAAAACAAAGCCGATGTGGAGCTGGTGTTTGGCACTCTCCCCGAAATCGATTGCCTGCCCTCACAAATCAACCAAGTGGTGTTGAACTTGGTGGTCAACGCCACACAAGCGATTGACTCCGGGCAACGCGGTTTGATTCGCATCACGACCAGCGCCGATGACAGCCATGTGCATTTATCGGTGAGCGACTCGGGCTGCGGCATACCACCTGATGTTCTGAAAAATATCTTCAACCCTTTCTTCACCACCAAAGCCGTAGGCGTGGGAACAGGCTTGGGCCTCTCGGTCACGCATGGCATCATCGAGCGTCACCACGGCAGCATCAACGTGGAGAGCGAAGTGGGCAAAGGCACCACGTTCAAAGTCTCACTGCCCATTCATCAAACGACCGCCGCATAAGCCATTCACCATGAAATCTACCGTTCTTTGCGTCGACGACGAGCCCAACATTCTGGCCGCGCTCCGACGCATGTTGTCTTTGAATAACTTCAAGGTACTGACCGCCGACAGTGGGAAAACAGCCCTGGAACTCTTGGCCAGCACATCGGTCGATGTGGTCATTTCGGACATGCACATGCCCGAGATGAATGGTGCACAGCTTTTGGAGGCCGTCAAAGATCGCCACCCCGACGCCATGCGCATTCTGTTGACAGGCAACGCCGACATCAGCAGCGCGATTGCGGCGGTCAACCAAGGCGGTATTTACCGCTACTTGACCAAGCCATGGGTGGATGCTGAATTGGTGGCCACCATCGAGTCGTCCTTAGAGCTGATCGCGCTCAAAAAAGACCGCACACGCTTGACGGCACTCACGGAAGAGCAAAACGTCAAGCTCAACGACTTGGTGCTCAACTTGGAAGAGAAGGTCAAAGAAAGAACCACAGAGCTGACCGAGTCGAACCAAAAGTTACGTGACTCGTACATTGCCTCCATCAAAGCATTCTCAGGCTTGCTGGGTATGCGCGATGAGCAACTGCTGACCCACTCGCGCAATGTGGCCGAACTGTCATTCAAAACAGCCCGCGCCGCGGGTTTGGACAAAGAGCAGTGCCAAGAGATCTACATTGCCGGCTTGCTGCATGACATTGGCAAAATCAGCCTGAGCGACCGCATTTTGCGGGCCAAGGTGTTTGAGCTACCCATCAGTGACGTTCATTCCTACGAGAACCACGCCGCATTAGGTGAATCGTGTCTGAAAAACTTGGACGACATGAAGACTGTGTCGCTCATCATCCGTGCGCACCACGAACACTTCAACGGCCAAGGTTTCCCAGACAAACTGGTGGGCAACGCCATACCCGTCGGCGGCCGAATTGTGGCCATTGCCGAGGCGTATGAAGAGTTGACGACCGGCGAGTTCAGCACACGCCCAAAATCGTCAGAAGAAGCGATTGCGGTGATCACAAAGGCCGTGAGCATTTACTTCTGCCCTGTGATGGTGGGTCATTTTGTGAACGTCATCACGGCCACAGCCGCAGCCCATTAAAAAAGACGCGGCGGGGGTGCCGCATGGCTGCTTATTTCACGGCGACGCGCTGGGCCAATAGCTCTTCGATCTTGGCGAGCAAATCTTTGCTCTTAAAAGGTTTGGGGATGCTGGCGTTGGCACCCGGAATGTCGATCGATTTCAAGCCATAACGCGCGATGACTGAGTCGGTACTGCCCGAAGCCACGATGACGGGCAAGTCGGGGTGGCTCTCGCGCAATTTGGCCACGAAATCGACCCCGTCCATATTGGGCATGACCAAGTCGGTGACCACCAAGTCCACATGCGTTTCCGACAACCATTGCAACGCCTCAATCCCGTCGCCGGCTCCGATGACGACATAGTCGTGCATCTCCAAAACCTCTTGCACGCCCTCGCGCAGCAGGTCTTCGTCTTCAACAATCAGAATGGTGGTCATAAACTTTGATAAAGGTGATTCGCGATTTTAATTTATTAACTGTCGGTACAACTTGAACAACACACTCGCCGTCGCCAAAACAAGCACCGAGCCAAACCAATCTCCTATGGCCATGGCAAAGGTACTGGCCATGAAATGCGTCGTTGTACCTTCCCAAAAGAACCAAAGTTGGTGAAGCGTGGCGTTGATGATGGCAAAAATCACCGAAGCTTTGAACAAATCTTGCACGGTCAAACCCCCTAAATCGGCTCGCAATTTGAGCCGGTCAATGACCCAGTAACGCGCAAGCCAAGGCGAAAAACCTGAAATAAAGCCCGTCACGATGTTGAACACATGCGCGTCAGTTGAGCCGAGGAGGTAATTCACCAGGCATGAACCCAACACAATGCCTACTGCGCCCAAATGGAACAAAACCAAAACCAGCAAAAGACGCAAACCACTGGGAATGAAAACCCAATTGACGCCTTGAGAGTATTCAAACGCATCAAAAAGATAAGCATTAAGCTCGAAAGCGTAAAAATAAACCACCGCACAAGACAACACCAGCAAAGCCCGAAAGGCATGACTCATATCGTTGGAAGTAGTTTTTTCAGGCATCACAAAATTGTAATCACGCCCAATCTAATGAATTTATAGGTTAACCACTAAAAGTGACACAACTAAACCTAAGTTCTAGGAACTAAGCCAATAAACGCGAACTCTTAGGCACATGCGCCATCAAAAATTCCATCTGGTCGGCCAAGATGCGTCGGTTGCGCAAGATGAAGTCTTCCCACAAACTGGGCTCGTAGGGCGCGTACAACAGGGGCATGCGTGCTTGCTCGGGTGTGCGATTGCCTTTGCGGTGGTTGCAAGCGCGACAAGCGGTCACCACATTCATCCACGTGTTGGGGCCGCGTTGTCCCATGGGACGGATGTGTTCGCGGGTGAGTTCTGATTCGTGAAAATGATCGCCGCAATAAGCGCAGATGTTGCGGTCTCGGGCAAAGAGCTTGTCGTTGGTGAGGCCCGATTTCAAATCAAACGGATTGATGTTGGGCACGCCCTTGGTGCCAATGATGCTGTTGACCGTGATGATCGACTGCGCGCCCGTGATGGCATTGGTGCCGCCATGAAACACCGCCACCTCGCCGCCAGATTCCCAGCGCACCTCGTTGGCCGCGTAATGAATCACCGCTTGTTCTAGCGATATCCATGACTGCGGCAGCCCTTGGGCAGACAATTTCAAGACCTTCACACCTCACCTCCATTCGCTGCAATAACGACCGATCGGGAATGCACATCTATCGCAGACAATATACCTTTATTGGGTGACAGTTTCATGTTCGTCACCCCACACTCAAACTATGCAAATTTTTCGAGGCTTTCATCACCCGCAGCTGGCCAAGGCCTGTGCTTTGACCATTGGCAACTTTGACGGCGTGCACCGTGGCCACCAAGCCATGCTGGCTCTGCTCAACAGCGAAGCTCGCCACCGTGGCGTGCCCAGTTGCGTGATGACCTTTGAGCCCCATCCGCGTGACTTCTTTGCCGCGCAGCACAGCCAGCCCGATTTGGCCCCCGCCCGCATCGCCACCCTGCGTGACAAGTTCAACGAACTCAGCGCCTGTGGTGTCGACCAATGTGTGGTGCTGCCGTTCAACCACGCCTTCGCCTCGCAGCAGCCGCAAGCCTTCATCGAAGAGGTGTTGGTCAAAGGTCTGGGCGTGAAATACGTGTTGGTGGGCGACGACTTCCGCTTTGGGGCCAAACGCGCGGGCGATTACGCCATGCTCGACGCCGCTGGCACCAGCCACGGTTTTGATGTGGCCCGCATGAACAGCTACGAGGTGAAAAACTTGCGCGTCTCCAGCTCTGCTGTGCGCGAGGCCATGGGCCGTGGCGCGATGCAAGAAGTGGCGCAGCTGCTGGGTCGCCCCTACGCGATTTCGGGCCATGTGGTGCATGGCCGCAAGCTGGGACGCGAGCTGAACTGCCGCACACTCAATCTGCGCTTTAGCCATTGGAAGCCCGCTGCCAGCGGCATCTTTGTGGTGCAGGTGCACGGCTTGAGCGACAAGCCCTTGGCAGGTGTGGCCAATTTGGGCATTCGCCCCTCACTTGACCCGACCGATGTGAACGGTGGCCGCGTGCTGCTAGAAACCCATTGCCTCGACTGGCCCACCAGCCTAGGCGCGGAGGGGGGCTACGGTAAAATCATCCGCGTGGAACTGCTGCACAAATTACACGACGAGCTGAAGTACGACGGTCTGGACGCCTTGATGCAAGGCATACACAAAGACTGCGACGATGCACGCGCTTGGCTCGCAGCCCGAATTTGACGGGGCGTGCAGCCCCACGTTCTGCACACGGCCCCGCATTTTCTTCTTCTCGTCTGCCTTGAAGTCCGCCCTTTAAACGCGGCTTTCGCAGCCACCCCTGATATTGAAGCCTCCGATCTGAAACAGCCATGACCGACAAAGCCACCGATTACCGTTCCACCCTCAACATGATGGACACCCCGTTCCCCATGCGTGGTGACTTGCCCAAACGCGAACCCGCATGGGCCAAGCAATGGAACGAGCAAGGCTTGTACAAAAAACTCCGCGTAGCACGCCAAGGCGCACCACTGTTTGTGTTGCACGACGGCCCACCGTACGCCAACGGCAAGCTGCACATCGGCCATGCGCTGAACAAAGTGCTCAAAGACATGATCGTCAAGTCCAAGCAATTGGGCGGCTTTGACGCGCAATACATCCCCGGCTGGGACTGCCACGGTTTGCCCATCGAAAACGCCATCGAAAAACTGCATGGCCGCAAACTCAGCCGTGACGACATGCAGGCCAAGAGCCGCGCTTTCGCCACCGAGCAAATCGAACAACAACGCGAAGACTTCAAACGCTTGGGCGTCTTGGGCGACTGGGAGCGCCCGTACCGCACCATGGACCCCGCCAACGAAGCAGGCCAACTGCGCGCCTTCAAACGCGTGATGGAACGTGGCTTTGTGTACCGTGGCTTAAAGCCCGTGTACTGGTGCTTTGACTGCGGCTCATCTTTGGCTGAGTTTGAAATTGAATACGCCGACAAGAAGAGCGACACCTTGGACGTGGCCTTCTTGTGCGCCCAGCCTGAGAAACTGGCTGCTGCGTTTGGTTTACCCAAGCTCGACAAGGAAGCGTTCGCAGTGATTTGGACCACCACTGCGTGGACCATCCCTGCCAACCAAGCGCTCAACATGCATCCCGAAATCAACTACGCCTTGGTAGACACCGAGCGTGGTTTGTTCTTATGCGCGGCTTCGTTGGTGGAGAAATGTTTAGAGCGTTGGAAGCTCGAAGGCAAAGTGGTGGCAACAGCTACCGGCGACAAGCTCGGCCTCATTGAATTCAACCACCCACTGTCACATGTGGACGCTGGCTACAAACGCACAGCCCCCGTGTTCTTGGCCGACTACGTGGGCGAGAGCGACGGCACAGGCATCGTGCACAGCGCACCTGCCTACGGTGTGGATGACTTCAACTCATGCATGGCCAACGGCATGAAGTACACCGACATCTTGAACCCCGTGCAAGGCAACGGCGCGTATGCCGCTGACTTCCCGTTGTTCGGTGGCCAGCACATTTGGAAAGCTGTGCCCGTTATTCTGGAAACTCT
>CANBRM010000129.1 GCA_947371915.1 Comamonadaceae bacterium | reverse complement strand
CTTCTTCCAAATAATGCGTGGTCAGCAGCACAGTGCTGCCTTCACGGTTGAGTTTCGCAATGAATTGCCAGAGGGTTTGGCGCAACTCCACGTCCACACCTGCGGTGGGTTCATCCAACACGATGACGGGGGGTTTGTGCACCAAAGCTTGTGCCACCAACATGCGACGCTTCATGCCGCCCGACAGTTGACGCATGTTGTGGTGGGCCTTGTCGGCCAGGCCGAGGCTGTGCAAGAGCTCGTCAATCCAAGCGTCGTTGTGCTTGACGCCAAAGTAGCCCGATTGAAACTGCAAGGCCTCGCGCACATTGAAAAAAGGGTCAAACACCAACTCTTGCGGCACCACACCCAACAGACGTCTGGCTTGGGCGGATTGTTTGGCCACATCCACGCCCTGCACCAAGATCGAGCCAGACGTAGCCTGGGCCAAACCGGCCAAGATGCTGATCAGCGTGGTCTTGCCAGCGCCGTTGGGGCCCAAGAGACCAAAAAACTCGCCCGCTTCGATGTCAAAGCGCACGCCGTCCAAGGCCTGAAACGGGCCTCGGGCAGTTTGGAAGGTCTTGGATACAGATTGAAAGGAAATAGCGGACATAAGTAGCCTTTGATTTTAAGGCCTCGCCAATGCCCACACTGGTTAGCGCCCGAATGACCGCAGATGCGGCGTGCGCGTGCGGGACTAGTCCAGCAACGCCGTGACGCCGTACACCTTCGCCAACGCCTGCGCACGCTCTGGCAAGCCCGTCACACGCAACACACCGCCTAAGCTGAGCACGGCACGTCGACAGGCCAACACCACAGCCAACGCAGACGAGTCGAACTGTTGCAACGCAGACGCATCCAACACCGCCTCACGACCTTGGGCAACTTGCGCACCCAAAGCCACCACCAAGCTATCCGCCACGGCTTGGGCTTGGGCTTGCATCACGCGTGCGGGTAAAGCGATTAACATGGTTTATTTCGCGCCCACGCGCGCGTTGGACTTGTTGCGCTCGGCCAAGCTGGCGATCAAGCCGTCAACACCTTTGGCGTTGATTTCTTGGGCAAATTGACTGCGGTAATTTTCGACCAACCACACGCCCATCACGTTCAGGTTGTAGATGCGCCAACCCGAAGGGGCCTCGGCTGATTTTTCAACGCGGTAGTCCAGTTGAATGGGGTCACCTTTGCCGTGCACTTCCGTGCGCACGATCACCTCAACATCATCAGGCGCTGCGCGCAAGGGTTTCACCGCAATGGTTTGGTTGTTGATTTGGCTCACCGCCCCCGCATACGTGCGCACCAACAGCGTTTTGAACTCGTCTTGCAAGCGCTTTTGCTGCTCAGGCGTGGCTTGACGCCAGCCTGGGCCCACGGCTGACGACGTCATGCGCTGGAAATTGACATGCGGCATCACGCGCTGGTCCACCAACACACTGATCTTGGTCACATCGCCCGACAGAATGGTTTTGTCAGCCTTCACGATGTCCAGCAATTCAGTGGTTAGGCGTTTGATGAACACATCAGGGGCTTCGGTCGCGGCTTGGGCAACGCCTGCGGTCAAACCAAAGGACGCGGCCAACAGGCCAGACGACACCATGCGCACAAAAGCGCGGCGGGTGTTCAAGGAAAGGTTCAAACGGTTCATGGTCATCAAATTCATGGCTTCAAGGCATCTCTAACGCGGCAAAGCCTCACTGGGCTGACGAGGCGGGTTGTTGGCTCAGGTCGGGCGTGTCTTCGTCGGGCGGATTGCCATCGTAAATCTGCGAACGACGACGCTGCAAATACGCATCACGCAGGAACGCGTACTTGTCGATCGAGGCTTCACCCAAAATATTGACTGCGGCCAAATAACTGGCCCGCTTATCCACGATGCGCAAGCCTTGCGCTTCCGTACGGATCTTGGAATTGTCCAAGTTGCTGACGGGGTCCAGCGCAAAGTCAACAGGCAAACCTGCCGTGTCACGCACGGTGGATGGGCCCAACAGCGGCAACACCACATAAGGGCCGCTGCCAACGCCCCAGAAACCCAAAGTCTGTCCAAAATCTTCGGGGTAACGCTCCAACTTGATAGCGGTCGCCACGTCAAAAATGCCGTAAACACCGAACGTTGTATTCACCGCCACGCGCATGAAGGAAGACGCCGTTTGACGCCCCTTCAATTGCAAACCGTTGTTCACCGTCGACGAGATATCGGAGAGGTTGTTGAACACGTTGCGCACACCCGTTTGAATCAAGTCAGGCGTGTAATCGCGGTAGCCTGTGGCCACGGGTTTCAAGACGTTGTCATCCAAGGTGTCGTTGAAGCGCGAAATGCTGCGGTTCATCGGCTCCAAAGGATCTTTGGGGTTGGCATTGGGGCCTGTGGCGCAGCCCGTGACCAACACCGCCAAGCTCACCACAAGGGCTTGCTTCAAACCACACAAAGAGAAACGCACGCTCATTTGCCACCTTCTTTCGGTGTGGGCTCAGCGGCTTTGCTGAACAAGAATTGGCTGATCAAGTTTTCCAGCACCACCGCAGATTGCGTGGTGGCAATGCGGTCGCCATTGGCCAAGTTTTGCGCCTCAGCACCGGCTTCAATGCCAATGTATTGCTCGCCCAGCAAACCACTGGTCAAGATTTTGAGATTGCTGTCCTTTGGGAATTGGTACTGGCTTTGCAGCGCCATGTTGACCGTGGCTTGGAAGGTTTTGTCATCAAAGGTGACCGACTCCACACGGCCCACCACCACACCGGCGCTTTTGACCGCTGCTTGACGCTTCAAGCCACCAATGTTGTCAAAGCGCGCGCTGACTTTATAGCTGGACTGAAAATTCAGGCTCAGCAAATTGGCCGACTTCAAGGCCAAAAACAAAATAGCCGCTGCGCCCAACAGCACAAACAAACCCACCCACACATCATTTTTGGAGCGTTGCATTGCGTTCCTTCTTTCTCAAATACTGAACATCAGGGCTGTGAGGACAAAGTCCAAACCCAACACGGCCAACGAGGCCACCACCACCGTGCGGGTGGTTGCACGTGACACGCCTTCGGGCGTGGGCTGCGCTTCATACCCTTGCAGCAAGGCCACAAACGTGACCGTGACGCCAAACACCACGCTTTTGATCACGCCATTGCCCACGTCTTTCCAAACATCAACGCCGCCCTGCATCTGGCTCCAAAACGAGCCCGCATCGACACCGATCATCAACACGCCCACCATCCAACCACCCAAGATTCCCACCGCACTGAAGACGGCTGAAAGCAAAGGCAACGCGATGATGCCGCCCCAAAAACGGGGGCCCAAAATGCGTTGCACGGGGTCGACGGCCATCAAATCCATGGCGCTGAGCTGTTCGCCCGCTTTCATCAAACCGATCTCAGCCGTCAGTGACGTGCCCGCACGCCCTGCAAACAGCAAAGCGCTCACCACAGGGCCGAGTTCACGGACCAAGCTCAACGCCACCAATAGCCCTAAAGCCTCGGACGAACCGTAACGCTGCAACGTGTAATAGCCCTGCAAACTGAGCACAAAGCCGACAAACAAACCCGACACAGAGATGATGGCCAGCGAGTAATTGCCCAAGAAATGCACTTGATCGCGCACCAGCCCAAAGCGGCGCATGTTGCTGCCAAACAAAGACACCAAACGCATGAACAAACGCGTGGCCTCCCCGATGCCAGCCAAATAACTGCGCACTGAAAAACCTAAATTGGCGACGAACTTCATGCCTTGCCCTCCACGCCAAAGTCTTGCACCACCGACGGGCCTGGGTAGTGGAAGCGCACCGGGCCATCGGGCGCGGCGCTGACAAACTGTTTCACCAGCGGGTCGGTGCTGTGGCGCACCTCATCAGGCGTGCCCTGTGCAGCGATCTTGCCGTTGGCCAACACGATCACTTGGTCGGCGATGTGGAAGGTTTCATCCAAATCGTGCGACACGATCACGCTGGTCAGCCCCAAGGTGTCGTTGAGCTGGCGAATCAAACGGGCAGCGGTGCCGAGAGAAATGGGGTCTAAGCCCGCAAAGGGCTCGTCGTACATGACCAATTGCGGGTCGAGCGCCATCGCACGGGCCAAGGCCACGCGTCGTGCCATCCCGCCCGACACCTCGCTGGGCATCAAATCACGGGCACCACGCAGACCCACAGCTTCGAGCTTCATCAAGACGATGTCGCGAACCATGGATTCGCTCAAATCGGTGTGCTCGCGCAGGGGGAAGGCCACGTTGTCAAACACGCTCAAGTCGGTGAACAAAGCACCGAACTGAAACAACATGCCCATGCGTCGACGCACGGCATACAAACCGATTTGGTCGAGTGAGGCAATCTCTTGGCCGTCAAACGTCAAGCTGCCGGACTGGGCGCGGTATTGGCCACCGATCAGACGCAACACGGTGGTTTTGCCACCGCCCGATGCGCCCATCAAGGCCGTGACTTTGCCGCGCGGCACGGTCAAGGTGATGCCATCCAAGATGACACGCTCGCCATAGCCAAAGCGAACGTCGCGCAGTTCGACCAACGCGTCAGGGTTTGTATTTAAGGAGGAAGTGATAGTCATAGAAACAAAAGCTGACCTGTTGATAAAACAGGTCAGCCCTTGCTATTTTAGAACCAAGCCGTTTCAGGCTTGTAAAGACAGGTGATTAGCGCGGCAGATCGCTCGCGCCCATCAAGAACTCGTCCACCGAACGTGCCGCTTGACGGCCTTCTCGGATAGCCCACACGACCAATGATTGGCCGCGACGGATGTCACCAGCTGCAAACACTTTGTTCACGTTGGTGGCGTAGCCGCCGGTGAATTCGGTGGTTGCCTTGGCGTTGCCGCGTGCGTCTTTCTCAACGCCGAAGCCATCAAGAATTGTGGCCACAGGGTTCACGAAGCCCATCGCCAACAACACGAGGTCGGCTTTGATGATTTCTTCAGTGCCTGCAACTTCAACCATCTTGCCGTCTTTCCATTCGACGCGAACGGTCTTGACGCCAGTGACTTTGCCGTTTTCGCCCACAAACTCTTTGGTGGAGATGGCGAATTCGCGCTTGAGTAAACCTTTTTCGGCGCTCTCGTCGTGGCTAGAACTGGTGCGCAGCTTCAGCGGCCAGTAAGGCCACACCATCGGTTTGTTCTCGTGCTCGGGTGGCATAGGCATCACCTCGAACTGAACCACACCTACAGCGCCGTGGCGTGTGCTGGTGCCCACGCAGTCAGAGCCGGTGTCGCCACCGCCGATGACCACCACATGCTTGCCATCAGCGCGCAATTGGTCTTTGACCTTGTCGCCGCCGTTGACCTTGTTTTGCTGGGGCAAGAACTCCATCGCGAAGTGAATGCCAGTCAAATCGCGGCCAGGGGCTGGCAAGTCGCGAGACTGCTCAGAGCCACCCGTCAACAACACGGCGTCGAAGTCTTTTTGCAGCTGTGCTGGGCTGATGGTTTCCTTAGCCCAGTTGGTGACCTTAGAACCCTTCGGCAACTCGCCCACCATCACGTTGGTGCGGATGGTCACACCCTCAGCAGCCAGCTGTTTGGCGCGGCGGTCGATGTGCGACTTTTCCATCTTGAAGTCAGGAATGCCGTAGCGCAGCAAACCACCGATGCGGTCGTTCTTTTCGAACAAAGTCACATCGTGGCCCACACGTGCCAACTGCTGGGCAGCGGCCATGCCGGCAGGGCCTGAGCCCACCACCGCCACTTTTTTGCCAGTCTTGTGCTTGGCGGGCTTAGCCACCACCCAGCCTTCAGACCAAGCTTTGTCGATGATGGCGTGCTCGATGGACTTGATCCCCACCGCGTCACCATTGACGTTCACCACGCAAGCTGCTTCGCAAGGTGCGGGGCAGATGCGGCCGGTGAACTCGGGGAAGTTGTTGGTGCTGTGCAGCACGTCAATCGCGTTCTTCCAATCGCTTTGGTACACCAATTCGTTAAAGTCCGGAATGATGTTGTTGACCGGGCAGCCGTTGTTACAAAACGGTGTGCCGCAATCCATGCAACGCGCAGCTTGTTGCTTGGCTTGACCATCGTCCAAGCCAATCACAAACTCGTTGTAGTTTTTCAGGCGTTCTTTGACGGGCTTGTAGCCCTCTTCAAGACGCTCAATTTCCATGAAGCCAGTAACTTTTCCCATGATTTCAAATCCTTTTGCTTGGGCGTTGGTTTAGGCGGCAACAGGCTTTTGAGCCTTGGCTGCGGCGTCGGCTTTTTTGCCGTTGATCTCGCCCAATGCGCGCTTGTATTCGTTGGGGAACACTTTGACGAACTTGGCGCGTGCGGTGTCCCAGTTGTCCAACAAGTCGCGGGCGCGCTTGGAGCCCGTCCAACGGTGGTGGTCTTCGAGCAACTTCTTGAGTTGCGCTTCGTCGGTTTGGTCGCGGTGCCAAATGGCGCGTGGCAAGGTGTCTTCTTGCTGGGCAGCCGTCAACACTTTTTCCATGGAAACCATGGCGGTGTTGCACTTCTTGTCGAACTGGCCGTCTTCGTCGTACACGTACGCCACACCGCCGCTCATGCCCGCAGCGAAGTTGCGGCCGGTTTTTCCCAACACCGCGACTGTGCCGCCTGTCATGTATTCGCAACCGTGGTCGCCTGTGCCTTCGACCACTGCA
>CANBRM010000128.1 GCA_947371915.1 Comamonadaceae bacterium | reverse complement strand
AACTTGATCGATCACAATCTCTTGGCCTACGTCCGCAGCAATCTGTTCTACTTTAATTTTTTCACCAGCAGCAACACGATACTGTTTGCCACCGGTTTTTATGACCGCGTACATGTGAGACCTCTAGATAAGAATCTATTTGGATATCTGCGAACGAATTTCCGCAGAGCCCGAAATTGTAGCAGTTCCATGCGTCTTTGGCGCATCCCTATAATTTGCTGGCATTTCAACTGTTGAGTACATCCCTGTTTTGACCTCCGCCTCATCCTCCGCCCTGTCTTTGATTGCTGCCGATATGGCAGACGTGGACCGCGTCATCGCGCAACGCCTGGACTCGGGCGTACCCTTGGTGAGCACCGTCTCGCAGTACATCATCTCCGCAGGTGGCAAACGCATCCGTCCGGCCTTGGTGCTGCTGATGTCTGGCGCGCTGGGGTACCAAGACGCACAACGTCACAACTTGGCAGCGATTGTGGAATTCATCCACACCGCCACGCTGTTGCATGACGATGTGGTGGATGAGTCCACCTTGCGCCGTGGCCGCGCCACGGCCAACGAATCGTTTGGCAACCCTGCCAGCGTGTTGGTCGGTGACTTTTTGTACTCGCGTGCCTTCCAAATGATGGTCAACACCGGCGAAATGCGTGTGATGGAAGTGTTGGCAGATGCCACCAATGTGATTGCCGAAGGCGAAGTCTTGCAATTGATGAACATGCATGATGCCTCGTTGGATGAAGCCGGTTATTTGCGGGTGATTCGATCAAAAACAGCGAAATTGTTTGAAGCCAGCACCCGCTTGGCAGCCATCATGGCGCGCAGCACGACTGCCGTGGAGTCGGCATGCGCCGACTATGGCCAAGCCCTAGGCACCGCATTTCAAGTGATTGACGACGTGCTCGATTACGACGGCGATGCGCAAGAGCTTGGAAAAAATCTAGGTGATGATCTGCGTGAGGGCAAAAACACCCTGCCGCTGATCTTCGCGATGCAACGTGCGGCTGAACCGGACCGTCTCCTGATTCAACGCGCCATCGAAAACGGCGACATGGAGGCCTTGCCCGAGATTGTTCGTATCGTGCGCAACACCGGCGCCCTAGAAGCCACGCGCCACGCTGCCAGCTTAGAGGCAGAACGAGCGATTGCCTCGCTGCACGTCATTGCGCCCAGTCCTTACCGCGATGCACTGCACGCTTTGGCAGCGCAACTCTTAGATCGCCGAAGTTAAGGCGTTCGGCCAACGAGCCACAAAGCGTTTACTCCTGCACCAATCTGCAGGGTGCTTTGATATTCTTTTCAGCGCGCTTTTCTTCACAATATTTCATGGCGCGGCGCTCGCCCTCGGCTGACATCTTGATATGGATGGAGCAGCGAAATACCATTTTTTCGCCATCCGAATGGCTGTCAAAAGCCGCCGCACAATGGCTCATGGGTGTCATTTCAGGTTTTTGCTCTTTCCAAGCAGAGCGCATTGGATCAGGCAACTCGCTCAGCGGCACTGTGGGGTATTCAGACGCACTGACACGAAGACTCAGCAGCGAAAAAACAATGAAACCGAAAATCAATATTGTTTTTTTCATTTTGAATTTATTTTGTTAAAAAATTTATTCTAGATTGGCCATATGCCGATCGACCACGCCCCATCAAACAAAAAGCCCGCATTCAGCGGGCTTTTGACACACATCAAAGCAAACTTAAACCGCTGCAGACTCGATGGCGATCAATGCCGTGTCCAAAGTACCTGCCGTTTTCAACGCTTGCACCCAAGTTGGTGACACGCCACGGCCTGTCCAAGTTTGCTCGGGGTTGGCGGGGTTACGGTATTTAGGTGCAACTTTCTTACCAGCCAATGCACCTTTTTTAGCAGCTTTAGGTGCCTTGGCTACTTTTGTAGCCTTGGCGGGTTTACCTTCGGCCAGCGCCTTGGCAATATCTGCAGCCGTCAAGCCTGCATCTTTGGCCATTTGCACAATTTGCGACAACACTTTGTCATGTGATTTACTCAACAAGGCTTGTTCTTTTTTAGCCAACAACTCACGTTGCTTACGAATAGTAGCGAGTTGGTTAGCGACCGTTGTACGTGCCATCTATTTATCCCCAGTAGGTTAATTAAAAGCACAATGATATAGCAATTTAATTCAATATATTTCTTCTTTAATTGAAACTTTAGAAAGGTCGCATCCTGCTACGCATATAGACGTAGTTTGATCAATATGAAAACTGACACACGTCACAGCCGTTTATTTTGTAATACCGACTCCCACGGCAAAGGCATGCGTGCCCAAACAATCAAGCTCCACAACACGAAGGGGCCGCATGCAACCGTCATTTCAAGTGGCAAACAAAGCCACCGAACTCTCCGTCGTTCAGCCCTTAGACGAAATATTGAAGCAAGCTGTGATGCAGGGCGCGTCGGATATTCATTTTGAAACGGGCGAAACAGAATTTCGTGCGCGTTTTCGCCTTGATGGCATCTTGCATACAGCCGCCACGCCCGCACTCCATTTACGAGATGCCATGATTTCTCGCCTCAAAGTATTGGCGCGCATGGATATTGCCGAAAAACGCGTCCCGCAAGATGGGCGTATCCAATACCCTTATCAAGGTCGCGTCATTGATTTACGGGTCAGCTCATTGCCAACCCTGCATGGCGAAAAAATTGTGGTCCGCTTGCTCAATATCAGCCGCGAGCGTCCAAGCCTTGAAGCGCTAGGTTACGAAGCTGATGACCAAGCCAGACTCTTGGCTGCCATCGCATACCCCCACGGCATGGTGCTGATGACGGGCCCAACGGGCTCAGGTAAAACCTTATCGCTTTACAGTTGCCTTGAATTACTGAATCGCCCCCAGGTGAATATCTCGACGGTGGAAGATCCGTCTGAAATTCAATTACCCGGGGTAAACCAAGTCAATATCAATGAACGCGCGGGGGTCACCTTTGCCAGCACGCTGCGGGCTTTATTGCGGCAAGACCCGGACATCATCATGGTCGGTGAAATACGCGATCTTGAAACAGCGTCCATCGCGATTCAAGCGGCTCAAACTGGGCATTTGGTTTTATCCACGTTGCACACCAATGACGCGCCCAGCACTTTGGCGCGCTTGCGCCACATGGGCATTGAGGCCTTTAATGTTGCCGCCAGCCTAATTTTGATCGTGGCGCAGCGGCTCGTGCGCCGACTGTGTAACGCTTGCAAACAACCCGCTTCGGCCTCACAGACTGCCGCATGGCTAGGGCAACTCAGCGCCCAAGATCAACAGGCGATTGGGCTGGCGTCACGCCCCTTGCCCAGTCTTTATCAAGCTGTAGGTTGTGACGCCTGCAGCCAAGGCTACAAGGGACGTATTGGCATTTACCAAGTCATGCCCATCAGTGATGCACTGCAAACGCTGATTTTGCAAAACGCCAGCTCGCAAGAGTTAGCCGCACAAGCTGCACGAGATGGCGTTCGAACGCTGCGTCAAGCGGGCTGGCTCAAAGCCCTGCAGGGCATCACATCGGTAGAAGAAGTAATGACACTGACGCACAATGGCTGAGCCCATTTTCCTGTGGCGCGGTGTCGACCGCGAAGGCAAGCAGGTGCAAGGCGAGATGCAGGCGTCTACCTCTGCGGCAGTGAAAGACGCCTTACAACGCCAACGTATTCGAGCCACTTGGATCAGTCGAAAACTATCGCTGCCTGTTTGGCTACAGCGCAACGCGACGGTCAGTGGCTCGGATGTCACTCGGCTCACCCGCCAGCTGGCGACCTTGCTGCAATCGGGCGTGCCCTTGCTGCAGGCCTTTGACATCATGAAGCGCGGCATTCGCCACACCGCCCTCCAGCAGATGGTGCAAGACATTCGCCAAGACGTCGAGGACGGGCAAGCCTTGCACCAAGCTTTGCAACTTCACGCCGTCTTTGACGAGTTGTTTTGCAATCTGGTCGCGGCAGGTGAAATGGCGGGCATGCTCGACACGCTGCTTGACCGAATTGCCCACCACCGCGAAAAAGCCGAGGCGTTGCGCAGCAGCTTGCGCTCTGCGCTGATTTACCCAGCAGCCGTGTTAATGATTGCTTTGATCGTGATGGCGCTGCTGTTGTCGTTCGTCGTGCCCGCCTTTGAGGGGATTTTTCAGTCTTTCAATGCCGAATTGCCGGCCCTCACCCGCTTCGTGATTGGCCTAAGTTCGGCGTGGCAACGGCACGGTTGGACGGGCATGCTGTTGCTGTTACTGGCCATCTGGGCGCTACAGCAATGGGCTAAACGCAGCAAAGCGCTGCAATGGCGGTTGCACGGCTGGGTGCTGCGCCTGCCCATCGCAGGAACGCTGGTGCGCCAAGCCTGCATGGCACGCTGGACGCGCACCTTGGCCACCTTATTTGCAGCGGGCATCACCTTGACCGATGCGCTGGATGCCGTGAAGGGCGTCAGCGGCAATTTGCACTATCAAACGGCAACCGAGTCCATGCACGCGCAACTCATGCAAGGCCGCTCTTTGGCGCAAGCGCTTGAAAATGCAGAGGGCTTGTTCTCACCCATGGTGGTGCAAATGTGTGCCATCGGGGAGGAGTCAGGGGCCTTAGACCGCATGCTTGATAAAACGGCAGAGCACTACGAACGCGAAGTCGCTGCCACCGTGGCAAAACTGTCCACCTTGATGGAGCCGTTCATCATGGTAGTGCTAGGCTTGCTCATTGGTGGCTTGGTGGTCGCCCTGTATTTGCCAATCTTTCAACTGGGACAAGTGGTATGAGTTTGAATCTTTGGGCAGCCTTTGGCATCGGCCTGATCGTGGGTAGCTTCGTGAATGTGCTGGTTCACCGCCTACCGCGCATGGTCATGGCGAGCTTCGAGCCAGCCTGCGACGCGGCCCCTCGTTTTGACTTGTGGCTGCCGGCCTCGCACTGCCCCCACTGCCAAACGCCCCTGCGCCTCCAACACCTGTTACCTGTGCTGAGTTTTGTTTGGCTCAAAGGCTGCTGCGGATTTTGCAAACACCCGATTGGCTGGCAATACCCCGCCGTCGAGCTACTCACCGCGTCGATTTGGGCGGTTTGTGCATGGCGCTGGGGCCTGACCAGCACCGCCCTTTGCTGGGCGCTTTTTGGCACCTGCTTGTTGGCGCTCTCGCTCATCGATGGGCAAACCACCTTGTTGCCCGATGCCTTGACGCAACCCCTGCTTTGGCTAGGCCTCATCGCCAGCGCTGCGCAGTGGGTCGCGTTGCCATTGACACAAGCTGTTTGGGGTGCCGTGTGGGGCTATGGTGCTTTGTGGAGCGTTGCCACGTTGTTTGAGTGCATCACCGGCAAGCAAGGCATGGGCGGCGGCGATTTCAAATTGCTCGCGGCTTTGGGCGCTTGGTTGGGCCCTTTCGCTTTAATTCCGCTGGTCATTCTCGCTAGCTTCTCGGGTGCCCTCGTTGGACTGAGCCTGCAATGGCGACAGCGCTTACCCGCCAATGGCTACGTGCCTTTCGGACCATTCCTCGCCTCAGCAGGGGCTTTTTTGGCTTGGCAAGATACAGCGACCTTCATGCAAAGCTTGGGTTGGCCCACCTTTTGAATAGACTCGACCCCATGCAAAACTCCCCTCGTCCTTTTCGCTTAGGTCTCACTGGCGGCATTGGCAGCGGCAAAAGCACCGTCGGCCAAATGCTGGTGGATGCAGGCGCCGCCTTGATGGATGCCGATGCGATTGCGCGCAGCGTCACCGCACCTAACGGCTCCGCCATTGCGGCCATTGCCCAAACCTTTGGCAGTGAGTTCATCAACGCTGAGGGGGCTTTAAACCGCGACCGCATGCGCGCACTGGTGTTTTCGGACGCATCCGCCAAACAGCGCCTAGAAGCCATCATTCACCCCTTGGTGTCCTTGGCCACACAGGCGCAGACACAAGCTGCGGTTGAGGCGGGTCACACGCTGCTGGTGTTCGACGTGCCCTTGCTGGTTGAATCTGGGCGCTGGCGTACGCAATTGGATGGTGTCTTGGTGGTTGACTGCGAAGTGACCACACAAATTGAACGGGTGATGGCACGCAGTGGTTTGAGCGCAGAGGCGGTGCAAGGCATCATCGCCGCCCAAGCCACTCGGGCGCAACGCTTGCTGGCCGCCGATTGGGTCATCTTCAACGAAGGGCTGTCGCTGGACGCCCTGCACGCCGAAGTACATCAAATCATGCGTGATTTGTCATGCAAAGTTTGACGCACTGACAGCTCTCAGCGGTTATGATCATCCTTCAAAGCTATCAATATCAAATTTTTCGTTTTACTGCGTGATCCTGTACGAACATCCCTTCAACGAACGAGTGCGCACTTACCTGCGTCTAGAACATCTGTTTCAGCGATTTGAAGAGTTGACTTCGCGCGATCACCCTGTCGACAACCACTTTGCACTCACCACCTTGTTTGAGTTGGTCGATGCCGGTGGCAGAACAGACCTGAAGTCGGATGTTCTCAAAGACCTCGAACGTCACAAGCAGCAGTTCAATGCCTTGCGTGGTAACCCCTCGGTGTCTGAATCTGCCTTAGAGATTTTGCTCGGCCAGTTGGAGCAATGCTTTGAAGGCCTGAATGGCGCAGTCGGCAAGATTGGGCAAACCATCACCGATAACGAATGGCTGGCTGCTTTGCGCAACCGT
>CANBRM010000127.1 GCA_947371915.1 Comamonadaceae bacterium | reverse complement strand
AACGCCTTGGCGGGCAAGCCGCTGCCGATTTATGGCGACGGCCAACAAGTGCGCGACTGGCTGTATGTGCAAGACCACTGCCGAGCCATTGCACGCGTCCTCGAAGCGGGCAAGCTGGGCGAGACCTACAACATCGGTGGCTGGAACGAGAAGCCCAACCTCGAGGTGGTCCACACCCTGTGCAGCGTGCTCGATGAGTTGCAGCCACGCGCAGACGGCAAGCGCTACGCCGAGCAAATTACCTATGTCAAAGATCGCCCCGGCCACGACCGCCGATACGCCATTGATGCCCGCAAGATTGAGCGCGAGCTGGGCTGGAAGCCCCAAGAAACCTTCGAGACCGGCATTCGCAAAACCGTGCAATGGTATTTGGCCAACCAAGCCTGGGTGGAGGGTGTGACCAGTGGTGCTTATCGCCAGTGGGTGGGTAAGCAATACGGCGCTTGATCGTGTATATTTATTGCAACAAAAAAATATGCTTATTTGTTGCAAAAAATGACGAAACACACATCCTCTATTGACAGTCAGTTGATGCAATACATCGAGGTACAGGGTCAAGGCTGGGTTTTTACGCCCAGCGATTTTGCCGATTTGGGCAGCCGCACAGCGGTGGCTTCGGCGCTGATGCGCTATGCAGCCACAGGGCGAATTAGGTCGTTGTCACGCGGGCTTTATGACTGGCCCCGTGTTCATGCGGTGCTTGGCATGCTGTGGCCCGATGTGGCGCAGGTGGCGCAGGCGTTTGAGCGCAAAGATGGTTTGCGATTGCAGCCATCGGGTGCGTATGCGGCTAATTTGTTGGGGCTGTCCGAGCAGGTGCCTGCCAAGGTGGAGTATTTGACGGACGGGCCAACGCGCGAGGTACTGGTGGGTCCAACGCAGATTATTTTTAAACGTACAACGCCCAAAAATATGGCTTGCGCGGGCCGCTTGAGCGGGTTGCTGATTCAAGCGTTCAGGTTTTTAGGGCCTGAGCACATCTCGCAGCCTCGCATTGCTCATTTACGCAGTGCGTTGCCTGTATCAGAGCGCAGTGGAGTAATTGCTGATTTGGCTTGTGCCCCCGTATGGATGCGCCGTTGGTTGCAAGAGGTGGCGCAGCCGTGACGCGGCAGTTTTTGGCATTGTCAGATCAAGATCGCCGTTTGGCGTTTGACAACGCTGCCGTGGGTATGCGCTTGTCTCCTGTGATTTTGGAGAAAGACTTTTGGGTGTCGTGGCTGTTGGGCCTGTTGTTTAGCCAGCCAGAGTGGGCAGGTCAGTTGGTGTTTAAGGGTGGTACGTCACTGTCTAAAGTGTTTGGGGTGATCGACCGCTTTTCAGAAGACATCGATTTAAGTTTGCAGCCTGCTTTTGTGGGGGCAGATGTGGCTGCGTTTGATGCTTTGCAGACCCGCATCAAACGCGATGCCGCGGTGAAAGAGATGCAAGCTTTGTGCGCGGAAAAAGTGCTGCAGTTGGTCATGCCCACCTTGGAGGCGGTGATCACTCAAACGCTAGGCATTGCATCGAATGGCGCGTGGTTGCGTTTTGCATTGGATGCAGATGCCAAGTCGCCAGTTGTGTTTTTTGCTTATCCCACCACGCGAAAGGCGGGGTTTGAATATGTGAGGCCAGAGGTGAAGCTCGAGTTTGGCACCTTAACCGACCAGCAGCCTACGGGCTTGCACCCTGTGCGACCTTTGGTGGCGCAAAGTTATGAAGCCTTGTTTGCAGATTGGCAATGTGCCGTGGTGGCTTTAGCACTGGCGCGCACGTTTTGGGAGAAGGCAACTATTTTGCATGCCGAGTTTCACAGGCCCGAGGGCTCGGTGATGCCTGACCGCTATGCGCGCCACTACTTTGACATGGTGAAGTTGCTGCAGCATCCGCAGGCGCAGCAGATGCTGGCCAATGTGGCTCAGTGTCAGCGCGTGGTGGACTGGAAAAGTAAAGTATTTGCCCGTGCTTGGGCTCGGTATGACTTAGCCCAGCCAGGTACTTTTAAGCTGGTTCCACCGCAACCAAGGCAAGCAGCTTTGGCGCAGGACTATGCGCGTATGGAGCCGATGTTTATGTCGCAGCCACCGTCCTTTGCAGAGCTGATGAGGCAATTGTCAAGTGCTGAAGATCAATTGAATAAAGTGTGAAATGAGCCAGACTGTCAGTTACTTATATGCTGAACACCGTGAATATGTTTCAGATAAGTGGGCTTCGTATTTGCCTGTGTACGACAGGTGGTTTGCCAGTTACCAAGATGCGCCTATTCATTTGCTAGAGGTCGGCGTTCAAAACGGGGGCTCGTTGCAAATATGGGCGAAGTATTTTGTAAATGCCAAAAGAATTATTGGCTGCGATATCAACCCCAAGTGTGCGCAGCTTGAGTTTGACGATCCGCGCGTGGCGCTGGTGCTAGGCGATGTCAAAGCCGCTGCGGTGCGTGAGCAAGTATTGGCGCACACAGAGGTGTACGACATCATCATTGACGATGGGTCGCACAAAAACGCAGACATTATTAAAACGTTCAAGCACTTTTATGCGCGATTAGCCCCAGGCGGCATCTATGTGGTTGAAGACTTGCACTGTAGTTATTGGGCCAAATGGCACGGTGGTTTGTGGCGCTCCGATTCGGCGATGGAGTTTTTTAAAAGCCTGACCGATGTGGTGAACCTAGAGAGCTGGGGTGCAAAGTTGTTGCCGGCCAATTGGGTTGCAAAACTTAAAACCAAACATCACAGCCGCTTTAAGCCGGCTGACTATGCAGATATTGAATCCATCTGTTTTTATAACTCGATGTGTTTGATTGTGAAAGGGCATGGGCCCAACAGCATCGGGGGCAGGGTGGTGGCTGGTGATGTGGCGCTGGTTCACGCAGCGCTGCCAAAACCTGGCTCGGCAATGCCAGTGCCTTTTCAAAAGAAAACTTTTAAAAAACTCAAACTTAAAAATTGATATGACCAAACAGCGCAAAGGCATCATATTGGCCGGAGGCTCGGGCACACGGCTTTACCCCGTGACGCAGGCGGTGAGCAAACAGCTCATGCCCGTGTACGACAAGCCCATGATTTATTACCCACTCACCACGCTCATGCTCAGTGGCATTCGCGAGGTGTTGATCATCTCCACGCCGCAAGACACGCCGCGTTTTACCGAGCTGTTGGGCGACGGCAGCCAGTGGGGCATGCACATCGAATACGCGGTGCAGCCCAGCCCCGACGGCTTGGCGCAAGCCTTCATCATTGGCAAAAACTTTGTGGCCGACCACCCCAGCGCTTTGGTGTTGGGTGACAACATTTTTTACGGCCACGACTTGGTCAAGCAGCTCGACAGCGCCAACCAACGCACCAGCGGCGCCAGCGTGTTTGCCTACCATGTGCACGACCCCGAGCGCTATGGCGTGGTGGAGTTTGACGACCAGTTCCACGCCTTGAGCATCGAAGAAAAACCCAAAGCCCCCAAGAGCAACTACGCCGTGACGGGCTTATATTTTTACGATGAGCAAGTGTGCGACATTGCGGCCGCCGTGAAGCCTTCGCACCGCGGCGAGCTAGAGATCACCGATGTCAATAAACGCTATTTGGAGCTGAACCAATTGAGCGTGGAGATCATGGGGCGCGGTTACGCATGGCTGGACACGGGCACACACGAGAGCTTGATGGAAGCTGCCAGCTTTATTGCGACCTTGCAAAAGCGCCAAGGCCTGATGGTGGCCTGCCCGGAAGAAATTGCGTTTCACCAAAAGTGGATCGCCGCTGGGGCGCTGCAAAAGCTGGCTGCGCCTTTGGCTAAAAACGGCTACGGCCAATATTTGCTGAATATCTTGAAGGATTGAGGCGTTCTATGGCTTATGAAAAACTAGCGTTGCCTGAGGTGCTGTTGTTCACGCCCAAGGTGTTTGGGGACGAACGGGGTTTCTTTTTTGAAAGCTTTAACGAACGCGAGTTTTCGGCTGCCACAGGTTTGCAAGCTAATTTCGTGCAAGACAACCACAGCAAATCGGTCAAAGGGGTATTGCGGGGGTTGCATTACCAATTGCCGCCTCATGCCCAAGGCAAGTTGGTGCGGGTGGTGCAGGGGGCTGTGTTTGATGTGGCGGTAGATATTCGAAAAAGTTCGCCCAATTTCGGGCGGTGGGCAGGCGCTTTATTGAGTGCAGAAAATAAGCAACAACTTTGGATTCCACCCGGCTTTGCACATGGCTTTGTGACGTTAACCGACACGGCAGAGTTCTTATACAAAACTACCGACTTGTATGCGCCCCAATCTGAGCGCTGCATTGCTTGGGATGACCCAACGATTGGGGTCGATTGGCATTATGGAGAGGCCCCAAAACTTTCCGCCAAAGATTTGCAGGGTGCGGCGTTGGGTGCTGCCGAAGTTTTTGAATAACTTAATTTGAGCGCGCTGTTCATCAGTTTTGTCGTCCCCCTGTTCAATCATCTTGAACAGACGCAGGAGATGTTGTCGTCGTTGACGGCCTCGTTGCCGGATGGCTTGAGCTATGAATTGATATTGGCTGACGATGGCTCTACCGATGGCACGAGGGATTGGCTTCGCGATTTAGACGACCCGCGAATTCAAAAAGTATTAAATCCGCACAACCTCGGGTATGCCAAAACCAACAACATAGCGGCGGCTCGTGCCAAAGGCGAATATCTTGGGCTGCTGAACAACGACTTGGTGTTTAAGCCCGGTTGGTTGGAGCCCATGTTGGCCGCATTGCGAGACCCCGCGCTGAACGCTGGCATTGTGGGTAATTTGCAGTTTCGTGTTGCAGATCATGCGCTCGACCATGCCGGTGTTGTGCTGACGCCCAGAGGTCAGTTTGATCACCTTCGGATTGAGCAAGACGACACAACTCAGCCCGCCCGCGTTTATGTGGCAACGGGCGCTTGCATGCTGATGCGCAAAGCTGACTTTGATGCGCTTGGTGGTTTTGACGAGGTTTTTGTCAATGGCTGTGAAGACATAGACCTGTGTTTGAAGATGAGGGCGGCAGGAAAAGAAATCTATGTCGCGCCTTCGAGTCGCATTCTTCATCACGTCAGTTTGAGTCGCAGTCGAACGAGTTTGCAGAATGAGAGAAATAGCCAATACCTTTATGCCAAGTGGCGCAAAGAAATCAAGCTTCAGCTCATCAAATGTTGGGTGGCGTTGTTAGCGCAAGGGCCCAGCGCTTACGAGACTTATATTGACGGGCAATTGACGCGTTCTTTTTTAGCAAGTCCACATATGGCTGCGATCACCCTTGCCGAGGCAGCGTTGTTGCGCGAAGAGGCGCGCTGGGCAAGCGCGCTCGACACGCCTGCTGTGAATGGCGATTGGCCTAGCCATGTGACGCTAACCGGCGTTGCCGAGGCGCCAAGGGGTGGAGATTTCGTGGCGGACAGCGCGTTCACGATGGACATCGATCAGCTCAAGACCGCTTGTAATTTTTATGTGTGCGGACGTTGGCCACCAGACGTAGATGCGAGCGCTGTGGAGATCACTTTGTGCGTGAACGGAATTCAAGAGAAAACGTTTCGCTTGAGCAACGATCAAAACATCAATGTGGGCTTGGTGCAGCCACTCTTAAAGCCGCGTTTGAACAACCGATTCACCATCCAGTTAAAAGGGATCAACATCAAGCCTTCGCTTTTGTTGCATCACTTTGTGATTGATGATCGGGTGATCAAGGTTGAGGCTTGGATGTGTCGGTAATGGATGCGGCCAAGACGTTGCGTCTGGGGCGTGAGCTTGTAGGCGATTCAAACGCTATGACCTTGACAATCGGTCTGAAACACAATTTAATAATAGTTAGTAACTGTTAGGAGATTGAAATGCCCACCAGCGTCGCATTAAGCCCGCACTTTGAGTCTTTTATCCGCCATCAGGTGGACACCGGTCGTTACAACAACGTGAGCGAAGTTGTTCGTGCAGGCCTGCGTTTGTTGGAGGACGCAGAAAACCAACAAGCCGTTTTGTTAGAAGCGCTGAAAGTCGAAATTGCCAAAGGCAAGGCCAGCGGCGCAGCGATACCGGCTGAGGACGTTTTTAACCGATTGAACGCAAAGTACAGTCAGCAAAGTTAGGCTTAAGTGACCATGAAGCTGCTGATTTCGCCTCTTGCCGCTAGTGATATTGAGGAAATTGGCGATTACATCGCCCAAGACAACCCAGCGCGTGCGATCAGCTTCATGGCCGAGTTGGAAAAGCAATGTCAAAAAATCTGTATCAATCCAGAGGGATACAGAAAACGCCCTGAGCTAGATGCCGAAATCAGGTCGTGTGCGTATGGCAGATACATCATTTATTTTGAAAACTCTGAAAGTTCAGTGCTGATTATTCGCGTGCTTCATAGTGCACGGGACGTTGGTTATCCCCACCAGCTAGCAATACGATGATCCCAACCCTCTTTGCATCAAATACACCCTGTAGCCTGGGCCAAAGTGAATCCTCATTTCAGACACCCCCTCGCCAATGGGCTGGCAATCACCAAGATTGCCCATTTCAGCTCGGTCAATTCGTGCCTGAATGCGAAATCTTCCTTTGACATCCTTGAGGGTCGCAAACCAATTGGTAAAAACCGTTGTGGTTTGAATAAAAGGCATAAAATTGTATCCCAAAAATTACACTCAACTCACTTCAAGCAGTCGCAGGCTTTGCCTTAATTTCAATCCTGCCCAAACAAAT
>CANBRM010000126.1 GCA_947371915.1 Comamonadaceae bacterium | reverse complement strand
GCGGAAAGCGGCCTTCGAGCAGCAGCTTGCTGAGCGGGTTTTCAATCCGCTGCTGAATCGCACGCTTCAGGGGGCGAGCGCCAAACACCGGGTCAAAGCCCACCTTGGCCAACTCCGCCAACGCCGCCGGCGAGACTTGCAGGGTGAAGTCCATCTTCGCCAAACGTGACGACAGAACTTTGAGCTGGATGTCCGCAATGCTGGCGATGTGCCCTGCGTCCAAGGCGTGAAACACCACCGTCTCGTCAATGCGGTTCAAAAACTCGGGGCGGAAATGGTTTTTAAGCTCATCCCACACCGCGTCCTTGATGTCTTGCGGATCTTCACCGACCATGCTTTGGATGATGGGCGAGCCAATGTTGGACGTCATCACGATCACCGTGTTCTTGAAGTCCACCGTGCGGCCTTGGCCATCGGTCAATCGACCGTCGTCCAAGACTTGCAACAAGATGTTGAACACATCAGGATGCGCTTTCTCCACCTCATCGAGCAACAACACGCTGTAGGGTTTGCGACGCACGGCTTCGGTCAAGTAGCCACCCTCGTCGTAACCCACGTAGCCGGGAGGCGCACCGATCAAGCGGCTCACCGAGTGCTTCTCCATGAACTCGCTCATGTCGATGCGGATCATGTGGTCTTCGCTGTCAAACAAGAACCCCGCCAAGGCCTTGCACAACTCGGTTTTACCCACGCCCGTAGGGCCCAAGAACAAGAAGGAGCCGGTCGGACGGTTCGGGTCGCCCAAGCCTGCACGGGAACGGCGAATGGCGTTGGCCACCGCGGTGATGGCCTCGTCTTGGCCCACGACACGGTTGTGCAACTTGTCTTCCATTTGCAACAGCTTTTCGCGCTCGCCCTGCATCAGCTTGGACACGGGAATGCCTGTGGCACGCGCCACCACTTCGGCAATCTCTTCCACACCCACTTGCGTGCGCAGCAGACGATGACCACCGGTCTTCGCCTGCTTGGCATTTTCTTTGGCGGTGGCATCTTTCATGCGCTTTTCAAGCTCTGGCAATTTGCCGTATTGCAACTCGGCCACCTTGTTGAAATCGCCCTTGCGTGTGAACTCTTCAATTTGAAAACGCAAGCGATCAATCTCTTCTTTGATCTGCGCACCGCCGTGGGCCGACGCTTTTTCAGACTTCCAAATTTCATCCAAGTCCGCGGCTTCTTTGCCCAGCTGCGTGATCTCCTCTTCCAGCAAGGCCAAGCGTTTTTGAGACGCTTCGTCTTTTTCTTTGCGCACGGCTTCGCGCTCGATCTTGAGCTGAATCAAGCGGCGGTCGAGCTTGTCCATCACCTCGGGCTTGGAGTCGATCTCGATCTTCACTTTCGCAGCAGCTTCGTCGATCAAGTCAATCGCCTTGTCGGGCAAGAAACGGTCGGTGATGTAGCGGTGCGACAACTCCGCCGCCGCCACGATGGCGGGGTCGGTGATCTCGACGCCATGGTGCACTTCGTACTTTTCTTGCAGGCCGCGCAAGATGGCGATGGTGGCTTCGACCGTGGGCTCACCGACGATGATTTTTTGGAAACGTCGCTCCAATGCGGCGTCTTTCTCGATGTATTTGCGGTACTCGTCCAGCGTGGTGGCACCCACACAATGCAGTTCGCCGCGGGCCAAGGCAGGCTTGAGCATGTTGCCCGCGTCCATCGCACCTTCGGCCTTGCCTGCGCCCACCATGGTGTGCAGCTCGTCGATGAAAACAATGGTCTTGCCTTCGTCTTTGGCCAATTCGGTCAACACGCTTTTCAGGCGCTCTTCGAATTCACCGCGGAACTTGGCACCGGCCAACAGCGCGGCCATGTCTAGGGACAGCACGCGTTTGCCTTTGAGCGAATCTGGCACCTCACCGGCCACGATGCGCTGCGCCAAGCCTTCCACAATCGCGGTCTTACCCACGCCAGGCTCACCAATCAACACGGGGTTGTTTTTGGTGCGGCGCTGCAGCACTTGAATGGCGCGGCGAATTTCGTCATCACGGCCAATGACGGGGTCCAACTTGCCGCTGCGCGCACGCTCAGTCAGGTCAACACAGTATTTCTTGAGCGACTCGCGTTGACCTTCGCTTTCGGCGTTGTCCACCTTTTGACCACCGCGTACGGCTGTCACGGCAGACTCCAAGGAGCGACGGCTCAAGCCACTCTCTGTGGCCAACTTGCCCCAGTTGCCTTTGTTGTCGCACATGGCGAGCAAAAACAACTCGCTGGCGACAAACTGGTCGCCACGTTTGATGGCTTCTTTTTCAGCCGCTTGCACCAACGACACGGTGTCCCGTCCGACCTGCACTTGCTCTTGGCCCTCAACTTTGGGCAAGCGGTTCATCGCTGTTTCGGCCGCAGCCAGCAGGCTCGCCACATTGGCACCCGCGCGTTGCAGCAATGACTTGGGGCCATCGTCTTGGCGCAGCATGGCGACCAACACATGGGACGGTTCGATGTAAGCGTGGTCGCCGCCCAAAGCCAAGCTTTGGGCCTCGGACAGGGCTTCTTGAAATTTAGTGGTGAGTTTGTCGAGACGCATGGGAACTCCGAAGCAAATGTTGTATGGGTCAATAACTGAGGCTGTTGCGTCTTATTTCAAGATCAGGCAAGCAAAGCAGCCTTGATGTAGATCAAGACATGACACATTCAACCCGCCAAACGTCACCCTGTCGGTGCGCTGGCGAACACCACGATCAAGGCGCGGTGATGGTTGCTGTATTGGTCGCTGTAATGCCCCAACGGGCCAAGGCCTGGTCGTCGCTGACGCGGGCATCGACCCAGCGCGCGCCTTCGGGCGTGACTTCTTTCTTCCAGAAAGGCGCTTGGGTTTTGAGGTAGTCCATCAAAAACTCACACGCCTTGAAGCTCTCGCCACGGTGGGCCGAGGTCACGGCCACAAACACAATTTGGTCTTCGGGATGCAACAAGCCCACGCGGTGAATCACGCGAGCAGCAAAGATGTCAAAGCGCTTTTTGGCCTCGTCCATCATGGCTGCGATGGATTTCTCGGTCATGCCTGGGTAGTGCTCAAGCTCCATGCTGGCAACCGAGCTGCCGTCGTTGCGTTCACGCACGGTGCCAAGAAAAGAACAGACCGCGCCCACACGCGCATCCCCCGCACGCAAGGCAGCGAGCTCTTGGCTCACATCAAAATCTTGGGTTTGGATGCTGACAGTGAAAGTCATAAATCGTCTTAGAAATCAGAGGTTCAGCCGCCGGTCACGGGTGGAAAGAATGCGACTTCGCAACCCTCGCTGAGCGCCGCATCGCCGTCGCACAAGTCTTGATTCAAAGCCGTGCGCACAGCGCGGCCGGGTGCCAAAACGTCCGCATAAGCGCCGCCGCGCGCCAGCAACTCATCACGCAAAGCATTGAGCGTGGTGGCTTGCGTGCTCACACTTTCACTGCCCTGCCCGATGGCTTCGCGAATGGACGCAAAGTACTTCAAGGTGACGTTCATGCCAACCACTCCGCAAAGGAAATAAAGCGAACGGTATCGCCTTTTGAAATCGTTTGCCCAGCGGGGTTATCCACCACGCCATCGCCCCACACCGCCGAAGTCAGCACGCCAGAGCTTTGGTTGGGGAACAAATCGAGGCCACCTTGCGCGTTGCGCTTGACCCGCAAAAACTCGCGGCGCTTGTCGGCACGGGACCAATCAAAGTGGGCCGTCATCTCGGTGCGTTTCACCTCGGTTTGCGTGACACCTTGCAAGGCCAACACAAACGGGCGGACCAACAACAAGAAGGTCACAAAGCTGGACACGGGGTTGCCGGGCAGACCCATGAAATGGCAGGCGTCACCTTCTGTCTCACGGTTCACCTTGCCATAGGCAAAAGGCTTGCCGGGCTTGATGGCCAGTTGCCACAAGTTCAATTCACCCAAGGCTTCGACGGCAGGTTTGATGTGGTCTTCTTCACCCACCGACACGCCACCGCTGGTCAAAATCAAATCGTGATGCTGGGCGGCTTCGCGCAAGGCGGCGATGGTGGCCTCACGTTTGTCTGGCACGATGCCAAGGTCGGTCACCTCGCAGCCTAAGCGCTGCAACATGGCACGCAAAAAGAAACGGTTGGAGTTGTAAATGGCACCGGCAGGCATGGCCTCGGGGGCGACATCGCCAGGCATGACCAACTCATCACCGGTCGAGAACAAGGCCACGCGTGGACGAGCAGACACTTGCAACTGAGCCAAGCCAATGCTGGCGGCCAAGCCCAATTCGGCAGGCGTCAAGCGTGTGCCCTGGGTGAGTACCGTGGCACCGCGTGTGACGTCTTCACCCGAACGGCGAATCCACTGCCCTGCGGGAACTACCTTGCTCACTTGAACTTGCTCGCCCTCTAAAGCTTCGCAGTCTTCTTGCATCACCACAGCATCGGCACCAGGCGGAATAGGCGCTCCCGTGAAAATACGTGCGGTTTCGCCGGCATTGAGTTGCGTGCCGTGTGTACCCGCGGGAATGCGTTGCGTCACACGCAACACCGCACCCGCTTGGGCACAGTCAGCCGTGCGCACGGCGTAGCCGTCCATCGAACTGTTGTCTTGGGGCGGCACCTGCAAGGCGGCCACCACATCGTGCGCGAGCACTCGGCCATCCGCATCAAAGGTAGAAACCGCTTGCGTAGCTTCTAACGGCTTGGCCTGCGCCAGCAGTTGAGGCAAGGCTTCGTCTAAGGAGCGCAGTGCAGGACGTGTCATAGTGGACGTGGGTTGTAGTGAAAACGGTCTTCGTGATCGATCAGCCATGCGCACACGGCTTGCGGATCATTCAAATCCAAAAGAGGACGAAGGGTAGGCTCAGGCAAGGCTTGCGGTGAGTCGGTGGCGATGGCCACCACAAAATCATCCTCAGGGTAGCGCACAGGTTGACCCGATGCATGTCGCCAGACTTCGACTTTGAGCAAATCGCTTTGCTTAAAACCTTCGACCAACACCCAATCCACACCTTCGTAAACCTCGGCCAACAAATGGTGCACAGACAAACGTGTGGGTTGCTCAAACGTGCGTTGCACGACCAAACGCTGACTGGACGCCACAACCACCTCAAACGCCCCCGCTTCGCGGTGACGCCAGCTGTCTTTACCCGGCTGATCCACGTCAAAGTTGTGGTGCGCATGTTTGACCACCGACACGCGAAGCCCACGCATGCGCATCTCAACGATCAATTGCTCAACCAGCGTGGTTTTTCCTGAGCCGGAGTAACCGGCAAAGGCGGCGACCTTCATGCGTGGTCGCAATGCTGGGCAATGTAGGCTTTGATTTGCGCCACATCCGCCTTCATCACATGCACACGCTTGGGCAACGCTTCGATACCATCAAACTTGGCCGGGCGATGAGGCTCTTGACCCAAGGCTTCCACGATGGTGGCGGCAAATTTGATGGGCAACGCGGTTTCCAACACGATCATCGGCACGCCAGCCTTGATGTGTTCACGCGCCACTTTCACGCCGTCTGCCGTGTGGGTGTCGATCATCTCGCCGAAGCGCTTGTACACGTCTTGGATGGTGGCCAAACGGTTGGCGTGTGTGCTCTTGCCACTGGCAAAACCGTAGCGCGCTGCAGCTTCTGCAAAGTGCGGATTGCCACTCAGGTCGAACTTGCCGTTCTTCGAGATTTGCGCGCCAAATAAGTCTTTGGTGAGCGCTGCATCACGGCCCAGCAAATCGAACACAAAGCGCTCGAAGTTGCTGGCCTTGGAAATGTCCATCGACGGGCTCGATGTTTCATGTGTGTCGGCGCTCCCGCGCACACGGTACACGCCGGTACGGAAGAACTCGTCGAGCACATCGTTTTCATTGGTGGCAGCCACCAGGGTGTCCACTGGCAAACCCATCATGCGAGCCACATGGCCTGCACACACGTTGCCAAAGTTGCCGCTCGGCACGGTGAAGCTCACCTTTTGGCTATTCGCCGTGGTGGCTTGGAAATAGCCTGCGAAGTAGTACACCACTTGGGCCAACAAACGCGCCCAGTTGATGGAGTTGACTGTGCCAATTTTGTAGTTGATTTTGAAGTCCAAATCGTTGGACACGGCTTTGACCAAGTCTTGGCAATCGTCAAACACGCCTTCGATGGCGATATTGTGGATGTTCTCGTCCATCAAGCTGAACATTTGCGCTTGTTGGAACGGGCTCATGCGGCCGTGTGGGCTGGTCATGAACACGCGCACACCTTTTTTGCCACGCATGGCGTATTCGGCGGCGCTGCCAGTATCGCCACTGGTTGCACCAAAAATGTTCAGTTCTTCGCCACGGCGCGCCAACTCGTATTCAAACAAGTTGCCCAGCAGTTGCATGGCCATATCTTTAAACGCAAGCGTGGGGCCGTTGGACAAAGCCTCGACCCACAAGCCGTCTTCTAACTTGCGCAGAGGCACGATGGCTTCCGTGCCATAAACCTCTTGGGTGTAGGTCTTGGCGCACAAGGCTTTCAAGTCAGCCGCAGGAATGTCGTCGATGTAGAGCGACAGCACTTCAAACGCCAAGGCTGCATAGCCTTGCGTGTTGAATGTGGTGCGCAAACGCGTGAGCGCTGCATCGTCCACCTGTGGGTAGTGCTCGGGCAAATACAAACCGCCATCGGGGGCCAAGCCCTCGAGGAGGATTTCACAAAAACGCTTGCGCTCGGCGTGGCCGCGCGTGGACAAATACAGCATCAGTTCAACTCTTCTTTGCGGATGCGGGTGATCGGGGCCAACACGGTGGTCAGCTTTTGCATTTCAGCAAGGGCTTCATTCATCTTGGCTTCCACGCAATCGTGGGTCAAGATGATGAGGTCG
>CANBRM010000125.1 GCA_947371915.1 Comamonadaceae bacterium | reverse complement strand
GCTTGCTGGCCTTCAAGCCCAAAGGGCTCGCGTCAGGCGCTTCGGCTTCGGCTGAAAAAAAAAGTCTGATTGAAGCGCCGCGCGCGCCGTCATCGCCTGCGCCAACTGGTCATTCCGCCGCGCTTCCAGCGGTTTCCCCCGCGCTGAATAAGCCGCTCGCCACACCTGCTGCATCGGCTCCGCTTGCAGCCCCCAGCACGGCGACTGTGCAGCCAATTCCTGCCGCCATCCATTCCGTTGCCGTCGCTGCGCCAGTGGCACCCGTGACGCATGCCGCCATTCAACCGCCCAAGGCCGCAGAAGCGGCCCAACATCCGTCGCCTGTTGCAGCTACACCTGTTCACGTCGCAGCGCCGTCGCGCGTGCCTCCCGCTCCCCAAGGCCAAGCCCTGCCTGTGCGCGAGATGTCCGCGCCCGCTGGTCAGGCCCACGAGTTCATCCCCTCAGACGACGAAGACGACGCGCCTTACACCCCCGAATACGACGACTTTGACCACGACTCGGATGCCGCCGTCGTCGCCATGCCCGTGCGCGAGCAGCCTGTGCCCAGCGCGCAACTCGAACCTTTGGTGCCCACCACCGTGGTGCCGCAGGTCGAAGCCACGCCCGAAGGTGAGTTTTGGCACGGCTTGGTCATGCACATGTCAGCCGCCGAAACCATCAACGCCTTGGTGCGTGAGTTGGGCCTGCAATCGCAACTCATGGCACGCGACACCGACACGTGGATGCTGCGCGTCGAGCGCGAGTCGCTCAACAGCACCATGAGCCGCGAGCGTTTGCAAGCCGCGTTGGCCGCAGCCGGTCATCCTGTGCGTTTGACCGTTGAAGTGGGCCGTGTGCAAGACAGCCCCGCCAAACGCAATGCCGTGGCTGCGGCTCAGCGGCAAGCGGGTGCGGAAGCCATCATCCTCAACGACCCCTATGTGCAGACCTTGATGCGCGACTTTGGCGCACGCATCGTGCCCGGCAGCATCAAGCCTGTTTAAGTTTTCAATCTCTATTTTCAAAAGGACGACCCATGTTCAACAAAGGACAACTCTCTGGCTTGATGAAACAAGCCCAAGCCATGCAAGACAACCTCAAAAAGGCGCAAGACGAACTGGCGCTGATTGAAGTCACAGGCGAGTCGGGCTCGGGTTTGGTCAAAGTCTTGATGACGTGCAAACACGATGTCAAACGCATCACCATCGACCCCAGCCTTCTGGCCGACGACAAAGACATGCTCGAAGACTTGGTCGCCGCCGCCTTCAACGACGCCATGCGCAAAGCCGCTGAAACCAGCGAAGCCAAGATGAGCAAACTCACCGCCGGTTTGCCACCCGGCATGAAGTTGCCCTTTTAATGGCCGCTGTTTCTGCGCTCGATGGCCTGATTCACGCGTTGCGCCGCTTGCCCGGTGTGGGCGTCAAATCGGCCTCGCGCATGGCCTATCATCTGCTGCAGCACGACCGAGAGGGCGCTCAGTTGCTCTCGCAAGCTCTGCACGAGGCCGTCGGCCAAGTGCGCCACTGCGAGCTGTGCCACACCTTCACCACCCAAAGCATTTGTGAAACGTGTTTGGACGACAGCCGCGACAACGCGCGTCTGTGCGTGGTCGAAACCCCTGCCGACCAATCGGCCATTGAGCGCACCGCCGCGTTCAAAGGCCTGTACTTTGTGTTGATGGGCCGCATCAGCCCGCTCGACGGCTTTGGCCCCAAAGACATTGGCTTGGAAAAGCTCATTGATCGAGCCAGCGATGGTGTGGTCAAAGAAGTCATCTTGGCCACCAACTTCACGGCTGAGGGAGAAGCCACCGCCCATGTGTTGACCGAAGCTTTGAAGAAGCGCGGTGTGCAAGTGACACGCTTGGCGCGCGGCGTGCCTGTGGGCAGCGAGTTGGAATACGTGGACTTGGGCACCATTGCGCACGCGATGGTGGACCGGCGTATCGCATAGCTGCTTTAAACAAGGGCATCTCCCATTGACGAATTTGTAATTTGCTGTCAGCTCATGTTGGTTTTGACGAATTAGAATAACCTTGCCGTTTTTGCGGCCGAATTCAGCAAGGAAAAATTCAATGAACGTCAAATCTCGGTTGATTTTGGGTGGGGTCGTCTCCTTTGTGGGGCTGATCTTGGTGTCCATCGTGGCGCTGTCCATCGAAAAATCCACCATGTTGGAAGACCGCAAGATCAAGACGCGTCATTTGGTGGAGTCGGTGCACGGCGTGGTAATGCACTACCAAGCCTTGCAAAAAGCCGGCACTCTGAATGAAGAAGAGGCCAAGGCTGCGGCCATGCAAACCGTCAAGGCTTTGCGTTACGAGACCAAAGAGTATTTCTGGTTGAACGATCAAACCCAGCCTGTGCCGGTCATGCTCATGCACCCCACCGTACCCGCGCTGGATGGCAAGGTGCTGGATGCGCCCAATTTCAACTCGGCCACCAGCCAGCAGTTTGGTTTGGACACGGCACCCCAAAAAACCGACGGCAAAAAGAACATCTTTGTGGCGTTTACCGAAGTGGCGACCAAGTCGGGTTCTGGCTACGTCACCTACAACTGGCCCAAGCCTAAAGCCGGTGGCGGCACGACCACCGAGGTGTACGAAAAATTGTCTTTTGTGCAAAAAATTGATGGCTGGAATTGGGTCGTGGGCAGCGGCATTTACATCGACGACGTCGAAGTGATCTTCTGGCAACACGCCACACAGTTTTCGATGTTGGTGTTGTTGGTCATGCTCATCATCGCGGCGGTCATTCGTTGGCAGGTCAAGGGCATCACCACGCCGCTAGAAGCCTTGCGCAACATGGTGACCTCGGTGGAGACGTCGTCTGACTTTTCTCGCCGCATCACGGATATTTCGGACGATGAAGTGGGCCAAACTGCCCGTGCGTTCAACCAACTCATGGCCGCACAGCAACTGGCTATTTCTGAAGTGAACAACGCCGTGGAGGCGCTGGCCGCCGGTAACTTTGATGTGACCATCACCGCCGACCTCAAGGGCGATTTGCGCACCATGAAAGAGGCGGTCAACGCCAGCGCAGCCAGCGTTAAAACCACCATGGACGCTTTGGCCGAAGTGATGACGGCGTTGTACAACGGCGACTTCAACCAACGTATGTCTTCTCAAGTCAAAGGTGACTTGCGTGGTTTGGTGGACCAAGCCATGCAAGCCATGCAAACCTTGCTCGGCGACGTGGCCCATGTGATGAACGACGTCGCTTCAGGCGACTTGACCGGTCGCATCACCGCCAATGGCCGTGGCGACTTGGCCAGCCTCAAAGGCAACATCAACCAATCGTTGGACGCCTTGAGTGCGGCCATGCGTGCCATCAATAGCAACACCCGCCAAGTGGCGGCAGCGGCCAACCAAACCAGCCAAGCCATCAGCCAAATCAGCGATGGCGCGCAAAACCAAATGCACGGCATTGCCCAACTGGCGAATGCGGTGAAAGAAACGGCAGCCTCCGTGACCGACGTCTCGCGCAACACCGAAACCGCCAGCAGTCGCTCGCGTGAGTCGGTGGACATCGTGCGCAGCGGCAAGGCCAAAATGGCCACGATGGTCGAAGTGGTCAACGGCATTGCCGCCAACTCCGAGAAGATCAACAAGATCACCGAAGTGATTGAGAGCATTGCCAACAAAACCAATTTGCTGTCCTTGAACGCGGCCATCGAAGCGGCGCGTGCGGGCGAGCACGGCAAGGGCTTCTCGGTGGTGGCGGAAGAGGTGGGCAAGCTCGCGGCCAGCAGCGCCGAGAGCACACAAGAGATCACCGTGTTGGTTCAGCAAGCGGTTGCCGAAGCACGTCGTGCCGTGGCCACCGTGCAAGAGGTGAGCGCCGACATGGAGCGCATCGAAGCCGGTGCCACCGAGGCCGACGGCATGATGCAGCGCATTTCAGCCGCTTTGGAAGAGCAAAGCAACGCGGTGCAAGAGATCAATTCCAATGTGTCCACCTTGGACCGCATCGCGCAGTCCAACGCCTCGGCCAGTGAAGAGATCACGGCCACCGTGATCGAGTTGTCCAAAATCGCCGACGGCACACGTCGCGAAGTGGAGCAGTTCAAGATCTGACCGTGCACCCACTCGGGCGATGCCCGAGCCTATGAAAAACGCCGCTGTAAAGCGGCGTTTTTGTTGGGGCCAACGTGGTGTTGGCAGGTTGACTTAGAACGTGTTTTGCAAATGCATGATGCGGTCTGCTGTGTAACGCACGATGCCACGAATGCCAGGGTTGGCATGCTCCAAGCCGCGCAAGGCCTTGTCGATGGGAATGTTCATCAAGGTCACGGTGTCCAAGCTGCTCAATTCCCAAGGCAAGGTTTTGTCCAGCAGCGCTTCGGCCAAGCCCAGCACGCTGCCTGGCCCCAGCTTGTATTTCTTGGGGCCAATGGCGGCCTCAACGTGGCCTTGCACAATGATGTAACCCAAGCCCAACTCGGTGTCGTCGGGCGAGCCTAAGACCGTGCCAGCTTCGTGCACCGTGGTGTGCAGCTTGTTCGAGGCGAGGAGTTTCAAGAACATCAACTCGTCGCTGCTCATGCCCTTGTTGTCGCCGGTGGCGTACACCTCGTCGAGGATCTTTTGTACTTGGGTGGAGGACAGGTTGTTGTCGTTGGTCACCTCGTAGTCCAACTCATCGCTGTCCACAGACTTGCTGATCTTGTTGGCCATGTTCAGTTGCAGCAGCATGGCCTCGACCACAGGCGTCAAGATGCCGGGGTCTGATTTGAGGATGGCGCGCAGCGGTTCGGTGCTGATTTCCAGACACACCACGCGCGTGTGGGCGCGGGCCGAGGCGCCGCGCACGCCGCCTTCCAAAATGGCTTGCTCGCCAAAGGACACGCCTTTGTTGAGCACGGCAATGCTGTTGCCTGTCTTGGAGTCAAAGATCTCGACCGAGCCTTCCAAGATGATGGCCAGGTGGTCGGCCTTGTCGCCTTGGTTGAACAGCACTTTGCCTTCTTCGTACACCACAGACTCGCCCGCGCCTTCGCTGCTCACCTTGCGGCGGGGCGTGCGTGGGGCGGGTGCCGCCGCTTGCGGCGCGGCATCTGCAGATGGCCGGCGCACCGGTGCAGCGGCAGCCGGGGCGGCGGGGCGCACGGGCGCTGCTGCGCGCGAGGGCAGGGTCTTCACGTTGCGCTGCTGCACCCGTTCCAAATCCTCCAGCGTGGCGCGACCGTTGGCGACTTCAATCGCGATGCGCAGTTCGTACTCCATGCGACGGGCGAATTCCGACAGCACAAAGCCGACCGGGGGACGGCCAGGCGTGTGCATGAACCGCTCAACGGCATCGGTTTTAGGGGTGCGAGAGGCCACGGGGGCTTCTTGATTGGGTTGTGCGGACATTGCGACTTAAAAAGGGAAGGCGGTTGTTCAGCGCGTCACAAAGCTTGGGTTTTGGGCTTTTTAGGCCGACTCAAGCTGGGCAATTTGCTGGTCAATGGAAGCTTGTATACCCAGTAATCGGCTCGACGGACTAGAAAATAAGGCCATGTGCTTTAAAAAGAACAAACGGCCTTTGTTGGTCAGCAGCGATTGTGATCGATCTGGCGCCACCTTTGCCCATTCGTCCGAGAGTTGTTGGGTCAAACTGCCGCCCGTGGCGGGCAGGCTGCTGGCCAAAATGTCACATTCCTGAATCAACACCAGCAGGCAGCGGGTGTCTGACACGTCAAAAGGCAGACCTGCAATGCTTTGGTGCGATTCCGCCACAAAAGCCGGATCGGTCTTCAAGATCATTGCGCCGATTAAGGCTTGGTCGTCTTTGTGCACCTTGTGTTGCTTCATGTAAGGCGTGAGCGCTTGCACGGACAAGGTTTCAATTTCAGAGCGGAATTGGTTGATTTGGCCGTTGTGCAAAAAGTCGTGGCTGACGACCGTCAACATGCCCAACCACTCGGCGTGGCTAGGCGGCGCATCGGCGGGGCGGCGGCCCGCGATCTGGCGTTCAGTGGCCAGCAACACCGTCAACGACACCACCGCATCGGCAAAGTGCAAACGGTTGTGGTACTGCGGCTCTTGGTGACGTGCGGCGCGGTGTTGGCCATCAGCCTCAATGGCAGCAATCACCGAGAACATGCAGTCGTGCAAGGCGCGATCGCGTGGGGCCAAGGTGGCACCGTCGTGCCAGCCCAAGTGCGCCAAAGCATTGCGTACCACCAAGGCCATGCCCGGCCACGCGTGCGGCCATTGGGCACGCAAGTTGTTCAGCGTGGCTTCTAAATACAAAAGATTCATGACCACCTTATAAGATGAATTTCTCGACTTCACGGCGTGTGGAATCTGCAATCTTGGACAGTTCCATCACGGTTTCCGTGATCTCTTCAGATGCCGCTGCGTTGCTGCGCGCGATGTTATCGACGCTGGAGAGGTTGGCGTTGATTTGCTCCACCGCCGTGCTTTGCTCTTCCAGGGCAGCTGCAATGCGTTGCAGCATGTCGTCGGTCTCTTGCGAGCCGCTTTCGATGCGGGCCATATCGGCACTGACTTCTTGCACCGCCAGCACGGCACGGCGGGTTTCTGCGACCGCATGCTGCACCAGCTGAGCAATTTCTTGCGAACTCTCGGCACTGTTCACGGCTAATTTTCCCACTTCGTCCGCGACCACGGCAAAGCCTTTGCCATGCTCACCGGCACGGGCCGCTTCGATGGCTGCGTTGAGCGAGAGCAGGTTGGTTTTGTTGGCAATCTTCTCGATCACTTCGGTGATCTTGTTGATCTTCTCGGAGTTGGCCGCAATGCTGTTGACCACCTCGACCATGTGCGCCATTTTTTGAAGGCCATCGCGCACGATGCGTACCGATTCTTTGGATTTTTGGCTGGCCACTT
>CANBRM010000124.1 GCA_947371915.1 Comamonadaceae bacterium | reverse complement strand
CCTCTGCGCCGGCGACCACGCCATGGGTTTTCTTGCTCACGCTGCCTGCCACTTTGGCGCCCAAGGCTTCCAGCATGTCTTTGGCCTCGTCGCGGCTGAGGGTGGGCAAGGTGCCGGTCAGCACAAAGGTTTGGCCAGCCAGCGGCAAGCTGGCCCCTGCGGTGGGCTCACCCTCGGTCCACGTCACACCGCAAGCGCGCAGCTGCTCCACCACTTCACGGTTGTGCGCTTGATCAAAGAACGTGCGCAGGCTTAGCGCCACGATGGGGCCGACATCGGCCACTTGCAGCAGCTGGTCCAAGGTGGCGTCCATGATGGCGTCCATCTTGCCAAAGTGACGTGCCAAGGCCTTGGCTGTGGCCTCGCCCACATGGCGAATGCCTAGGCCAAAAACGAAACGTGGCAAAGTCGTGTTTTTGGATTTTTCGATGCTGGCCAACACGTTGTTGGCCGACTTTTCGGCCATGCGGTCCAGCGTCACCAAGGCGGTGAAGCCCATGCGGTAAAGGTCGGGCAAGGTTTTGACCACACCGGCGTCCACCAGTTGCTCGACCAGCTTGTCGCCCAAGTCTTCAATTTCTACGGCTCGGCGGTGCGCAAAGTGCAGGATGGCTTGTTTGCGCTGGGCGCTGCAAAACAGGCCACCTGTGCAGCGGTAATCGGCCTCGCCTTCTTCACGCACGGCGGGGCTGCCGCACACGGGGCATTCGTGCAGCATGGTGAAGATTTGTGCGTCTTGCAAGCGTTTTTCTAAAACGACCGACACCACTTCAGGAATCACATCGCCCGCGCGGCGTACCACCACGGTGTCACCCACCCGCACGTCTTTGCGTCGAGCTTCGTCTTCGTTGTGCAGCGTGGCGTTGGTCACGGTCACGCCACCCACAAACACGGGCGCGAGTTTAGCCACGGGGGTGAGTTTGCCTGTACGGCCCACCTGCACCTCGATGGCTTGCACAGTGGTGAGTTGTTCTTGCGCAGGGTATTTGTGAGCCACGGCCCAGCGGGGTTCGCGGGTGACGAAGCCCAGTTGGCGCTGTGCGGCCAAGCTGTTGACCTTGTAGACCACGCCATCAATGTCAAACGGCAGCGCGTCACGCGCTTGGCCTATGCGTTGGTGAAAATCCACCAGACCTGCCGCGCCTTGCACACACGCGGTTTGCTCGGCCACAGGAAAGCCCCAGGCTTTGAGTTGCATCAGCAAGTCATAGTGCGTGGCGAAGGGTAAATCTGGCTGATCGGTGGGGGATTCGCCGTCGTCTTGGGTGAACGAAATAGCGCCCAAGCCATAGGCAAAGAAGCTCAACGGGCGCTGGGCAGCAATAGCCGGGTCGAGTTGGCGCACCGCACCGGCGGCGGCGTTGCGAGGGTTGACAAAGGTTTTTTCGCCCCTTTCGCCAGCGGCGATGCGGGCGCGTTGGCGCTCGTTGAGCGCCTCAAAATCGCCACGCGCCATATAAACCTCGCCGCGCACTTCCAGCACGGCGGGCACCTTCGCCACAGAGGTCACCTCGCCCAAGGCAAGTGCTGGCGACAATAACGACCCATCAGAGCCAGGTGTCGTCTGCAACTTGAGCGGGATTTGCCCCATCGTGCGGATGTTTTGCGTGACGTCTTCGCCCATCTCACCATCACCACGCGTGGCGGCTTGCACCAGCACACCGTGCTCGTAGCGCAGGTTCATGGCCAAGCCGTCGAACTTCAACTCGGCCACGTAATCAACCAAGGTGTCTGCATCGGTCAGACCCAGCTCTTTGCGAATGCGGGTGTCAAAGGCTTCTGCGCCGCTGGCTTCTGTGTCGGTTTCGGTGCGGATGCTCAACATCGGCACGGCATGGCGCACGCTGACAAAGGCGTCCAATGGCTTGGCACCCACCCGCTGCGTGGGCGAGTCAGGCGTGAGCAGCTCGGGGTGCGACGCTTCGAGGGCTTGCAGTTCACGGAACAAACGGTCGTATTCGGCGTCAGGCAACGTGGGCGCATCCAGCACGTAGTACAGGTGGCCGTGGTGATGCAGTTGGGCACGCAGATCGGCAGCTTGCGCGGCCAAGTCTTTGGCGAGGTCGGCGGTACCGTCTGTGAGGGGGTGAGCAGCCAAGTCGCTGCCAAACAAGTCAGCGGTCGTCATGCTGAAAAATCGATTTAGCTGAACAAACGGCGCGCTTGTGGCGAGCCGGCCGACAAATCACGCGCGTCCAGCGTGTTGTAGAGCGCCATCAAGTCGCGGGCAATCGCGCCCACGGCGGGCTCCGACAAGGGCTGGCCGTTGTCGTCGGTCACGGCACCGTCCATCTCGCGGGCGAGTTCGAGGGCGGTTTGGATCATGCGGGCAAACGGCTCTTCGGCGCGGTCGACTTGGGGCACGTCCAAGGACAAGGTCACTTCACGAATGGCCGATTGGGCGGGGTCTTCGGACATGGCGGCTTGGGTGTCAAACGTGAGTCCCAAAATCGGCGGCAGACCTGCGGTGGCGGCGGGCACCACCATGCGACCGGGGATGACGCCGGGCACAAACCCCAAGCGCGCCGCGTTTTGGTGCACATAGCCAGGGCTCCACGCGGCTTTGACGGCTTTCAAGGTGAAGCTCAGTTGAGCGTCATGTGCGCTGGCAAAGCCATCAAGCTCGCGGGCACGGGCTACGACGTCAAGCATGTCGGGGAATTCGGGCGCGCCATTGATGCCATCGGCAAAGGTTTGTGTTTTCAGCACAAATTCGGAGAACTCGATTTCGTTCAACGAGCCGGTGCGGTTGGCCAATTGCACGCCGGTTTGGAACGTGCTGTAACGTTGGCCGCTGCGAGGCACTTCCCAAGTGCCGGTCTCGGCATTCAAGCCTTCCACACCAAACAATTTGCTGCCCACACGGCGGGTGGTGGGCAAAGCAGCCATGGCGGCTTCGCCAGACACGGGTTGGTCCACGTCCACCGCAGCGATCAGGTCGATCAAACCATCCAAATTGGGTCGCTTTTCGGGCTGCAGCATGGCAGGGGCAGCGCCGCCTTCCATGACTTTGTCGATCATGGGGGCCAAGTTGGCGCGCGTGGGTTGGGCAGGTGCCAACGATGCGGCGGTGGCTTGCGCCTTGGCCACGCGGGCGAGTTCGGCCTCGTCGGGAATACGCTGGGCATGCAAGGTGGCCTCTTGCATCATGGTGCGGGCCATGTCGCTGACGGGGTCCAAGGTGGGCTCGGTGAATTGGGCACCGTGGCCCGTGTAAGCACTGTGCGTGTCAACATGGCGCTCATTCACGGGGGAGGTGTAGGCGTTGTTGGCCACAGGCGCGTCAAACGAGGGCTCTTGCGATCTGTCTTGCGAGCGGTCTTGATCGGACGCATTGGAGGTGCTGCTGATGGGGTCTTGCGGCAGCGGCTGGGCTTGGCGCGGTTTGTTTTTGCGCGAAGTCCAAGTGCTGTGCGCGACCACGCCGACCAGCACCACGCCGCCTGCGATTGCTAAACCAATTTGAAGTGTGCTCATGCTGATGCTTAAAGGTTCAAACGGACTCGACCATCGAGACGGCCGACTCCATGTCAACGGCCACGATGCGGGAAACGCCTTGTTCCTGCATGGTCACGCCGATGAGTTGTTCTGCCATTTCCATGGCGATTTTGTTGTGTGAAATAAAGAGAAACTGCGTCTCTTTGGACATGCTCGACACCAGTTTGGCATAACGCTCGGTGTTGGCGTCGTCCAGCGGCGCATCCACCTCGTCGAGCAAACAAAACGGCGCGGGGTTGAGCTGAAAAATGGCAAACACCAAGGCAATCGCTGTCAACGCTTTTTCGCCACCCGACAGCAAGTGAATGGTTTGGTTTTTCTTGCCGGGTGGCTGAGCCAGCACTTGTACGCCAGCGTCCAAAATTTCGTCGCCCGTCATCACCAAACGCGCATTGCCGCCACCGAACAACTCGGGGAACATGCGGCCAAAGTGCTCGTTGACGATCTTGAAAGTGCCGCCCAAGAGTTCGCGGGTTTCGCCGTCGATCTTGCGAATGGCGTCTTCCAAGGTGTTCATCGCGTCGGTCAAGTCTTTGGTTTGTGAGTCCAAAAACACCTTGCGTTCGCTGGCAATGGCCAACTCGTCCAAGGCGGCCAAGTTGACGGCTCCCAAAGCCGTGATGTCGCGGTTCAAGCGGTCAATCTCGCCTTGCAAACCGCCCAAGCGCACGTTGTTGGCTTGGATGGACGCGCCCACGGCCTCGAGGTCGGCTTGAGCATCGGCCAGCAATTGGCTGTATTGCTCCAGCCCCAAACGCGCGGCTTGTTCTTTGAGTTGGAAATCGGTGATGCGTTGGCGCAAAGGCTCCAACTCGCGCTCCAACTGCAAACGACGTTCATCGCTGGCACGCAGTTTGGTGGTGAGGTCGTCATACTCGCTGCGCTTGGCGCCCAAGGCGACTTCGCGTTCCATCTTGGTGTTCAAGGCGTTTTGCAGGCCCGCTTGCGCGGCGGCGTCGGTCAAACGCGTCAGGTCTTCTTGCACCCGCGCTTCTTCGGCGGCCACCGAGGCGGCTTGCTGGGTGGCGGTGTCGATGATGCGTTTGAGTTCGGCCTCGCGGGTGGCCAAGCTGCGTTGCGAGAACTGCGCTTCTTGGGCTTGGCGCTCCAAGCTGCGCTGTTGTTCGCGGCTGTCGTTCAAGCGGCGCTCGGCGTTGATGACGGCATCGTCGAGCTGGGCGTGGCGCTCTTGGCTGTCGGCCAGTTGCATGTCCAGCTCTTCAAAGCGACCTTCCGCGTTCACGCGGCGCTCTTGCAAGTCGGCCAATTGGGCTTCGACTTCGGCCAAATCGCCACTCAGCTGTGCACTGCGGGCGCGGGTTTGTTCGGCCAATTGTGTGAGGCGCAAGGTTTCGACTTGCAACTCATGGGCGCGGGCTTGGGCGGCTGTGGCTTCGGCACGGATGCTGACCAAACGCTGCGACGACTCGCTATATGCCGCCTCAGCACGCACCAAGTTGTGACGCGCCTCATCGCTTATAAAAGCCTGTGCTTTGGTGCTTTTGTCGAGGTTTTCGATTTCTTGGGCACGGGCCAGCAAGCCCGATTGGGCGCTGTCTTGGGCGTAAAACGTGACGCTGTGCGCGCTGATGGCGTGGCCACTGGGCACATACATCACTTGCCCAGGCAACAAACTGGCGCGTTTGGCCAAGGCCTCGTCCAAGTTGGGCGCGGTGAAGCAGCCACTCAACCAGTCGGTGAGCAAGCCCTGCAGACCCGCGTCATTCAAACGCAGCAAGTCAGACAAGCGCGGCATGGCGGTGGAGGTGCTTGGCGCTGAGGCGATCGGCGGTGTGTAAAACGCCAGTTTGGCGGGTGGCGCGTCGGTTTGGAAAGAGCGCACGATGTCCAAACGGCTGACTTCGAGCGAAGCCATGCGCTCGCGTAAGGCGGCTTCAAGCGCGTTTTCCCAACCGGCGTCGATGTGGATGCGGCTCCACAAGGCTTGCAACCCGTCCAAACCATGCTTGGTCAACCAAGGCTTGAGCTTGTCGTCGGTTTGCACCTTTTCTTGCAGGGCTTTGAGGGCTTCCAAGCGGGCAGAAATGTCGGCTTGCTTGGCTTGCTCGGTGTTGACGGTTTGCTGCGCGGTACGACGCGCTTCGTCGAGTTGTGGCACGTTGGCTTGCAACTCTTCGAGCTGCGCGGCCGTGATTTCGGCGCTGGCTTGGGCGTCTTGCAACTGCTCTTGCAGGTTGGTCAAGCGCACTTCATCGGGCGACGCCAAGGCGTTGCGGTCGGCACTCAAGCGCTCGTGGCGGGCGTTGAGGGTGCGGCTTTGCTCTTCGATGTTGCGCTGGTCAGCGGCCAACACTTGAATTTGCTGCTGCACCTGCGCCACAGAAGCGCGTTGTTCGTTGCTGCGTTGTTGCGCGGTGCGCACGGCCTCTTCCAAGTCAGGCAGCTGCATGGCTTGCTCTTCCACTTGGGCGGCGAGCATGACGGCACGTTCTTCGCCGTCCATGGCGGCTGACGCCAAGTTTTCGATCTCTTCGCGGGCTTGCTCGCCTTGCTGAGCCCAATGCGCGGTTTGTTCTTTGATTTGCACCAAACGGGCTTCGGCGCGTTGGCGACCTTCCACCACAAAACGAATTTCGGCCTCCAAGCGGCCCACTTCGGTGCTGGCTTCGTACAGCGCGCCTTGGGCTTGGTTCACCTGATCGCCTGCGGCGTAATGGGCTTGGCGAACGGTCTCAAGATCGGCTTCGATGTGGCGCAAGTCGGCAATACGCGACTCCAGGTCGTTCACCGCCTTGTCGGCTTGGGTTTTCAAGCCCAGCTGATCGGCTTCGGCTTCGGCACGGCGCAAGAACCAGAGCTGGTGCTGTTTGAGCGTGACATCGCCTTGCAACGCGTGGTAGCGCTGTGCCACTTCGGCCTGCTTTTCCAGCTTTTCAAGGTTGGCGTTCAACTCGCGCAAGATGTCTTCGACGCGGGTCAAGTTCTCGCGGGTGTCGCTCAGGCGGTTTTCGGTTTCGCGACGGCGTTCTTTGTATTTAGAAACGCCAGCCGCCTCTTCCAAAAACAAACGCAGCTCTTCAGGGCGCGATTCAATGATGCGACTGATGGTGCCCTGGCCAATGATGGCGTAAGCGCGTGGGCCCAAACCCGTGCCCAAAAACACGTCTTGCACGTCGCGGCGACGCACGGGTTGGTTGTTGATGAAGTAGCTGGAGCCGCCGTCACGGGTCAGCACACGCTTGACCGCGATCTCGGGGAACTGGCTCCATTGGCCGCCGGCGCGGTGATCGGCGTTGTCAAACACCAACTCGACGCTGGAGCGGCTGGCCGGTTTACGGGTGTTTGTGCCGTTAAAAATAACGTCTTGCATGGACTCGCCACGCAGCTCGGAGGCTTTGGATTCGCCCAGCACC
>CANBRM010000123.1 GCA_947371915.1 Comamonadaceae bacterium | reverse complement strand
CGCGAACGCAAGTCAGCCAACACGGCGTCGATGCCGTTTTTGTCGATCAAACGCAGAGCTGCGCTAGAAACGCGCAAGCGAACCCAACGGTTTTCAGTCTCTACCCAGAAACGGCGGTATTGCAGGTTAGGCAAAAAACGGCGTTTTGTTTTGTTGTTAGCGTGGGAAACGTTGTTCCCAGACATGGGGCCTTTGCCCGTGACTTCACATACGCGTGCCATGTGGACACTCCATATTCAACGGCGGTCGTTCACACGAGCGCCTCACCTCGCCAGAAAGGGTGGCGGTAACCCATATTCGCTGAATCCAGCAAAGCCTGAAATTGTAGCGTCTTTTCAGTGCACGCCTTGTTCCAAGAAACGCTGGGCGTCCAAAGCAGCCATACAACCCGTGCCAGCGCTGGTGATCGCTTGGCGGTAGATGTTGTCTTGCACGTCGCCCGCGGCAAAGACGCCGGGCACGCTGGTCATGGTGGCAAAGCCTTCTGAGCCGCTCTTGGTGAGTAAGTAGCCGCCCTTCATGGCCAGCTGGCCTTCAAAAATGCCAGTGTTGGGTGAGTGGCCGATGGCGATGAAGCAGCCTTGGGCGGCCAAATCACGGGTGCTGCCGTCTTTTGTGCTCTTCAAACGGATGCCGGTGACGCCCGAAGCGTCACCCAACACTTCGTCCAAGGTGCTGTTGGTTTCGAGCACGATCTTGCCAGCGGCAACCTTCTCCATGAGCTTGTCAATCATGATGGCTTCTGCTTTGAAGGTCTCACGGCGGTGCACCAAGTGAACCTTGGACGCGATGTTCGACAAATACAGGGCTTCTTCAACAGCGGTGTTGCCGCCACCTACCACGCTGACCACTTGGTCACGGTAGAAGAAACCGTCGCAGGTGGCGCAACCCGACACGCCGCGGCCCATGAAAGCTTCTTCAGAGGGTAGACCCAAGTATTTGGCCGATGCGCCGGTACAAATGATGAGGGTGTCGCAGGTGTAGGTGCCGTTGTCGCCGGTCAAGGTGAACGGGCGCTTGGAGAAATCGACCTTGTTGATGTGGTCAAACACGATTTGGGTGTTGAATCGCTCAGCGTGTTGCTGAAAGCGTTGCATCAGCTCGGGGCCTTGTACGCCGTTCACGTCGGCAGGCCAGTTGTCGACTTCGGTGGTGGTCATCAATTGACCGCCTTGGGCCATGCCGGTGATCAGCAAGGGCTTGAGGTTCGCGCGGGCTGCGTACACAGCAGCGGTGTAGCCAGCAGGGCCGGAGCCGAGAATCAAAACTTGAGCGTGTTGGGAGTTAGACATGAAGCGCGCCATCCAAAGAGACAATAAAGCCTAGATTGTAAGAACGCCCCCCATTGCCCTACGCCGCGTCAGGCTGCCTCTCGGGTAAGCTCTCTCTTGAAACATGACTTACTCGCTCAATACCCTCAAAAACGAACCCCGTGCTTCTGGCGCTGACACGGACCACGAACCGACCGGCTGGCGTCGCTTTGCGCAGGAAATTGCGCTGACCGCTGGCTTTGTCTTCATGACCTTCTGGTTTTTGGCGCTGATCACCCATTCGCCGCTGGACCCCGCATGGACAACCTCCGGGGCAGGCGGCACGGTGCGCAACTTTGGTGGCCGCTTAGGCGCTTGGCTGGGTGATATGAGCTTCTTTTTGCTTGGCTACACCGTGTGGTGGTGTTTTGCCGCGGCCAGCATTGCTTGGTTGGCAGCCTTGGCGGACCGCTTGCGTGACGATGACGAGGTGCAAGATGACCCGGTGGGGTGGCGTTACACCCAGTTCGCGTTTTGGATGGGCTTGGCTTTGTTGCTCATCTGCAGCGCAGGTTTGGAGTGGACGCGTTTGTACCGCTTTGAAGACCGCTTGCCCGGTCACGTCAGCGGTGGCGTGTTGGGCTATCTCGTGGGGCCATCCAGTTTGAAGTGGTTGGGCTTCAACGGGTCGGGTTTGATTTTTATTGCGTTTGGCGTCGTGGGTGCCTCGTGGGTGTTTCGCTTTTCGTGGGCTCAGACCGCTGAAAACTTAGGCGCTTGGTTGGACGGTGCCATTGAAACGTGGCGTGAGCGCCGTGAGCGCGAACAAGACGTGGCCTACGGCTTGGTGGCTGCCCGTGAGCGCGAAGAAGTGGTGTTTGAAGAGCGCGTGGAAATCAAAGAACACCCCCCCATTGCGGTGCACATTGAGCCAGAAATCATCGAAGTGCCCAAGAGCGCCCGCGTGGCCAAAGAGCGCCAGAAAACTTTGTTCACCGACGCGGCGACCGACTCGCGTTTGCCGCAAGTCGATTTGTTGGACGACCCGTTGATTCGCCAAGACACAGTGGCCCCCGAAACGCTGGAAATGACCAGCCGCATGATTGAGAAAAAACTCAAAGACTTCGGCGTGGAAGTGCGTGTGGTGGCCGCGTCGCCCGGTCCTGTGATTACCCGTTACGAGATTGAGCCTGCCACCGGTGTGAAAGGCTCGCAAGTGCTGAACCTGGCCAAAGACTTAGCGCGTTCGTTGTCGCTGGTCTCGATTCGCGTAGTTGAAACCATTCCCGGCAAAAACTACATGGCGTTGGAGTTGCCCAATGCCAAGCGGCAGTCCATTCGCCTGAGCGAAATCTTGGGCTCCGATGTGTACAACGAATCCAAGTCCATGTTGACCATGGGCTTGGGCAAAGATATTGTGGGCAACCCCATCGTGGCTGACTTGGCCAAGATGCCCCACGTCTTAGTGGCGGGTACCACGGGATCAGGCAAATCGGTGGGTATCAATGCCATGATTTTGTCCTTACTCTACAAGGCCGAAGCGCGCGATGTTCGCCTGCTGATGATCGACCCCAAGATGTTGGAAATGTCGGTGTACGAAGGTATTCCGCATTTGCTAGCCCCCGTCGTGACAGACATGCGCCAAGCCGCACACGGCCTGAACTGGTGCGTGGGCGAAATGGAAAAACGCTACAAGCTCATGAGCAAACTGGGCGTGCGTAACCTCGCCGGTTACAACGCCAAGATTGACGAAGCCGCTGCGCGTGAAGAGTTCATCTACAACCCGTTCAGCTTGACACCTGAGCAACCCGAGCCACTGCAACGCCTGCCGCACATCGTGGTGGTGATTGACGAATTGGCCGACTTGATGATGGTGGTGGGCAAGAAGATCGAAGAGCTTATTGCGCGCTTGGCGCAAAAGGCCCGTGCTGCCGGTATTCACCTGATCTTGGCCACGCAGCGTCCCAGTGTGGACGTCATCACAGGTCTGATCAAAGCCAACATTCCCACGCGTATCGCGTTCTCGGTGGGCTCCAAAATTGACAGCCGCACCATCCTTGACCAAATGGGCGCGGAAGCGCTGCTGGGCATGGGTGACATGCTTTACATGGCCAGCGGTACAGGCTTTCCGGTGCGTGTGCACGGTGCGTTTGTGAGCGACGAAGAAGTGCACCGCGTGGTGAACTACTTGAAGAGCAAAGGCGAGCCCGACTACATCGAAGGCGTGCTTGAAGGTGGCACGCTCGATGGCGACGGCAATGCCGCAGGCCCCGATTTGTTTGGTGATGCACCGGTTGAAAAAGACCCGATGTATGACCAAGCCGTTGAGGTGGTGCTCAAAAACCGCAAAGCTAGCATTTCGTTGGTTCAGCGTCATTTGAAGATTGGCTACAACCGTGCGGCCCGTTTGGTGGAAGACATGGAAAAAGCGGGCATGGTCAGCGCCATGAGCAACAACGGCCAACGCGAAATTTTGGTGCCTAAAAGAGATGAATAAGCGAGATGAACAACCGTGATTAATAAGTGTGACATTCGTTTGCAACCCCTCACCGCAATGACCGTGGCCCGCGCATTTTTCCGTCGTTCAGCGCGCCAAGCAGCTTGTGCGTTGGCGGCGTTGACCTTGAGCGCCGGCTTGGCATCTGCTGGCAGCCTTGACACGCTGGAGAGCTTTTTGAAGGCCACCAAAAGTGGTCGCGCCGATTTCACCCAAGTGGTCACACCGCCCGCTAAAGCAGGGCAGGCCGTTCGCGGCAAAACATCGACTGGCACCTTTGCCTTTGTGCGGCCCCTGCGTTTTCGCTTCGATTATCAAAAGCCGTTCCCCATGGTCATCGTCGCCGATGGCCAAACCTTGTGGTTGTACGACGCTGACTTAGAGCAAGTGACAGCCCGCAAGCAGGCCCAAACCTTGGGCAGCACGCCCGCCGCTTTGGTGGCAACTGCAGCCGACTTGGGCGCATTACAAAAAGACTTCACCCTGACCGCCGAGCCCGATGCCGAGAGCCTGCAATGGGTGCAAGCCACGCCCAAAGCCCGTGACAGTGCCTTGCAGTCTGTGCGCATCGGCTTACGCTTAGAGGGCGGTTTTGCAGCCTTGGCCAAGCTCGATATTTTGGATGCCTTGGGCCAGCGCTCGGTGCTGAGTTTTGAGCGTTTCGAAGTGAACCCCAGCAACTTGGGCCATGCCGCGTTCAACTTTGTGCCGCCCAAGGGCGTCGATGTGGTGCGTCCTTGAGGCTTGCAGTGGGTGAGCACTGAGGCCGACGGTCAGCGCAACCGCGCGTCTGTGTTGCAGGGCTTGCCGCCTTTGCTCGATGTCCGCACGCGGGTGGTGGTGTTGGGCAGTTTTCCGGGCGTCGCGTCGCTGCGTTCGCGGCAGTACTACGGTCATCCTCAAAACCAGTTTTGGAAAATCATGGTGGCGTTGTTTGCCCCCGATCAACCTGAGGTGCTGACACTCGCCTATGCCGCGCGGGTTGAATGGTTGTTGGCCCAAGGCGTCGGTTTGTGGGACGTTTACGCAGCTTGTGAGCGCGAAGGCAGTTTGGACAGCCGCATTCAAAACGCCCAGCCCAATGACCTGCTCAGCTTGCGTGTGCGTTGCCCCGCCTTGGTCGCCATTGGGCACAACGGGGGCGTGAGCTTCAAACATGCACCGCTGACACGCAGCTTGGGCTTGGCCGTAGTTCGGCTTCCTTCGACCAGTCCTGCGCATGCCAGTTGGTCGTTTCAACGCAAATTGGAAGCTTGGAAAGATTTCGTTAGTTTGATGATATAAACCCCTAATAATTAATATAAATAATACTTTGTAATTATTAAATCGAGTTATAGCTATAAAATACAAGTCATTCCAGCTTTGCCTTTGAAACTCCTATGAGATCTGTTTTGGTCGTTGATGACAACTTGGTGAACCGAAAACTGGCCGTCGCCTTGCTCCAACGCCGTGGCATGCAGACAGAGGAGGCCGAAAATGGGGTGGTTGCCCTGACCAAGTTGGCGAGTGGTCAGTTCGACTCGGTGTTGCTTGACATCAGCATGCCGCTGATGGATGGCGAAGAGGTGTGTCGCCATATTCGCGCCAATGTTGGCTGGTCATCGATGCGCGTGATTGCCTACACGGCTCATGCGATGGAGTCGGAACGATCGCGCATCATGGCCTCTGGCTTTGACGATCTGCTCATCAAGCCCATCAGCATTCAGGATCTGCTGCGGGTGCTGCCTGACTGAGTTCAGGGATGGACACCTCAAAGTAAGCGCCTTCTCCAAGCGCTGACGTTAATCGCAGCTGACCGCCCATCAACGCCACCAACTCGCGAACCAACGTCAACCCCAAGCCCGTGCCGCCATGCTCACGGGTAATGAAGGCTGTGGCTTGTTGAAAGCGTTCAAACACGGCCTGTTGCACAGCCGGCGCAATGCCAGGGCCCGTATCCCGCACCCCAATCACCAGTTGTTGGTCTTTGCCATGCGCGGAGAGGGTGATTTCGCCTTTCTTGGTGAACTTCACCGCATTGCCCACCAAATTGTTGATGATTTGGCGCAAGCGCATCGGGTCTGTGCACCAGTGCGCGGGCAGTTTAGCATCCAGCGCTAGGCGCATGTGCAATCCCTTGTTTTGGGCGCAAGTGCTGTGAAGTTGGACGAGGTCTTCGAGCAAGGCGCGCACATCCACAGGGGTGGGGTCGAGGGTGACGTGACCGGCTTCAATTTTGGCCACGTCCAGCATGTCATTCACCACAGCCAGCAAGTGCTGTCCGCTTTGATGGATGGTTTGGGCAAATTCGCGCGTGATCTCGTCTTTGGCGTCGTCACGGATGATTTCGGAGAATCCCAAAATACCGTTCAAAGGGGTGCGCAGTTCGTGGGACACATTGGCCACAAAGTCGCTTTTGATGCGGCTGTTTTCCTCGGCTTGATGGCGCGCTTCTTCACTGCGCAGCAACGAGACTTGCACGCTGTCTGCCATCATGTTGAGCGAGTTGTTCAAATGCCCCAGTTCGTCTTTGGCACCTAACTTGAAGCGAAATGACAAATCGCCCGCTTCGATGCGCGATAAACCTTTGACCAAGTTGGTCACCCTTTGCGTCAGGACGGAGGCCAGCCAAATGGCGACCACCAACACCATGCCCAGCATGACGAACGTGGAGCCCGCCAAACTGGCGGCGGTGATGTTGACCGATTTGGAGATCATGCTTTGAAGGTCAGTTTGCCGGCGATGCAGGCGTTCACTGAACTCGTTCATTTTGTCGTTCATCAGTTGTGCGCTGGCAACCGCTGGCGCATGGAAGTCACCCACACTGGCCCCAATTGAGATGTAGCCAAAACCGCGTGGTGACTGACCGTATTGGCCTGTGAAGTAAGGAATCACAGCGGCGGTGGAGCGTTTCCAGAGCCCCGACCATTGGATCAAGAAGGAGCCAGAGCCTCCGTTGCGTGTCAGGTCGTACCAGCCTTGGCATTGGGGGGCGAAGTTGAGGTAGCGGCAGTCCAACCCGAGCAGGCCGGCTTTGCTAAGTTCTGCGGCAGGTTTTTTCTCTCGGCTTTGATGGTCAAAGGTGGGCACTTGACGCAAGAACTCTTGCAGGGGAAGCCCTGACGCTTTCCATCTTTTGTAAATGCTGTCTTCCA
>CANBRM010000122.1 GCA_947371915.1 Comamonadaceae bacterium | reverse complement strand
GACTTCGGCTGCGACACCCAAGCCCCCATCACCGACGTGTTGCCGCAAGAAACCCTGCGCATAGCCGCAGGCATCACACATTGGGTCACCGAAAACGCCAAGAGCACCCGCGCCTTCTTGAAACGCGTGGACGCCCATGTGCCTTTGGCCAAAACCATCCAAGACAACACCATCACGGAACTGCCTCGGGAAGTCCACAAAAAAGGCGACCACACGGGCGGCTTTGATGCCAAGCCTTTGCTCAAAGCGGCGCTGGCGGGCAACGATGTGGGTTTGGTCAGCGAAGCGGGCATGCCTGCGGTGGCAGACCCCGGCTCCTCGGTGGTACGCGCCGCGCACGCATTGGGCCTGCGCGTGGTGCCCTTGGTGGGCCCTGTCTCGCTGTTGCTGGCTTTGGCTGCCAGCGGGTTGAATGGGCAAAATTTTGCGTTTGTCGGCTACTTGCCACAAGACGCCGCAGCCCGCACGCAGCGTCTGCGTGAGTTGGAAAACTTGGCCCAAAAAACAGGCCAAACCCAACTCTTCATTGAAACGCCTTACCGCAACCAAGCCCTCTGGGAAGCCTTGGTCAACGGCCTACAAGGCAACACGCGCTTGGCCCGAGTCAGCGGCCTCACTCTGCCCAGCATGCAAGTGCACAGCCAAACCGTTCAGGCTTGGCGCAGTGCTGGGAAAACACAAATCTCAGGTGAGCCGACCGTGTTTTTGATCGGCAAATAAGCGAGCTCAGCGAACGGCCGGTTGACGCTGCAAAGCGTGCACCGCGCCTTCGCCCATCGCCGCGCCAAAGCGCTTAGCCAGACGTTCAGCCACGTTGTCGTGGCGGGTGTAATCGATGATGTCTTCGGCTTTCACCACCTCACGCGCTACGTAATCCAAGTTGCCCAAGCCATCAGCCAAACCCAGTTCGATGGCCTGCTGGCCACTCCAGAACAGGCCGCTGAACATCTCGGGCGTTTCTTTCAAACGTTGGCCACGGCCTTCACGCACCACCTGAATGAACTGTTGGTGAATGTGGTCCAACAAAGTCTGGGCGTGTGCGCGTTGGTTTTTAGTTTGAGGGCTGAAGGGGTCCAAGAAGCCTTTGTTCTCACCCGCTGTCATCAAGCGACGCTCAACGCCGAGCTTGTCCATCAAACCCGTGAAACCAAAGCCGTCCATCAACACACCAATGCTACCGACGATGCTGGCCTTGTCCACGTAAATTTGATCGGCAGCCACAGCAATGTAGTAAGCGGCCGAGGCACACGACTCTTCCACCACGGCATAGACCGGCTTTTTGTGCTTTTCTTTCAAGCGGCGAATTTCGTCATTGATGATGCCCGCTTGCACGGGGCTGCCACCCGGTGAGTTGATGAGCAACACCACCGCTTGTGCGCCTTCGTCTTCAAAGGCCGCACGCAAGGCTGTCACGATCCACTCGGCGCTGGCGTCTGCGCCATCTGCAATTTCGCCCTTGATCGCCACCACCGCGGTGTGCGCTTGGCTGGGGTTATTGCCGCCAACACCCGCACGCTGCGCACCGGTCCACACCAGTGCAATCGCAAACAGCAACCACGCCATGCGAAAAAAAATGCGCCAACGTCGGCTGGCGCGCTGCTCGGCCAAGGTGGCGAACGCCAAGCGCTCCAAGGTGTCGCGCTCCCACACGGTTTTATGACTCGGGGTTTCAGAAGAAATGGAAGGCTCAGACATCACGTACTCTTAAAAATAAAAAAGCAAAAATCAATCGAGAAACTCAAACGGTTTCAGGTTGTAGGCAGTATGCCAGTGCACCACGCCATCGGCTTCCGACAGGTCTATTTTGACCAAGCCGCCTCGACACGGACCACCCGCACATTCGCCGGTGTCGGGCGCATACGCAGCACCGTGAGTGGCACACAGCAACCAACGGCCGCTGCCATCAAAGAACTGGTCGGGCTGAAAATCCATTTCCATCGCCACGTGGGTGCAACGGTTGAGGTAAGCCTGCGGCTGGCCTTCAAAACGAATGGCAAACGCGCGACAAGTTTGACCGGCGTACACCACATCAAAGGGCACAGCGCGGCCACCTTCGGCCAAATCGGCGCTGTGGCACAGGGGAATAAGGGATGCAGTTTGATCAGGCATGGGCCAACAACCAATCGTGCAACTCCCTCACGTTGTGCGCCACAAATCGGGGGTTCAAAGACTCAAACTGTCCATGGTCGTGGGCGCCGTAGCTCACGCCCACACTGGCACAGCCGGCGTTCACCGCCATTTGCAAATCGTGGGTGGTGTCGCCAATCATCAAGGTGCGCTCGGGCTCGACACCAAACTCACGCATCAACTCGTGCAACATGCGCGGGTGAGGTTTGCCTGCGGTCTCATCTGCCGTGCGCGAGCCATCGAACACGCCTTTGAGCTCAGCAGTATGCAGCGCATCGTCCAAACCACGGCGACTTTTGCCCGTCGCCACCGTCAACCAATGGTGACGCTCACGCAAAGCGGCCAACATAGGCAGCACGCCGTCGAACAAGCTGATGTCGTCCACATGCTGCATGTAGTGAAAGCGGTAACGCTCGCCCAGCAAAGCGTACTTGTCTTGCGGCACATCGGGCGCGGCATAGGCCAAGGCCTGCATGAGCGCCATGCCAATCACATAGGACGCAGCTTCTTGCGTGGGCTTGGCGCCGCCGACATCGACCACCGCAGACTGAATGCAGCGGGTGATGATTTGGGTGGAGTCAAACAGCGTGCCATCCCAATCGAAGGCAATCAAATCAAACTGGCGTGGGCGCATGGCTTAAACGTCGAGGTGGGGTTGGATGATGGGCGGCTGCACGGAATCGACAAAACTCTTCAACTCGGGCGGCAACGGGGCTTGCAAACTGACCAAGCGCCCCGTTTGTGGGTGTTGGAACTTCAGCTGCCAAGCGTGCAAAAACATGCGCTTGAGGCCCATTTTTTGCAATTGCTTGTTTTTCTCAAACTCGCCGTATTTGTCGTCACCCGCAATCGGATGGCCTTGGCTGGCCAAATGCACGCGAATTTGATGGGTGCGGCCTGTTTTGATGGTCACCTCCAACAAGGTGAACGGCCCAATCGTGCGCGCAACCCGCACCAAGGTGATAGAGCGCATGCCATTGGGGTCGTCTTTGCCCACCACTTTGACGCGACGTTCGCCCTCGCCCACACCGGTGTCAACGGTGTATTTCATCAGCGGCAGGTCAATCACCTTTTTATTGGACGGCCACAGCCCCAACACCAAAGCCATGTAGGTTTTGCCAGTTTCGCGGTCACGGAACTGGTCTTGCAGGTTTTTCAGGGCGCTGCGCTTTTTGGCCACCAGCAGCACGCCCGAGGTTTCGCGGTCTAAGCGGTGCACCAGTTCCAGGTTGGTCGACGCGGGGCGGGCGCGGCGCAATTGCTCGATCACACCAAAACTCACGCCACTGCCGCCGTGCACGGCCACGCCGGCGGGTTTGTCGATGGCCATCATGGCCTCGTCTTCCATCAGGACAGGAAATTCACGGGCAGGTGCGGGCGCATCGGCCTTGGCCTGCACTTGAGCCGAGATGCGCACGGGTGGCAAACGCACCAAGTCGCCCGCCTCCACACGCTGATCGGCAGAAGCTCGCCCCTTGTTCACCCGCACTTCGCCGGAGCGGATGATGCGGTAGACGTGGGTCTTGGGCACGCCTTTGAGGTGGCGCATGAGGAAGTTGTCCAAGCGCTGACCCGCCGAGTCTTCGTCGACGGTCAGGGTTTGTACGGAGGGGGGAGGGGTTGGGGCCGAAGCCCCTATAATGTGAGTCACCAGCGTTTTGCTCTAAGTCCTTGATTTAACACAGATTAGATCATGGACTGACGAACGCGGTAAGGTCGATGCCCCTTTTGTGCCCGCGACGCAGACCCAGTACCCAAGAGACTGCGTGGCCCGCGCCCCAAAAGATGAGCCGACGCTCAGAAAACACCGAAATGGAATACCCCAAGTTGTGGCGGCTCTTTTTGAAAAGCCTTCACAACGGATCACTGCGAGAAGCAAAAACGATGGTTGTGGCAATTTGTATGTTGATGAAACTCTGCACAGCGTGGCTTTTGCCACCAACTGTGTGCAGCGTTGCGCGTCGCATCTTTGCCAGCTGGACCAGCCCTGTCTCCCCTGCACCGGCTCATCAGGCCACGCACTCGACAACAGGACAACCGCGACTTCTTGCCCTTATCCACGCGCCCAACCACCGTCCCCTGCGCTGATCTCACAATTTTGATGAGTGCAGCGGCGACGGTCTCAGCGGCAATTCCCTTCGTTTTCTGACGTTCGTTCCGGCATCGTTGGCCCGTCATGGGCCTGTGAAGATTTAGAACGTGAAGGACTGCATCATGAAACGGATGCTCATCAATGCCACCCAGTCGGAAGAACGCCGCCTGGCCATCGTCGACGGTCAAAAACTGCTCGACTACGAAATCGAAATTGAAGGCCGCGAACAGCGCAAAGGCAACATTTACAAAGCCGTTGTAACCCGCGTCGAGCCCTCGCTCGAAGCCTGCTTTGTGGACTACGGCGAAGACCGCCACGGCTTCTTGCCCTTCAAAGAAATCTCCAAACAGTACTTCGCCCAAGGCGTGTCGGTGAGCCAAGCGCGCATCCAAGACGTCATCAAAGAAGGCCAAGAACTGTTGGTCCAAGTGGAAAAAGAAGAACGTGGTAACAAGGGCGCAGCCCTGACCACGTTCGTCAGTTTGGCCGGTCGCTACGTGGTGCTCATGCCCAACAACCCACGCGGTGGCGGCGTCAGCCGTCGCATCGAGGGCGACGACCGTGCAGAACTCAAAGAAGCCATGGACCAGTTGGAATACCCCAACGGCATGTCCATCATTGCCCGCACCGCAGGCATTGGCCGCAGCGCGCCTGAACTGCAGTGGGACTTGAACTACTTGCTCAAGTTGTGGTCCGCCATCGATGGCGCCAAAGGTGCCAAAGGCGCGTTCTTGATTTACCAAGAATCGAGCTTGGTGATCCGCGCCATCCGCGATTACTTCAACCACGACATCGGCGACATCCTGATCGACACCAATGACATTTACGACCAAGCGCAGCAGTTCATGGCCCACGTCATGCCCGAGCATGCCGCCCGCGTGAAGCGCTACACAGACGAAACGCCGCTGTTCAGCCGTTTCCAAATCGAACACCAAATCGAGTCGGCTTACGCCCGCACCGTCAACCTGCCCTCGGGCGGCGCGATTGTGATTGACCACACCGAAGCTCTGGTGTCGGTGGACGTTAACTCGGCCCGCGCCATCAAAGGCGGCGACATCGAAGAGACTGCGACCCGCACCAACCTCGAAGCCGCCGACGAAGTGGCCCGCCAAATGCGCTTGCGCGATTTGGGCGGCCTGATCGTCATCGACTTCATTGACATGGACGAAAGCCGCAACCGTCGTGACGTGGAAAACCGCTTGCGCGATGCCCTGCGTCAAGACCGCGCCCGCGTGCAGTTCGGCACCATCAGCAAATTTGGCTTGATGGAAATGAGCCGTCAACGCCTGCGCCCTGCGCTGAGCGAAGGCGCGTCGATCCCTTGCCCACGTTGCGGCGGCTCTGGCCACGTGCGTGACACCGAGAGCTCGGCACTGCAAATTTTGCGCATCATCCAAGAAGAGGCGATGAAGGACAACACGGCTGCCGTGTACGCCCAAGTGCCGGTGGAAGTGGCCTCGTTCTTGTTGAACGAAAAGCGCACCGAGATCGCCAAGATCGAAATTCAGCAGCGCCTGAACGTGCTGTTGGTGCCCAACAAATCGCTCGAAACCCCCAACTACAAGTTGGAGCGCTTGAAGCACGACGACCCACGTTTGGACCGCATCGAGCCGAGCTACAAGATGGTCGAAATGGTGGAAGACCCCACCGCTGTGACCCGCCGTTCGCAAGAACCCACCAACAAGCAAACGCCCATCATCAAAGGCGTCTTGCCTGATGCGCCAGCGCCTGTGCACTTGCCCAAGCCCGTGGCTGCGCCTAAAGCTGCTGCACCTGCAGCAGCGCCTGTCGTCGCTAAAGCAGCCGCACCTGTGGCCGCGCCAGCCGCCCCAAGCCAAGGCTTGTTCGGTTGGGTCAAAGGTTTGTTCGGTGGCAGCAAGCCTGCGGCGGTTCAGCCTGCGGTGGAAGAGAAACAACCCAGCGAACGCAAAGAAGAGCGTCGCGACGGTCGTGGTGCCTCGGCACGCGGTGGCCGTGGCGGACGCGGTGGCCGTAATGGCGAACGCGGTGGCGAACGTGGTGGTGAACGTGCAGAGCGTGGCACCGAGCAACGCGGCGAAGGCCGCCCAGAGCGCGGCGGTGATCGCCCTGAACGTGCCGAGCGTCCAGAGCGCGGTGAACGCAACGTCGAGAACCGCAACGAACGCGGTGAAGGCGGTCGCAACGAACCACGTGGCGAAGGCCGTGGCCCACGCCAAGACCGCAACCGTGGTGGCAACCGTCAAACCGGTGATGCTCAAAACGGCCGCGCCCCTGAAGGCCAAGCCGCTTTAGACAACACCAGCCCAGAAGCGCAAGCCGAAGCCCGCAGCAAAGCCCGCAACGAACGCATGGCGCGTGAAGAGCGCGGTGAGCAACGTGCTGACACACGCGGTGAACCACGCAGCGAAGAAGGCCGCACGGACGAGAACGGTGAAACCCGCAACGACGCACCGCGCGGTGAAGGTCGCTCTGAAGGCCGAGGTGAGGGCCGTCGCGAACGCGCTCCCCGTGGCGAAGGCCGTGGTGAAGGTCGCCGTGAACGCGCCCCTCGCCAAGACGACGCAGCGCAAACTGAAGGCTTGCCACTCGACGTGAACGCCGTGACTCAAGACGGCCAAGCGCCGCAAACCGACGAGAACGGTGGCGAGCGTCGTGAACGCCGTTCACGCGACCGCTACGGCCGTGACCGCCGCGAACGCGGTAGCGAGCGCGCCGACCGTGGCCCACGTGAAGAAGGCGATGCGCAATCGGCTGCACACACCCCAGCCAACGCGGACGAAAGCACCCA
>CANBRM010000121.1 GCA_947371915.1 Comamonadaceae bacterium | reverse complement strand
TCCTGGTAAGTCAAAAACGAAACACGTGGTGGTGGCGTGTGCATACAGCGTGCCGTCTGGGCCAACTAAGCGGGCCTGCGCAGACGCCACTTGTCGCCCGCAATGGATGACCTCTCCAATGGCGCGCACCCGCTGCACTTTGGGCGTGATGGCTTTGAGCATTTTGACGCTCAAATCGGTGGTGGTGTAGCCACGTCCTTGTGGCAGCCGGGTGTGCACCGCACAGCCCAAAGCTGAGTCCAGCAAAGTGGCAAACCAGCCGCCGTGCACACTGCCCATGGGGTTGAGGTGGGCGTCGCTGGGGGCACCCTGAAACACCACATGGCCTTCAAGCGCTTCAATCAAGATGAAGTCCATCGTGCGGCCAATGGGCGAGGGCGGCAGTTCACCGTTGAGCATGCCTTGCATGAGCTGCAGGCCCGTGCGTGGCAACACGTCATTGAAGGGCGTGATGCCCACGGGCAGCAAGCGTGCGCGAACAGCAGCTTCTTCGGCCAACCAAGTGGCGAGGGTGTCTTGCGGTGAGGTCATGAGGGCTTTCTGTGGCGGGTGATTCAACGGCCCGTGAATTGCGGGGGGCGTCGTTCGGCAAAGGCAGCACGGCCTTCGGCGAAGTCAGCGCTGTGCACGGATTGGCGTGAACGCTCTTTGAGCACGGGTTCGCAATATAGCCCTGCGCCAATCTCGTTGAGGCTCTTTTTGGTGGCTTGCAGTGCCAAAGGCGACATGGTTTTCAGGGCGTCGGTGAGGCTTTGCACCGCCGCTTCAAAGTCTGCGGCGTGCACCAAGGCTTCAAACAGGTCGAGCTTGGCCAAGTCTTCAAAACGCAAGGACTGGCCCAATAAGAAGGCCCTTTTGCTGGCGTTCAGCCCAAAGCGGCTGACGTAACGACGCAGGCCGCTGGGATAGTAATGCAAGCCCAAAGCGCAGGCAGGCATGCGCCACTGCAAACCTTCTTGGGCCACGGTGAAGTCGCAGGCCAGCACTAAGTCGGTGGCGCCACCATAGACGCTGCCGTTCAAGGCGCACACCGTGACGGGGCGCAAGCGTTGCAGCGCCTCAGGGATTTTTTCAAAAAATAGCGGGGCCATGGGGTCGTTGTCAAAACCGCCGACGTGGTAGCCCGCGCTGAACACCGGATTTTTTTGCCCCGCGGTGTCCGCCCGCAACACCACCACATGCACATCGGGGTTGGCGTTGATGGCGTCAAAGTGGGCGAGCAAAGTGTTGAGGTCGTCGTCGTTGAGGCTGTTGCGCAACGAGGGGCGACGCAGGGTGAGCGTGGCCAAAGGGCCGTCGAGGTCGAGTGTGGGGGTGCCTTCAATCATGTGCAGGATGTTAGCCAATGACGCGGTAGAGTCAGCCTATTGAAATATTTGGCGGAAGGCTCACCATGACCCAACACCTCATGAAAGTATCGAACTTGCCCGTGTTCTTGACGAACGCCTTGCAGCAAGAAGATTACATCGTGCACGACCACACCCACATCATTGACCCTGAGGCCTTGACCAAAGTGACCGCGTTGGTGGGCACGGGCAGTGAGTCGAAGGTGGACAAAAAGTTGCTCAGCATGTTGCCCAACGTCAAACTCATCGCCCTGTGTGGCGTGGGCTATGACGGCATTGAGATGGAGGCAATTCAAGCGCGCGGCATCGTGGTGACGCACACGCCCGGCACCATGACCGCCGATGTGGCCGACCTCGCCTTGGGCCTGATGCTGGCCGTGGGCAGGCGCATTCCGCAGGCGGACCATTTTTTGCGCAATGGCGACTGGGCCATGGAGCCGTTTGCCATGACGCGCCGCGTGTCGGGCAAGCGGGTGGGCATTTTGGGTTTGGGTCGCATTGGCCGAGCCATTGCCAAGCGCGCTGAGGCGTTTGACATGACGGTGGCCTACTGCGGCCGAGCGCCCAAGGCCGATGTGCCGTACGTGTTTCATGCCGATGTGGCGTCCTTGGCTGAGGCGGTTGATTTTTTGGTGGTGGCCACACCTGGAGGCGCACAGACCCAACACTTGGTCAACGCCGACGTGCTGAAAAATTTGGGCCCCAAAGGTTTCTTGATCAACATTGCACGCGGCTCGGTGGTGGACCAGGATGCGTTGGTGCAAGCCTTGAAAGACAAAACCATCGCAGGTGCAGGCCTCGACGTGTTTTGGGATGAGCCTCGCGTGCCCGCTGAATTGCGCAGCTTGCCTCAAGTGGTGCTCACCCCCCACATTGGCAGCCACACCGAAGAAACGCGCCGTGACATGGCCGATTTGACGATGGCAAACCTGCGAGCGTTTTATGCCCAAGAGGCATTGCCAACGCCTGTGCCTGAGTGCCGACCCGATGCGACGTCGGCATGACGTGACATGTTTTGCCCACGAAAAAACCCGCTGAGGCTAGCGCCCAAGCGGGTTTTTTGTGAACAGGCCTTTGTCAGGCCCGTTCGAGACGCGCAAGAGCGTGCGCCATGTTGGTTGTGGGTTTAGCGACCGTAGCCACCACCGCCGCCGCCAAATCCACCACCGGAACGGCCACCGCCGCCACCAGAGCGGCCACCACCACCGCCACCACCGCTAGGACGGCGGCCAAAGCCACCACCACCGCCGCGTTTGCGTTCGGTCATGAGGTCCACGCTGGTGCGTGTGGGGTCAGGCTGGCGTTGCGCGCTGTTTTGGGTTTTGTGACCAAAGGCGTTCACGCCGCTTTGGGTGCCCAGGTGCGCGTTGGCGCGGGGTTGGAACTCGTCGTCGTCGCGACGGGGTGCGCGAGGCGCATCGAAGTCACGCGGTGGACGTGGTGCATCGTTGCGTGGGCCGCGGTTGTCGAACTGGCGTGGCGCACGTTGGCCCTGTCCATTTCCAGGCTGGCGATTGCCATCACGGGCAGGACGCTGTTCGCCACTGCGTGCAGGACGGTCACCAAATTGGGCGCGTTCGCCATCGCGTGCAGGGCGATCGCCCACACGGTCACGGCTCACATGGCCGCTGGGGCGAGGGGCGCGACCTTCAGAGGCACCGCCTTGGCCACCACGACCGCCGCCACCTGCATTGCGACCGCCGCCCGTGGCTTTGGTGTCGCGAATGCGTTGCATCATTTCGCCGCGTGCAGCTTTGGCTGCCGCCGCCATCACGTCACGGCCTGGGGGCTTGCCCAAACCACCCCACAGGGTTTGACGGCCCATGGCGATGGGTTCTGCTTTTTCGTCTGCATCTGGGCCAAAGCCCTCAACCGCCACCACAGGCACTTGCTGTTTGGTGAAGTGTTCGATGTCTTTCATGAAGCCTTCTTCATCCAACGACACCAAGCTCACGGCTTCGCCGCTCGAACCAGCGCGGCCTGTGCGGCCAATGCGGTGCACATAGTCTTCGCTGATGTTGGGGATTTCGTAGTTCACGACGTGTGGCAACTCGTCAATGTCAATGCCGCGTGCGGCAATGTCAGTGGCGACCAAGGCGCGGATGTCGCCGCTCTTGAAGCCAGCCAAGGCTTGCGTGCGTGCGGTTTGGCTCTTGTTGCCGTGCAGCGCCATGGCGCTGATGCCGTTCTTGGTCAAAAACTCGGCCACGTTGTTGGCGCCAAACTTGGTGCGGGTGAACACCAGCACTTGGCTCCAGTTGTGCTCGTTGATGATGTGCGCGAGCAAGGCCTTTTTCTTGCCGCGGCCCACAGGGTGAACCACTTGCGTGATGCGTTGCACCGTGGTGTTGCTGGGCGTGACTTGGATGCTTTGTGGGTTCTTGAGCAAGTTGCCAGCCAATTCGCGAATCTCGTCGCTGAAGGTGGCCGAGAACAACAAGCTTTGCTTGTCTTTAGGCACCAAGGCCAAGATTTTCTTGACGTCATGGATGAAGCCCATGTCCAACATGCGGTCGGCTTCGTCGAGCACCAAGATTTCCACGGTGGACAAATCGAGCAAGCCTTGCTGTTGCAAGTCGAGCAAGCGGCCGGGTGTGGCCACCAAAATGTCCACACCTTTTTTGATGCGGGCCACTTGGGGGTTCATGCCCACGCCACCAAAGATGACGGTGGAGGTGAGTTGCAAATATTTACCGTAGTTGCGCACCGACTCTTCCACTTGGGCGGCGAGTTCGCGGGTGGGGGTCAGCACGAGGGCGCGCACGCCGTACACGCCAAATTTGTTTTCTTTGCTGCGGCTCATGGTGAGCTTGTGCAGCATGGGCAGTGTGAACGCCGCTGTTTTGCCGGTGCCGGTTTGGGCGCCTGCCAACAAGTCGTGTCCAGCGAGAACCGCTGGGATAGCTTGGGCTTGGATGGGCGTTGGGGTTTCGTAGCCTTGCTCAAGCACGGCTTTCAGGAGGGCCGGAGCCAGATTCAATTCGTCAAAGTTCATGTGGTCAGAGCGCCATGTCCGGCGCATTTATCGACTCATTCAACTGCGGTTGGCAGTTACCAGTGTTGGCCGATAAGTTTTAAGGTGGGCATGGAAACCGTAGGCGCTTGTTTTGAGCGTTGCCTAGGTCAGGCCCCAGCAGAAGTGCTGATGTTGCAACTACTGGAGGCTGCAACGGCTCAGATTGTGGCACAAAGCAGCCCGCTGCAGTGCTTTGACGACCGCGTGACCGCTGGCAGCCCTGTGGGGATGGGGTCAAACCCCAACGCGAAGGTGCGCCTGTCACGCCTAGACTGGCAGGGTGAAATTCACAAATCTAACAACAAATTCGAGACACACATGCCCAACAACAACCGCCGTCATTTTTTGAAAACCGCCGCCACCGCCACTGCTTTCGGGGGGACGGCGCTGCTGGGGCCTGCTTGGGCTCAAGCGCCCAAGTGGCCGGCCAAGCCGATCAAGATCGTGGTGGCCTTTCCCCCTGGGGGCTTGACCGATGCGTTGGCCCGCAGCTACGGCGAGCACCTGTCCGTCAAGTTGGGGGTGCCGGTGTTGATTGACAACAAACCTGGCGCGGGCGCCATCATTGGTATTGATTTCGTGGCCAAATCTCCCGCGGATGGCTACACGCTGGTCATGAGCACCTCGGGCACTTTCTGGCAAAACCGTATTCTGTATTCCAAGCTGCCCTACAACCTCGACAAAGACCTCACGCCTGTCACCGTGTTCCCGTCGGGCCCCTTGGTGGTGGGCATCCACGACAAAATTCCTGCCCGCACCATGGCTGAGTTTGTAGAGTGGGCCAAAAAGAACCCCGCCTCCATGGGCACTTACGCCCCTGGCTCTTATCCGCACATGGTGGCTGACCAAACCAACCGCGTTCACGGCACCCAAATTCAGTCGGTGCATTACCGCGGCGAAGCGCCCATGTGGCTGGATGTGGCGTCCGGTCAATCCCAAATCGCCGTGGGCAGTTATTTGGCTTTTAATGCCGTCGCTGCTCGCGGTGTGCGCCCCATCGGCGTGACCGGCAGTTACCGATCGCCCAAGCTCCCCAACGTGCCGACCTTGATGGAGCAAGGCGACATGGCCAAGCTGGTTACTTTGGAAGGGGGCTTGCCTTTGATGGCACCGACGGGTACGCCGGAGGCTGTGTTGAAGCTGTTGGCCAACGAAGCCGTGGCGTGGTCCAACACCGACAGGGCCGCCAAATTGCGCGACACCTTTGCCATCCCCAACAAACCCAAAAACTTGGCAGACACCCGCAAGGACTGGGAGGGTGAAGTGCCCGTCTGGATTAAATTGGCGGTCGATCTGGGCATCAAGCTCGATTGAGATGGGGGGCTTTGGGCCACTGTCTTCATAAGCTGGGATAATGGCAGGCTACACAGACTCAACGGGCCCAGAGCGGCTTGGCTGACGTCTTGAACTGGCACCCACAGGGTGGCCAGTTTCAGCTCATTTTTATTCAGGGTTACAGATGGCTCAATACGTATTTTCGATGAACCGCGTCGGCAAGATCGTGCCGCCCAAGCGTCAAATTCTCAAAGACATTTCCTTGTCTTTCTTCCCCGGCGCCAAGATCGGCGTGCTGGGCACCAACGGTTCTGGCAAGTCCACCTTGCTCAAAATCATGGCCGGTATCGACACCGAGATTGAAGGCGAAGCCATTCCCATGGCCGGTCTGAAGATTGGATATTTGCCCCAAGAGCCCCAGCTCAATGCCGAGCACACCGTGCGTGAAGCAGTCGAAAGCGGCATGGGCGACATCAAGGCCGCACAAGCCCGCCTTGAAGAGGTGTACGCCGCTTACGCTGAAGAAGACGCCGACTTTGACGCCTTGGCCGCTGAGCAAGCTCAACTCGAAGCCATCATTTCCACCTCGGGTGATGCTTCGGACCATCAACTCGAAATCGCAGCTGACGCGCTGCGCTTGCCACCGTGGGACGCGGTCATCGGCAATCTGTCGGGTGGCGAAAAGCGCCGTGTGGCCTTGTGCCTTTTGTTGCTGTCTAAGCCCGATATGTTGTTGCTCGACGAACCCACCAACCACTTGGACGCCGAATCGGTGGACTGGTTGGAGCAGTTCTTGGCTCGTTTCTCAGGCACTGTGGTGGCGATTACCCACGATCGTTACTTCTTGGACAACGCGGCCGAATGGATTTTGGAACTCGACCGTGGCCACGGCATTCCCTACAAAGGCAACTACTCCACTTGGTTGGAGCAAAAAGAAGCCCGTTTGGCCACCGAGCAGCGCACCGAAGACGCACGCGCCAAGGCCATGAAGAAGGAATTGGAATGGTCGCGTCAAAACCCCAAAGGCCGACAAGCCAAGAGTAAGGCCCGTTTGGCTCGCTTTGAAGAGTTATCTGATCACGAATACCAAAAGCGCAACGAAACCCAGGAAATTTTCATTCCTGTGGCCGAGCGTTTGGGTCATGAAGTGTTTGAGTTCAAGAACGTCAGCAAGTCCTTTGGCGACCGTGTGCTGATTGACAACCTGAGCTTCCAAGTGCCTGCGGGTGCCATCGTCGGCATCATCGGCCCCAACGGCGCCGGTAAGTCGACCTTGTTCAAGCTGATTGCTGGCAAAGAACAGCCAGACAGCGGTGAAGTCAAGATTGGCCAAACCGTCAAGATGGCGTTTGTGGACCAA
>CANBRM010000120.1 GCA_947371915.1 Comamonadaceae bacterium | reverse complement strand
TGGGTACGGCGGCTTCCTCATCATGGGTACATCAAATCGTCAGCCGCCGCACCCAAGCCGCGCAACTGGTTGGGTTTGGAATATTTCAGGCGAGCATGTTTGCGTTAGCTAGCGCTAGCTTTCGGCGAGCACCGATGTTGGTTATCGCTGCAACGCTGCTTTACCAACCGTCCTAATTCAACATTTGCCAGCCGCAGTCTGGGGGTAGAGGTCTTGGGCCGGTGACGATTTTAGGTACCCCTCATGAGGAACCGGCCCAAGGCCTCTGCCCACAGCGGGCCCAGCAAAAAAACAGAAGACAATCACCACCATGACGCAACAAACCACCATCACAAAACCCGACGACTGGCACCTGCACGTGCGCGATGGCGCTGCACTCAACACCGTGGTACCCCATACCGCCGCCGAATTTGGCCGTGCCATCATCATGCCCAACCTCAAGCCCCCCGTCACCACGGCGGCGCAAGCGCTTGCGTACAAACAACGCATCTTGGCCGCAGTGCCCCAAGGTGTGAGCTTCGAGCCCTTGATGACGCTCTACCTCACCGACAACCTGCCCGCCGACGAAATCGCCCGCGCCAAAGATGCTGGCGTGGTTGCCGCCAAGCTCTACCCCGCAGGTGCCACCACCAACAGTGATGCCGGTGTGACCGACATGCGCAAAACCTACAAAACACTCGAAGCCATGCAAAAGGCGGGCATGTTGTTATTGGTGCATGGTGAAGTGACCAGCAGCGACATTGACTTGTTTGACCGCGAAGCTGTGTTCATCGACACCCAGCTCATCCCGCTGCGCAAAGACTTCCCCGAACTCAAAATTGTGTTCGAGCACATCACCACCGCCGAGGCTGCGCAATACGTGGCCGAGAGCGACCAGTACACGGGTGCCACCATCACCGCGCACCATTTGCTGTACAACCGCAACGCCATCTTCACCGGCGGTATTCGCCCGCATTACTACTGTTTGCCTGTCTTGAAGCGCGAGACCCATCGCCAAGCTTTGGTGAAGGCTGCGACCAGCGGTTCACCTAAGTTCTTCTTGGGTACAGACAGTGCGCCACACCCTGCACAGCTCAAAGAGCACGCCACAGGTTGCGCCGGTTGCTACACCGCCCACGCCGCCATGCCCATGTATGCCGAAGCGTTTGACAACGTGGGTGCGCTCGACAAACTCGAAGGGTTTGCCAGCTTCTTTGGTGCAGACTTCTACGGTTTGCCACGCAACACGGGCACGCTCACCCTGCGCAAAGAAAGCTGGATGCCGCCCGAGAGCTTTGCGTTCGGTGAAGCCGAGTTGAAGCCCTTGCGCTCTGGCGAGACACTGCCTTGGCGCGTGGTTTAAACAAAACTGCTAGCACCACAGCCGCAACGCACATATCCAACACGTCACGGTGCAGTAACCCAGCGGCTGCCCCCGCAAAGCCAGAAGTGTTTGGCGGTGCTGTGCTAGCCGATATCGATTGGTCTCAGCCGTGGTTCGCGCCGTGGCGTGACTTGGGTGAGCCCACTGCACGCCAAGCGCTGCAATTGCAAAACGTCGCCGAAGCTCTTAACGCAAACGCAAACGCAAATACCTACGCCGCCAAGCGCGATGCTAACGAGGTGACGTTCGTCCCCCAATCAGCCTTGACCGAAGGCCAAGCCTACGAAGACTTCATCTTCAAAACCGCCCAAGTGCCCACGCGCGACGGCCTGCATGACTTTTTCAACGGCCTGTGTTGGCACCGTTTCCCATTGGCGAAACGTCGCTTGAACCAGTTGCAAGCCGCAGAGATCGACACCCAAGGCATTCGCCACACACGCGGCCCTGTGCGCGATGCACTCACGCTGTTCGACGAAAACGTGGTGCTCATGCATGCGCCCGACGCGGTATGGGCTGCCTTGCAGGCTCGCGATTGGCTCAAACTCTTCGTCGACTTACGCGCGCAGTGGCAACACGTTCACCTCGTGTTGTTTGGCCATGCCTTGTTGGAGAAACTCGTCACGCCCTACAAGTCCATCACCGCGCATGTGTATCGCGTGGCGAATGACGTCAACCCGCACGACGAAGCCGCACTGGACGCGTGGTTGGTGCGAGATCTGCAGCCCGCCAAGCTCGCCACCAAACCTTACGAGCCGCTGCCAGTTTTGGGCGTGCCCAGCTGGTGGCCTGACAACGCTGAGCGTGTCTATTACGAAGACGTGAATGTCTTTCGTCCCAAGCGCGAAGTGGTTTCAAAATCCTCCCAAACGCTCGCAACATAAAGTGCCAAATACGCGCCTAGCTTTGCCTAGTTTTTGTGTGGCTTTTTGACGCTCTTGTATTGAATTGCGAGCGTTCGCCCCTACCATTCAAAGCCTGCGGTCCTTTGTATTCACCGCTGAAAAGGAAACCATGAAACGCATTCTTCTGTTCGTCCTCACCAACCTCGCCGTCATGGTGGTGCTGGGGGTCGTCGCCAGTTTGCTGGGCGTCAACCGCTTTCTCACCGCCAACGGTTTGAACCTGTCGGCCTTGCTGGGCTTTTCGCTCATCATGGGTTTTGGTGGCGCCATTATTTCGCTCTTGATGAGCAAGCCCATGGCCAAGTGGAGCACGGGCGCGCACGTCATCAACCAACCCGCCAACCAAGACGAAGCTTGGTTGGTCAGCGTGGTGCAGCGCTTGTCTGAACGTGCTGGCATTGCCATGCCCGAAGTCGCTATCTATGAAGGTGAGCCCAACGCGTTTGCCACAGGCGCTTTCAAAAACTCTGCTTTGGTGGCTGTGTCTACGGGCTTGCTGCAAGGCATGACCAAAGAAGAAATTGAAGCGGTGTTGGGCCACGAAATTGCCCACGTCGCCAACGGCGACATGGTCACGCTCACACTCATCCAAGGTGTGCTGAACACCTTTGTGGTGTTCTTGAGCCGCGTCATTGGCTACTTCGTCGACAACATGCTGCGCAGCAAAGACGACGAGTCCACCGGCCCCGGCATGGGTTACTACATCACCAGCTTTGTGCTCGACATCCTGCTCGGCTTTGTCGCCAGCATGATCGTGGCGTGGTTTAGCCGCTATCGCGAGTTCCGTGCAGACGAAGGCTCTGCGCAACTCTTGGGCAACAAGCAGCCCATGATCAACGCCTTGGCTCGTCTCAACAGCATGCAAGCGGGCGAGCTGCCCACCAGCGTGGCTGCGATGGGCATCACGGGTGGTTTGGGCAAGTTGTTTGCGTCGCATCCACCGCTGGAAGAGCGCATTGCTGCATTGCAAGCGGCGCGCTGATTGTTAAGCGCACCTAACTCTCCGTCGACGGTTGCCGTGCGCCAAGCAGTGGCGACCGTTGCCATTCAACCTACGGCTGAACTCACGCCTGCGCAAAAGCGTTTCAATACGTTGCTCGCACGAGTGTCTGCGTTGTCTGATTCCATCGCCACGCTAGAGGCGTTGTCTACGCAGCACCGCAGCAGTCACTTAACCGCGATGCGTGCGTTGAAGACCCAAGAAGACGCGGCACGTAAAAACCTGTTGCTTTTTTTAGATGGGTGTTTGCATCAAGCCGAGCTGACCGCCACACACCGACGCAGCGCCACGCAAATCATTCTTGCGCTGTGCGAAGCGTTAGAGCACAAGAACGATGGCCAAGTGCAATCCGTGTTCAACCAACACCACAGCGAAGAAGACGCCCAAGCCTTGGCTGAAGAAGCCCGTGCAGGTGCCGAGCACGCCAAAGCTGTGTTTGAAGATTTGTTCGGCAAGCCCTTGCATGGCGCGGATGATTTGCACACCGCAGAGGCGGTGTTCGAAGCTGGCCTGCGCCAATACCGCGAACAGCAACAACGCCTCGAAGACAAGCGCCAAGCCAAGAAGGCCAAGAAAAAACCAGCGGCGCGTCAGCTCAAAGACGCACAGCAAAAGATGGATGCCAACACCGCGCTGCGCACGGTGTATCGCCAACTCGCCAGCGCCTTACACCCCGACCGCGAACCCGATGAGGCTGAGCGCTTGCGCAAGACCGCGCTGATGAGCGAAGTCAACGCCGCCTATGACCGCAAGAACCTATCCGAGCTGCTCAAGCTGCAATTGCAATTGGCACAGATCGACAGTGCGGCCTTGAGCCGCATGGCCGACGACAAACTCAATGCCATGTGCCTGCTGCTCAAAGAGCAAGTGGAGGCGTTGGAAGAAGACGAAGCGCAAGCCCAGTTTGAAATTCGTCACTACTTGGGTGTGAACGAGCTAGACCACATCAGCGCCGAGAGCTTGGCGCGTGCGCTCGCCATTCAACTGCGCGACAAAGAGCACGAGGTCGACACCCTTGAGCGCGACCTGCGCCGCATCCAAAACGAAGCGGAGTTGAAACGCTGGCTCAAGGAGCAAGCGCAGCTGGCCAAGGAAGCGCGGGCTGAGCTGACAGATTTGGACCGCTTGCTGTACCGATAAAAAGAAACAGCGCCCACGAAGGCGCTGTTAAATTTTTCAATTGCTGAGTTGTTAGCCCGGAATATCCGGCTCCACCAATTTAGCCAATTGCTCCAGCGACTCTTGCCAGCCGAGGTAACACATCTCCAAGGGGATCATCTCTGGAATGCCTGATTGGGTGATGTTCACTTCAGTCCCGCAGATCACAGGCTTGAGCGATACGGTCACCTCCAGCAAGCCGGGCAAGTTGGGATCTTCAAACTTGTCGGTGTAGCGAATGCGTTCGTTGGGGACGAGTTCAAGGTACTCACCACCAAACGAATGGCTATTGCCACTGCCGAAGTTGTGAAACGACATGCGGAATGTGCCGCCTACTTTTCCATCGAGGTGATGCACCGTGCAAGTGAAGCCATAGGGCGGCAACCACTTGGCCAAAGCACCACCTTCTAGAAAAGCGCGATACACCTTGTCAGGTGACGTTTTTAGAACACGGTGAAGGTGAACGCTTCGATTAGACATGCCTGCTTCCTTTAGAAAATTACCAACTGCTTTTAGCGTTGCAACGCTTAAACAGGCAAGTAACCTTCGACCGACAAGTAACGCTCACCCGTGTCGTAGTTAAAGCCCAGCACGGTTGCACCCGCTGGAATCTCGGGCAGCTTCTGCGCAATCGCAGCAAGTGTGGCGCCCGAAGAAATACCCACCAACAAACCTTCTTCAGCTGCGCTGCGGCGGCCCATTTCGCGAGCAGCGTCAGCTTCGACTTGAATCACACCATCGAGCAACGATGTGTCTAAGTTCTTAGGAATGAAGCCCGCGCCAATGCCTTGGATTGGGTGGGGCGCAGGCGCGCCGCCTGAGATGACGGGCGATGCGGTGGGCTCGACCGCGTACACCTTCAAGTGAGGCCACTTGGCTTTGAGCACTTTGGCGGCACCCGTTAAGTGGCCGCCCGTGCCCACGCCGGTGATCAGCACGTCCACGCCATTGGGAAAATCCGCGATGATTTCTTGTGCGGTGGTGCGAACGTGCACGTCGATGTTGGCTGGGTTTTCAAATTGCTGGGGAATCCAAGCGCCGGGTGTTTGTGCAGCCAGTTCTTCGGCGCGGGCGATGGCGCCCTTCATGCCTTTTTCGCGTGGCGTCAAATCAAACGATGCGCCGTAGGCCAGCATCAAACGGCGGCGCTCGATGCTCATGCTGTCGGGCATGACCAAGATGAGCTTGTAGCCTTTGACCGCTGCCACCATGGCGAGGCCCACACCCGTGTTGCCCGAGGTGGGCTCGATGATCGTGCCCCCTGCTTTGAGCGCGCCCGATTTTTCAGCTGCTTCGATCATTGCCAAAGCGATGCGGTCTTTGATGGAGCCACCGGGGTTGGTGCGCTCGGACTTGACCCACACCTGATGCGTGTTGCCGAACAGTCGGTTGATGCGGATGTGGGGCGTGTTGCCGATGGTGTCTAAAACGCTGTTGGCTTTCATGGGGTGCTCCTGATGGGTTGGATGTTTGGTTTTAAATATACGTGGCTTTGAATGAGTCGCCTGTCGCACAGTTTGTGGTGGGGTTAGCGCCTGTCAGCCATGAGTTGACGCGCCACGGCCTCACCCACCTTGATGCCATCCACCCCCGCCGACAAAATGCCGCCCGCATAACCCGCGCCTTCGCCTGCAGGGTACAGGCCAAAGAGCGTGGGGCTTTGCAAGCTGTCGTCTTCGCGGGCAATGCGCAGGGGCGATGAGGTGCGAGTTTCCACACCGGTCATCACCGCGTCGTGCATGTCAAAGCCTTTGATTTTTTGGCCGAACACGGGCAGTGCTTCGCGCATGGCGGTGATGGCGTAGCTGGGTAAAGCGCTGTTGAGGCTCACCATCTTCACGCCAGGCTTGTATGACGGTTCGACGCTGCCCAGCGATGTAGATGCACGGTCGGCCACAAAGTCGCCCACCAGTTGCGCGGGCGCTTCGTAGCTGCTGCCACCCAGTGTGTAGGCGTGGGCTTCGAGTTGGCGTTGTAGCACGAGACCAGCAAGTGGGTGGTAGCCACCGGGTGCATCATGTGTTGTGTGGCGGACTGTGTTGCCTAGTTCTTGGCCCAGCTCAGCTTCAAAGGCAGCTGGGTCGGTGGGGTAGTCGCTGGGGTCAATGCCCACCACGATGCCCGCGTTGGCATTGCGCTCGGCGCGTGAGTATTGGCTCATACCGTTGGTCACCACGCGGCCTGCTTCGCTGGTCGCAGCCACCACCGTGCCGCCGGGGCACATGCAAAAGCTGTAAACGGCGCGGCCGTTTACAGCGTGGTGTACGAGTTTGTAATCGGCAGCGCCCAACAGCGGATGGCCCGCGTGTCGGCCCCAACGTGCGCGGTCAATCACGCCTTGTGGGTGCTCAATGCGCACGCCCACCGAAAACGGTTTGGCTTCCATGGCCACCGCATGGCGATGGAGCATGGTGAAGGTATCGCGTGCGCTGTGGCCCAGCGCCATCACCACTTGGCGGGCGGGCAGGGTGTAGGTTTCGTCGGTGGCGTGGTTGTGAATGCGCAGGGCTTGAATGGTTCTGGGCGATGACTCGTCTGCAGAGGTGTTGTCGTATTCCACATCCACCACGCGTTGT
>CANBRM010000119.1 GCA_947371915.1 Comamonadaceae bacterium | reverse complement strand
AGCTGGAATCGACAGCCGGCACAGGTCACTTCTACACGACCAGCAAAAACAAGAAAACAATGCCCGAGAAAATGTTGATCATGAAATTTGATCCCAAAGCTCGCAAGCACGTTGAATACAAGGAAACCAAACTGAAGTAATTCAGGCTGAACCTCATAAAGAACCCGCTCTCGAAAGATTGCGGGTTTTTTGTTGGTTTCTTTTTTTGAGGATTACCAGGCTATAAAAAGCAAGCAAGCGAATAACCTAACAGGTGAATAGTTTGAATGGTTAAGTGGGCTTCTTAAAAAATTATCAGTATGAAACCAGCACAAAAATTGATGTCATTTTTAAAAGTCGCTTGATGGTCAGTCGACTAGGTTTTCTTTAAGGTAGGGCTGAACCTTTTTCCATGGAATGGTGAACATCACCCCTCGACAACTACGCGTAGCCTCGGGTGTGTTGTTGGTATAAATGGCGAGTCCCTTTTGTGTTGGCATCAACTCAAATTTAGGAAAGAATGGATCAGTGTGACAACTTGTGTAGTCCCGACTGGAGTTGCACGCCATTTGGCAGAAAAACTTGTTTCGGTGGGTTCTTTCTGCAAAGCAAAGGACCAATAGCCAGATGGTTTGCTGCAGTCCAAATCGCGAAAAGACTCCACGCATTCTGACAACAGGCCATTTGGCTGTTCGACAATTGGAATGATCTTTCCAAATGCTCGGTAGAAATATCGAGCCTTGATCTTTGAAGCTTCCTCAGCTGGGAGGACTCCATCATTCTCGGAAACCGAGGTGGAAAACGTTAAAACAATATCTTTACCTGCGAGGCTACCGATGTACACGCGGGTCAACTGCGGCGTGCTATTTTCTGAATGCGCTTGTTCTACAAAAAAAATCCAAAAGCACAACAGTGCCGTCACTTTGGTGCACCAAGAAAAAGCAAATAGTTTGGGAGTCATTACGTTGGTATTTCTAATTAAAAACGACAACGGAAATACTAATGCATTAATTCATAAGAATTTAAAAAAGGCACCCGAAGGTGCCTTTGTCGTCAGCGCAGAAGCATTTACACGCGTGCAGCGCGCATTTGCATAGAGAACTCTTGCAAAGCAGCAATACCGCTGGCTTCAGCGCGTTTGCACCAAGCTTGCAGATCTTGCGCCAGCTGAGCACGGTTGAGGTTGGTGTTGAGCCACAACTGGCGCAGCTCTTCACGCATCTTCACCATGGTGTCCACATTAGGCAAAGCAGCGCGGGCAAGGGCTAACTGCTCGGCGACCGTTGCAGGCACCTTCTCGGCATCGCGGTGCATCCAACGCTTGGCTGCCGCCAACACTGCTTCAGTGGGCAAAGTCGGCAGGTTGGACAACTCTTGATTCATCGTCAAACGCAATTGGCGTGCGTAATTGGCCATCACCTCGTAGCGATTGGCAATGACGGCTTCTAAGGTCTTTTCGTCAGCCACAGGCTTGATATCGCCAAAGGCCAACTTAGGCACTGTTTTCTTCACCGTTGCCAAACCGCAGGTTTCCAAAATTCGAATGTAGAACCAGCCCAAATCGAACTCGTAGGGCTTGACCGACAACTTGGCCGATGTGGGGTAGGTGTGGTGGTTGTTGTGCAACTCTTCGCCACCAATCAGAATGCCCCATGGCGAAATGTTGGTACTGGCGTCGGGTGCCTCAAAGTTGCGATAGCCCCAGTAGTGCGCTGCACCGTTGATGATGCCGGCCGCAGTGACGGGAATCCACATCATCTGCACGGCCCACACGGTCAGGCCCAAAGCGCCGAACAAAGCCAAGTTGATGACGAGCATCAATGACACGCCCAACACGGAGTGCGGGGTGTAGACGTTGCGTTCCATCCAGTCGTTGGGTGTGCCGTGGCCAAAGCGCTCGAGGGTTTCGATGTTCTCAGCTTCTTTGCGGTACAGCTCAGCGCCCGTGAACAACACGGTTTTGATGCCATGCACATGCGGGCTGTGTGGGTCTTCCGCTTGCTCGCACTTGGCGTGGTGCTTGCGGTGAATCGACGTCCACTCTTTGGTCACTTGGGCCGTGGTGAGCCACAACCAGAAACGAAAGAAATGTGACGCAATCGGATGCAAGTCCAGCGAACGGTGTGCCGAGTGGCGGTGCAAATAAATGGTCACGCTGGCGATGGTGATGTGCGTCAGCACCATCGTGACGATGAAGACTTGCCAGCCAGAAAAATGCAGCAAGCCGTAGCTCAGCCAGTTCAACGTGGCGTCCAGCCAAGCCCAATTGGGTAACAACATGTCGTAACTTTCAAATGAATTGAATATCTGTCAATTTTAGGTGGGTCTAACTTACTTGGCTACCCAAACTGCGGCAAAGAAGCCGTCTGTGGCATGTATGTGGGGCCAAAGGCGCAAATACAAGCCATCGGGGGTGCAAAGACTTCCCGCATTGGCCACTTTCAACTCCGTCAAAGTGTCGGCTACGGACAAGAGCTCAAAGTTGGGATGTGCCGCGCTGAACGCCTGGGCAATGGCCTCGTTCTCTTCAGGCAACACGCTGCATGTGGCATACACCAAGCGACCACCCGACTTCACCAAACGCGCTGCGCTGGCAAGGATCGCGGTTTGCTTCTCGGTCAACTCTTGCACCGCCTTGGGCGATTGACGCCACTTGAGGTCAGGGTTGCGGCGCAAGGTGCCCAAGCCCGAGCACGGAGCATCAACCAACACACGGTCAATCTTGCCGCTCAGGCGTTTGATGCGATCGTCCCGCTCATGCGCAATCGCCGAGGGATACACGTTCGAGAGCTTGCTGCGCGCCAAACGCGGCTTCAACGACTCCAAACGGTGTGCCGAGGTGTCAAAGGCGTACAAACGGCCCGTGCTGCGCATAGATGCGCCCAAAGCCAAGGTTTTGCCGCCTGCGCCTGCACAAAAGTCGACCACCATCTCGCCGCGCTTGGCGTCAAGCAACAGGGCCAACAACTGCGAGCCTTCGTCTTGCACCTCTATCGCGCCACGCGCAAAAGCGTCCAAGTTCGACAAAGCCGGTTTGCCTTCAATCCGCAAACCCCAAGGCGAAAAAGGCGTGTCCACGGCCTTGATGCCCGCCAACTTCAGCTCATGCTGCACATCGGCGCGTTTGTCGGTGAAGGTGTTGACGCGCAAGTCCAGCGGCGCACCGCCGTTCAAACGCTCGACCAACGGCCAAAAGCCCTCGCCCACTTGGGCTTTGAGCGGCTCCACCAGCCACTCAGGCATGTTGTGGCGATGGCGATCCATCAAATCAGTGGGGTTCACCGCTTCACAAGCTTCGAGCCAGGCAGCTTCTTGCTTGTTCAGGGCGCTGATCAAAAAGTCGAGCGCTTGGCTGCCGGGTTGTTGGTGACGCTTGGGTTGAGTGGACGCAGGCTGAGGCGCCGCGTGCTCTTTCAAATGCTGGGCGAATCCCAAAATCGCCAAACGGCGCTCTTTGGGCCCCGAGCCTGAAGGGGCGAAATGGTCGAAGCGCAGTTTGTTGCGCAACACGTTGTAGGTGGTTTCAGCCAAGGCGGCGCGCTCGCGCGGGCCGAAGGCGTAGGTCTTACGGTAATCACGAAAAAACTTGGAGACCACAGCGTCTGCTGGGTGGTCAAACTTCAAAGTGAGGCGAACGAGCTCGGTACAAGCTTCAAGAAGGGCTTTTGGATGCATAGGGTGTATTGTCCCATCCCATGAACGATCAAGACCTCACCCCACTCCAAGAAACCCCAATCGGCCTCTACCGCCACTACAAAGGTGGCCTTTACGAGGTGATTGGCACCGCCAGACACAGCGAAACCTTAGAGCCGATGACGGTTTATCGCGCTCTTTACGGGGAACATGGCCTATGGGTACGCCCCGCCGCCATGTTCACCGAGCAAGTGACGATTGAAGGCGTGTTGCAACCACGCTTTCAAAAAACCGCCACCGCCTAGCAACGCTTAAGCAAACACCCCTGCGGTGTCTTGCATGTGCGCCGACACTTCGCCCAAGTGGTGCAAGGTGTCGCCAAAGGTCATTTCGAGTTGCGTGAGCTTCTTGAAATAGTGGCTGACGATGTACTCGTCGGTCACCCCAATGCCGCCGTGCAACTGCACCGCTTGTTGGCCCACAAAACGCATGGACACGCCCAATTGGTATTTGGCGCGGCTCATGGCGCGACGACGCTCGGGCGCGGGGTCATTGAGCTTCAAGGTGGCGTAGTAGCTCATGGAGCGGGCCAATTCGAGCTGCATCTTCATGTCGGCCAAGCGATGGCGCAAGGCTTGGAAGCTGCTGATGACCACACCAAACTGCTTGCGCATGTTCATGTAATCGACCGTGATGGCCACGGTTTTATCCATCACACCCACGGCTTCGGCGCACAAAGCGGCCACGCCGATGTCCACAGCATGCTCCAACGCGGTTTGGCCGTCGGCCGTCACCAGTTGTGCGGTGGCGTTGTTCAAGTGCAGTTCAGCCGCGCGGCTGCCGTCTTGCGACACATAGCCTTTGGCAGAAACGCCAGCAGACGCGCGCGCCACGATGAACAACGCCAATTTGCCGTTGGCCACCGCAGGCACCAAATACGCATCGGCCATATCGCCTGCGGGCACCACGCTCTTGGCACCCGTCAACGTCCAGCCAGTAGCTACTTGCGTGGCTTGTGTTTTGCAAGCCGCCAAGTTGTAGCGCCCTGCGCGCTCTTGCTGCGCCAGCACCACCAAGGCTTCGCCGGAGGCCACTTTGCCGCACCATTCAGCTTGCACGTCAGCAGGGGCATAACCCGTCAACACCGCACCTGCAATGAGGGTGTGTGCCAGAGGTTCGAGCACGATGCCGCGCCCTAACTCCTCCATCACCACCATGCCCTCGACAGGGCCCATGCCCAAACCGCCGAGCTCCTCAGACACGTACAAGCCGCCCAAGCCCAGCTCGGTCAACTCGGTATAGGCCTCGCGCGAGAAACCACCCGCAGCCACGATGCCACGGCGACGCTCGAAGTCGTAGCCTTTATCCACCCATTTGCGCACCGCGTCGCGCAGTTGTTCTTGGTCGTCAGAAAAATTGAAATCCATGATGAATCCTTGTGTTTAGCCCAGCACCACTTGCGCCACGATGTTGCGTTGCACCTCGTTGGAGCCGCCGTAAATGGTGGTTTTACGCATATTGAAATAAGTCGACGCCAAGGGCGCGCTGCGCATGTCGCCGTTGGGCCACAAGCTGCTGAGCGCTTGGTCGCCTTGGTAACCGGCTTGCATGGCCTCTTCAATGAACGGCACGCTGGCAGGGCCAGCCGCCAACATCATCAACTCGCTGTAACGCTGCTGAATTTCGCTGCCCTTGATTTTGAGCAAGCCCGCAATGTCCAGCGACTGCTTGCCCGACTTCTCGGCCGACAACACACGCAGCACCAGCATTTCCAGCGCCACCACGTCCACCTCCAGCTTGGCAACTTCGTCGCGGAAGCGCTGTGCTTCTGCACCACCCGTGGCGGGGTCGTACACGCCCTCGGCCTTGGCGATGCGCTTCAAACGCTCCAACTCGCGCTTGGCGCGGTTCACATCAGCAATATTGGTGCGCTCGTGCGCCAGCAAATGCTTCGCATACGTCCAGCCCTTGTTCTCTTCACCAATCAGGTTTTCGGCGGGCACTTCGACGTTGTCGAACCACACCTCGTTCACCTCGCATTCGCCATCGAGCAACTTGATGGGGCGCACGCTCACGCCGGGCGACTTCATGTCAATCAGCAAGAACGAAATGCCGGTCTGCGGCTTGCCCTCGTTGCTGGTGCGCACCAAGCAAAAAATCCACTCGCCGTATTGGCCCAAGGTAGTCCAGGTTTTTTGGCCGTTCACGATGTACTTGTCGCCCATGCGCTCGGCACGGGTTTTGACCGAAGCCAAATCAGAGCCCGAACCTGGCTCGCTGTAACCTTGGCTCCACCACACATCGCCGCTGGCGATGCCGGGCAAAAAGCGTTTTTGTTGTTCGGCATTGCCAAACGCCATGATCACGGGGGCCACCATCACGGGGCCAAACGGCACGATGCGTGGCGCGCCCGCCAAAGCGCACTCTTCTTCGAACAAATGCTTTTGCACTGCCGTCCAGCCTGGGCCACCAAACTGCGTGGGCCAACCGTAGCCCAACCAGTTTTTAGCGCCCAAAATCTTGGCCCAACGCTGCATGTCTTCGCGCGTCAAGCGCAGCGCGTTGTGCACCTTGTGCGACAAATCTTTGGGCAAATTGGCGTGCACCCAAGCACGCACCTCTTGACGAAAAGCCTCTTCTTCGGGGGTGAAGGCCAAATCCATGACGGGTTCCTTTAGTTGTGCGAATCCTAGGTTTTAGCACGACCGTGCTCTTTTTCTTGTCCGACCTACGACAAACTCGGGCAAACCCTGATCGATAATTTACCCACATGAAAAACATCGTGATCTTGATTTCTGGCGGCGGCTCCAACATGGCAGCCATCGTGCAAACGGCAGAAGCACAAAACTGGACCCAACGCCTGAACGCCCAAGTCAGCGCCGTCATCAGCAACAAGGCAGACGCCCAAGGCCTGGTCTTTGCGAAAGCACACGGCATTGCCACCGCTGTGGTGGACCACAAAGCCTTTGCCAACCAAGCCCAGCCCCGCGAAGCCTTTGACGCAGCCTTGATGACCGAGGTCGACACGCACCAACCCGACTTGGTGGTGCTCGCGGGCTTTATGCGCATTTTGACGCCCAGTTTTGTGACGCACTACGCAGGCCGATTGATCAACATCCACCCCTCCTTGCTACCCGCCTTCCCCGGCCTGAACACCCACGCCCGAGCCCTAGAGATGGGCTGCAAATTTGCAGGCGCCACCGTGCACCGCGTCACCACCGAACTCGACCACGGCGACATCTTGGCCCAAGCCGTGGTGCCCGTGTTACCCAACGACACCTCAGACACCTTGGCGGCACGGGTGCTAACGCAAGAACATTTGATCTATCCGAGAGCCGTAGAGCGCTTGCTATCAGCGTGAGAACGCTTGAAAAATCGTTTATAATCTTGGTCTGTTCGGTGGTATAGCTCAGTTGGTTAGAGCGCAGCATTCATAATGCTGATGTCGCAGGTTCAAATCCCGCTACCACCACCAAAATAAAAACC
>CANBRM010000118.1 GCA_947371915.1 Comamonadaceae bacterium | reverse complement strand
GTCATCACGCCGGGGTTGGGGGCGGTGAGGCGCTGCACGTTTTTCAGCAGCAACACGGGCTGGTCGCTTTGCCAGTCAAGGTGGTGGGCAATTTGACCGTCGGGGCAGGTGAGGGCGAGTTCGCCAAATGGCTGCTCGTGCTCCATGTAGCGCACCTCTTGACCCGCCAACCAGCCTGCACGCGGGCAACTGGTGAACCACGGTTGCTCGCTGGCGCAGGCGGCCAACACGCTGTCGACGGTGGCGTAATGCTGCAAGCGCTCCAAGGTGCGGATGGTGGGGAAGATGATGAAAAAGTCGCCCGCTTCGTGACGGCTCAGTGCATCGGCGGGGCGCACCCACACGGGCTCGAACTGTTCTTTTTCGTCGGCGACGGGTGTTTGTGCGTCCGGCATGCGGGCCACCAAGAACGGCACGTCAAAGCGGCGGGGCAGGTCGCGGTCGGTGATCCAGTGCGCCAAGACAAACACGTCGTCGGCCGCCAAGGTCAAACCGCGTGCCGCGCATTGCTGGGCAAACGGCGACCCCGATGGGTTGCGGTCCAGTGCCGTAATGTCTGCGGCGTTGGCCATTTGCCCGTTAGCGTGGCGGGCCAACAAAATGCCCAACTCTTCAAAACTTTCGCGAATGGCGGCGATGGCTTGCGTCAAATGCAAGTCGCTTTGTGTGGCCCGGCGTCGGGCGTGTGGGTGGGCTTGCGCGTCAGCGGCATCAATGCCGCCGCCTGGGAACACGTAGGCGCCAGGGGCAAAGCTGGCCGTGGCGGAGCGGCGTGTCATCAGCACCTCTAGGCCGTTAGGGCCATCGCGCAGCAGCAACACGGTGGCAGCAGGGCGCACGGCAGCAGCGGTGCGGGCGGGGTGTAAAAGTTGGGTAGTGCGAGCCATGCTGAATTATGGGGATGCCCCAACCTAGTGTTTACCCTTGCGTATAAGCCGCAAAGTTAGAGGGGCTGCGCTCACGAACAATTCTGACTTAGACAAAACTCGGAGAGATTGAGCATGCAACGACGTACTTTTAAAACCGCTTTGGGATGCGCCCTCACCTTGGCTGCGCTGTGCGCGCCCCAGTGGGCTGCCGCTCAGGCGTGGCCCACCAAGCAACCCATCAAGCTGGTCGCGGTGTTCCCGCCAGGCGGCTCGGTAGACCAAGTGGCCCGCATCATCGCGCAGCCGCTGTCGCTCGCATTGGGTCAAAGCGTGATTGTGGAAAACCGAGGTGGCGCGTCAGGCGTCATCGGCACGGCTGCGGTGGTGCAAGCGCCTGCAGACGGCTACACCTTTGCCGTGGTGTTTGACACGCACGGCGTGAACCCCAGCCTGAACCCCAGCATGCCTTTTGACAGCAAAAAAGACTTGGTGCCCCTCGTCTTGGTCGGTACCTCACCGATGGTGCTGGCCACCAACGTGAACTCCGAATACAAAACATTTGCGGACGTGATGGCGGCGGCCAAGGCCAAGAAAAATGTGAGCTTTGGCACGATTGGCAACGGCAGCTTGGGCCACTTGGCCATGGCCTTGTTGGGCAAAAATGCGGGTGCCGAGTGGACGCATGTGCCCTACAAAGGCGGCGGCCCCTTGATGAGCGACGCGGTGGCCGGCCATGTGCCTTTGTCCATTGGTTCCGTCTTTGTGACCAAGCCGCACATCGACAGCGGTCGCATGCGTCCTCTGGCGGTCACCTCAAGCAAGCGCTCTCCGGATCTGCCCAACGTGCCCACAGTGGCCGAAAACGGCTACCCCGGCTTTGAAGCACCCGCTTGGTGGGCGCTGTTGGCCTCGTCCAAAGTGCCACCTGAGATCGTCAAGCGCATGAACGAAGAGCTCAACAAAGTGCTGAAAAACCCAGAAGTCGCCAAGAAGCTCGATGCGCAAGGCATTGACGTGACGGGTGGCACTTCGGCCCAAGCCAGTGCGTTCATTGAAAAGCAAATGGACATTTGGGCCAAAGTGGTGAAAGACAACAACATCAAAGTCGACTGAGTTGCCTCTCACTCCGAACGGGCTGCATCAACGGTGCGGCTCGCCCTCGGGGGTGATTTGCAAGGCCACCAACAAGCGGGCCACCATGTTGTAGGTGGCAATCGCGGTGGTCAATTCCACCAGTTCGGTGGTGGTGAAGCGGGCCTTCAACGCGTCAAACACAGCGTCTTGTACGGTCACATCGCGGGTCATTTGCGCGGCGTATTGCACCACCAAGCGCTCCACCTCGCCCAGCGCGGCGTCGGTGTTGGGCTGGCGTGCATCGCCTTTTACCGCGCGGTTCAGCGCGTCGAGTTCGGCTTGGGTGCCGCCTGCTGTCAAAAAGTCGGGCGCGTGGTGGTGGTATTCGTACTCGGCGCCAGTCAACAAGGCCACGGTGCAAATGCCCAGTTCACACAGCTTGCGGCTGGTGGGCAGGCCGGTGCGCACGTTTTTCAAATACACGTTCCAACCGCGTGCAACGGGCTCGCTCCATAGCAAGGCGCGGTCGAGGTTGATGAATTCGCCGCCACGGCGCGCCAAAATGGCGTCGGTCAGGTCTTTGGGTTGGGCTTTTTGTTCGGGGGTCCAAGCGGGAATGCGCATGAGTTGGCCTTGTCTGTGTGAAGTTGAAAGGTGGGCGCGAGCATAGACGCACAAACGTGTAAATCTTGACCATTGCGTGACACGCGGTGTCCGATAATCAAAGGATGCGAATTAGCTTCACCAAAATGCAGGGCGCAGGCAACGATTTTGTGGTCTTGGACGAGACCCGCGAGCGCCTGAACCTCACCCCTGCCCACTACCGTTTTTTGGCCGATCGCCACTTTGGCATCGGTGCCGATCAAATTTTGACCGTGCGTCCCGCGCCGCAGCCCGATGTGGACTTTGAATACGTCATCCACAACGCCGATGGTGGCGAAGTCGAGCAATGTGGCAATGGCTCGCGCTGCTTTGTGCGTTTTGTGCGCGAGCAGGGCTTGACCGACAAAACCACGGTGCGCGTCAAAGTGCACGGCGGCGTGATCACGCTGCAAGAAATGCCCGATGGTCAAGTGACGGTCGACATGGGGGCACCGGTATTTGACTTGCCCCAAGTGCCCTTTGCGCCCGAACACGCCCAAGCCGTCGATGCATCGGCCTCTGCGGATGGCGCCGACGTGTTGGCGTGGCAATTGCCCCTCAGCAACGGCGACAGCCCCCGCGTGGGCGTGGTGTCGATGGGCAACCCCCATGCCGTGCAAGTGGTGCCCGATGTGGACGCTGCACCCGTGCTGACGCAAGGCCCGTTGATCGAGCACCATGCCGCTTTCCCTAAACGTGTGAACGCTGGCTTCATGCAAGTGCTCAACCGTGGCGCGGTGCGCTTGCGCGTGTTTGAGCGCGGGGCCGGCGAAACCTTGGCCTGTGGCACAGGCGCTTGCGCCGCGGTGGTCACCGGCATTCGTTGGGGTTTGTTAGACCCTTGCGTGACCGTGCAAAACCAAGGCGGCCAACTCACCATCGAATGGCAAGGCGGTCAGAGCGCGGTGCGCATGACCGGCCCCGCCACCACCGTGTTTCGCGGCGACATTACCCTTCCAGACACCTTATGACTCACGCCTCCATGAACCCCATCCCCGAAGACGACATCGCCAATTTCTTGGTGAACACGCCTGATTTTTTTGACCGCCATGCCGAGTTGTTGGCCACCGTCAAACTGACCAGCCCCCACGGCCAACGCGCGGTGAGCCTGCAAGAACGCCAAGCCGAAATGCTGCGCGAAAAAATCAAAGGGCTGGAGATGCGCATGATGGACATGATGCGTCACGGCACCGAAAACGAGGTGCTGATGGCGCACCTGCAGCGTTGGATCAAATCATTGCTGATGAACCCCCACGCCCGCGACCTGCCGCGCGCTGTGGCCGAGGGCATTCAAAACGAATTTGCCGTGCCGCAAGTGGTCATCAAGTTGTGGGACGTGGCTGAGCCATTTCAGATCGAAGGCTTTGCCGCAGGCGTGACCGACAGCGCCAAAACATTTGCGGCCGCGTTGACCACGCCTTATGTGGGCCCCAACCAAGCCTTTGAAGCCGTGACTTGGCTGGTCGAGCCCAGTGCCGCCCAATCGGTGGCCTTGATTGCCCTGCGCGCCACCCGCGAGCAAGACACACCGCGCACCGCCGTGGAGCAACCCGTGGTGGGCTTTTTGGTGTTGGCTTCGCCAGACCCCGAGCGCTACTTTGCGGGCATGGGCACCGATTTCATCGAGCGTTTGGGCGACTTGGCCAGCGCAGCTTTGACCTCGCTGCGCTAAGCCTTGTGATGGATTGGGTGGCCCGCTACCTCGACCATGTGCGCTTTGAAAAGCGCCTGGCCGAGCGCACGCTGGCGCTGTACACCCTCGATCTGCAAAAACTCAGCAGCTACGCCGAGCAATCGGGTGTGACGCTGGATGCGGTGCAGAGCACGCACATTCGCCGCTGGGTGTCGCAGATGCATGCAGGCGGGCGCAGCGGGCGCGGCATTGCCTTGATCTTGTCGGGCTGGCGCGGTTTTTATGTGTGGATGGGCCGCGAAGGCCTGATCAGTGCCAACCCCGTGCAAGACATCCGCGCGCCCAAATCACCCAAACCTTTGCCCAAAGCCTTGAGTGTGGATGATGCGGTGCAGTTGGCCGAATTCACCCCCAATGCCCAAGAGACTGACCCATGGCTCAACGCCCGCGATGCGGCCATGGTGGAGCTGCTCTACGGCTGTGGTTTGCGTGTGGGCGAGTTGACGGGTTTGGATGTGCAGGCCAGCGCCACAGCCAAAGGTTGGATTGACTTTGAAAGCGGCGATGCTCATGTGCTTGGCAAAGGCAGCAAACGCCGCAGCGTGCCCGTGGGCCGCAAAGCGCTCGAGGCCATGCAAAGCTGGGTGGCCTTGCGTGAGCAAGGTCTGACACCCGCCACCGCAGATCAAACCGCGATGTTCATTGGTCGTCACGGCACACGCTTGACTGCGCAAGCCATTTGGCAACGCTTGCGTCAGCGCAGTTTGAAAGCAGGATTGTCGACCCCCGTGCACCCGCACATGCTGCGCCACTCGTTTGCCAGCCACCTGCTGCAGTCCAGCAGCGACTTGCGGGCGGTGCAAGAGCTGCTGGGTCACGCCAACATCACCACCACACAGGTGTACACGCGGTTGGACTTTCAGCATTTGGCGCAGGCTTATGACGCGGCGCATCCGAGGGCGCGTAAGAAGTAACGACAATGGTCGGTATGAAATCGATCAAACTCAGAGAAGGCAAAGAGCGCTCCGCGCTGCGCCGCCACCCATGGATTTTTGACAGTGCCATTGCCAAAGGCAGTGGCGATGCGGGCGAGACCGTTCGCGTCGAGGCCCATGACGGCAAATTCTTGGGCTGGGCCTCCTTCAGCCCCGCCTCCAAAATCCGAGCGCGCATTTGGAGTTTTGACGAAGGCCAGCGCATTGACGCGTCGTTTTTCAAAGCGTCGATCGCCCGCGCCATTGCAGCACGCAGTCGGTTTGACATTCAAAGCAATGGCGTGCGCTTGATTCACGGCGAGTCCGACGGCTTGCCGGGTTTGATTGTCGACCGGTACGACGACATCTTGGTGGCCTCTTTTCTCTCATGCGGCACCGAGCGCTGGAAGGCTGTGATTGCCGACGAGTTGCTGGCGCAAACAGGCCTGACCAAACTTTACGAACGCTCAGACTCCAACGTGCGCAAGCTCGAAGGTTTGCCAGAAGTCACAGGCTGGCTGCGCGGCGAGGGTGCCACAGGCGTGGTGCTGCGCGAGCACGATTGGCAGCTGTCGCTGGACGTGGCCGAGGGCCACAAGACTGGGTTTTATTTGGACCAACGCGACAGCCGCAAGAAGTTTGCCGATTACGCCAAGCGCTTGCAGTTTCAGCGCGTGCTCAATTGCTACTGTTACACCGGCGGCTTTACTGTGGCCGCGTTGGCTGGCGGTGCAGCGCATGTGACGTCGATTGACTCCTCCGGCCCTGCGATTGAGCTGGCTAAAGCGAACGTCGCGTTGAACGGTTTTGATGCTGCACGCACCACCATGATGGATGCCGATGTGAATGCGTCGTTGCGCCAATTCATTCAAGCTGGCCAAACCTTTGACGCCATCGTGCTCGACCCGCCCAAGTTTGCGCCGTCTGCCGCGCATGCCGACCGTGCGGCGCGCGCCTACAAAGACATCAACCGCTTGGCCTTCAAGCTGTTGGAGCCGGGTGGTGTGCTGTTCACCTACAGCTGCTCGGGCGGTATCAGTGCCGATTTGTTTCATAAAATTGTGGCCTCAGCGGGCACCGATGCGCCGTGCGACGGCTACATCAGCGAACGCATGCAAGGCGCGCCCGACCACCCGATGACCTTGGTTTTCCCCGAGGGCGAATACCTCAAGGGTTTGGTGGTCGTCAAGGCAGCGGAGTTGGTTGAAAAAACCGCGGCTGCCACCATCTCTCAAGATTCACTCTAATTTCTAGAAGGCTCTCTTATGTTGATCTCCGCCACCATCCTGACCGGCTTTTTGGGCTCGGGCAAAACCACCTTGCTCAAGCGCGTGCTGACCGAGGCCCACGGCCAAAAGATTGCCATCATTGAAAACGAGTTTGGCGAAGAAAACATCGACAACGAAATCTTGGTGTCTGACACCAACGAGCAAATCATCCAGATGAACAACGGCTGCGTCTGCTGCACCATCCGTGAAGACTTGCGCACCACGCTGCAACTGTTGGCCGCCAAAAAGCGCAAAGGCTTGCTCAACTTTGACCGCGTGGTGATCGAAACCACCGGTTTGGCCGATCCCGGCCCCGTGGCGCAAACCTTCTTCATGGACGACGAGATTGCCGAGAGCTTTTTGCTGGACTCCATCTTGACCTTGGTCGACGCGAAACACGCGGCTCAGCAGTTGAACGACCGTCAAGAAGCGCGCCGCCAAGTGGGCTTTGCCGATCAAATTTTCATCAGCAAGTCTGACCTCGTGTCGCCCGCTGAGTTGGATGCGTTGCAGCACCGCCTGAAGCACATGAACCCACGCGCCCCGCAGAAGGTAGTGCACTTTGGTGAAGTGGCGTTGAGCGAAGTGTTTGACCTGCGCGGCTTTAACTTGAATGCGAAGCTCGACATCGACCCAGACTTTTTGGCCGATGACGACCACCATCACCACGATGGTGAGCATTGCGACCATCCATCACATAAGCATGGCCA
>CANBRM010000117.1 GCA_947371915.1 Comamonadaceae bacterium | reverse complement strand
CGTCCGCAGGTGAACGAACAACTCGCTGCCAAAGGCCATGTGCCGCAATATTCACACGGCATGCGCATCACCGACAGCGTGGCCCTCGACTGCGCACAAGAAGCCGCAGGCCAACTGCGCTACGAAATTGAAGCCGCGTTCAGCCAAGCTTTGCCCAACACGCCCATGGCCGGCGCCACCGTGCGGGTGATTTCAGGCAACTTCATCACGGCACGCCCCGTAGGCATCTTGGACGGCGTGGACTTTCAACACTCCGGGCTGGTGCGCAAAGTGGACGTGGCGGGCATCACCCAAACGCTCGCAGCGGGCTCGATGGTGTTGCTCTCGCCGTTTGGCTTTTCGCCCACCGGCGAAGCGTTCAACTTGACCATGGAAGAAGTGGCCACCTCAGTCGCCACCGCCTTGCAAGCTGACAAGCTGATTTTTGTCACCGAAACACCCGGCATTCGCATCCACCCCGAAGAGCCAGCCAGCGAAGACAACCCGATCGACACCGAGTTGCCTTTGGACGCCGCCAAAAAACTCCTGGCCACTCTGCCCGCCACGTCCAACCCCTCAGACATTGCCTTTTACCTGCAGCATTGCGTGAAAGCCTGCGAGACAGGCGTGGAGCGTAGCCACATCTTGCCCTTTGCGGTGGATGGCGCGCTGCTGCTGGAGGTGTACATGCACGATGGCATCGGCACCATGGTGGTGGACGAAAAGCTAGAAGAGCTGCGCGAAGCCACACACGAGGACGTGGGCGGCATCTTGCAACTGATTGAGCCGTTTGAGAAAGACGGCACGCTTGTCAAGCGCGACCGCAATGAGATCGAGCGCGATGTGGGTCAATACACGGTCATTGAGCATGACGGCGTGATCTTCGCCTGCGCAGCGCTCTACCCCTATCCCGAAGCCAAAACGGCGGAGATGGCGGCGCTCACCGTGTCACCCATGTCGCAAGGCCAAGGCGACGGTGAAAAGATTTTGAAGCGCATGGAGCAACGCGCACGCAACAAAGGGCTCAAGAGCTTGTTTGTGTTGACCACGCGCACCAAGCATTGGTTCTTGAAGCGCGGTTTTGTGCAGGTCGATCCCGAGTGGTTGCCCGAAGCGCGCAAGCGCAAGTACAACTGGGACCGCAAGAGCTTGGTGCTGGTCAAGCACCTATAAACGGCACGTCTTCTTTTTGGCCGTCGGCGTCAGCCCCAGCGCTGGTATCACCGCTGGCGTCTGACAAACCATCGTCGCCCGAATCTAACGGCGGTTGCAAGGCCCGCCAAGTGGTCAACAGCGCCAGCACGGCCATGCCGCTGAACGCCACAAACGACCAGTTGGCAATCGAGCCACCCAAGAACGTCCAATCCACCTTGGCGCAGTCACCACCACCTTTGAAAATCATAGGAATGGCGCGCTTAAGGGGAAAGGTTTCAATCATCCCGTAGAAGTCACGGCCACACGACACCACCTCGGGCGGGTACCACTGCAACCAGCTTTGACGCGCTGCCACATACGCACCGCCCACCGACAGCAGCACCAACCAGCTGCCCAAGATCAAACTGGTTTTGCGCCCTGACAAGCACGCGCCCAGCAGCGCCAGCAAAGCGACCAACACCATGACGTAACGCTGCACGATGCACATGGGGCATGGCTCTAAGCCCACGACGTGTTGCAGGTACAAGCCGAACGCCAACAGCCCCACGCAAGTGGCGCACATCAAGCCCCAGACACGGCGTGGTTGATTCAAAAGTTCTAAAGTCATTTGCAACTCCTGCGCGACAAGTTTCACATTGTCGCTGTGAAACAATTACCCCATGACGCTCAGCTTGCCCTCTCTCGCTCACACCCCCGATTTGCAGTCCTTTGTCGCGCAGTTTGAGGCCTTGCTGGCCACGCATGCCGACGAAGGCACGGTCCTTCAACACGGCCAAGCACTGCTGGAAAACTTGCTCAAAAAAGACGATTGGCTTCCCGACGAGTTTGCCCAACCCAACCCCGAGCGCTACCAGCAGTACCTGCTGTACGCAGACCCTAACGACCGCTTTTCGGTGGTGAGCTTTGTGTGGGGCCCCGGCCAATCCACCCCCATTCACGACCACACGGTGTGGGGCTTGGTGGGTGTGTTGCGCGGTGCGGAGTTGGCACAACCCTTTGCCAAAAACGAGCAAGGCCATTGGGTGGCCAGCGGTCCGCAAACGCGCATTGAGGCGGGGCACGTCGAAGCCGTATCGCCCACGATTGGCGATGTGCACCGCGTTTGGAACGCTTTGACGGACAAACCCTCCATCAGCATTCACGTGTACGGCGCCAACATTGGCAAAGTCAGCCGCCATGTGTTTTTGGAAGACGGCACAGAAAAGACGTTCATCTCGGGCTACAGCAACGCCACACGCAGCGAAATCGCAAAAGCAGCGACGGTGGCGGCCACTGAGGGTGATGCGGCCCCCCTTGAAACGGTTGCCGAGCCAGCCCCTGAGTTTGCGGAACGCACATTTGCCGACATTCGCCAAACGCTGCTGAACCGCGAAGAAATTGCCATTCTGGACGTGCGCGAGGAAGACCCTTTCGCCCAGGCTCATCCCTTGTTTGCCGCCAACATGCCCTTGGGCCGCATAGAGCTTGAAGCGTGGGCACGCATTCCGCGACGCGACACCCTTATCGTGGTTTACGGCGACTCGCCCACCGGCGACGACTTGGCCCTGCCCGCCGCCCGCATGCTGCGCCGCTTGGGGTACACCCACATCACGCTGCTGGCCGGTGGCCTGCAAGGCTGGCACAACGCGGGTGGTGAGTTGTTCCGCGACGTGAACGTGCCCAGCAAATCATTTGGCGAATTGGTCGAGTCCAAGCGCCACACGCCGTCGTTGTCGGCGCAACAAGTCAAGGCCTTGATCGATGCCAATGCCGATTTGGTGGTGATGGACGCACGCCGTTTTGACGAGTACCAAACCATGAGCATCCCCACCGGCATCAGCGTGCCCGGGGCCGAGTTGGTGTTGCGTGCGCGCACGCTGGCCCCCAATCCGGCCACACGCATTGTGGTGAACTGCGCGGGCCGTACGCGCAGCATCATTGGCACACAGTCACTCATCAACGCGGGCATTCCCAACCCCGTCACCGCCTTGCGCAACGGCACCATCGGCTGGACGCTGGCAGGTCAAGAACTGATCAAAGGCGCCAACCAGCGCTTTCCTGAAGTGAGTGAAGAAAGCCGCCAAAAATCTGCCGCCATTGCGCAATCGGTGGCCATCCGTGCAGGCGTGAAACGCGTGTTGTTGGACGAAGTGCGCGCTTGGCTGGCCGACGCCACACGCACCACCTATTTGTTTGACGTGCGCACGCCCGAAGAGTTCTCGGCGGGACATATTCCCGGCGCACGAAGCGCCCCCGGCGGCCAATTGGTGCAAGAAACCGACCACCAAGCCGCCGTGCGCGGCGCACGCTTGGTGCTGTGCGACACCGACGGTGTGCGCGCCAACATGTCGGCCTCTTGGTTGGCTCAAATGGGCTGGGACGTGGCGGTGCTGCAAGGCGCCACACCCGCCGATTTCAACAACCGCATTGCCAAACACCCATTGCCCGAGCCTGTGGCATCGGCACCTTACGCGACACCCGCACAGCTCAAAGAATGGCTGGCTGATCGCAACAGCCACACCATCGTGTTGGACTTCAGCCCCAGCGCTCAATTTGTCAAAGGCCATATCCACAGCGCGTGGTGGGCACTGCGCTCGCAGTTGGCAGAAAGTGTGAAGCGCGCCTACAAAGGCAACCGCTATGTGCTGACCTGCACCAATGGCAGCCTGAGCCGCTATGCCGTGGCCGACATCAAAGCCTTGCTCAAGCCTGAGGTTGAAGTGCTGTTGCTGCAAGGCGGCAACCAAGCGTGGGAGTACTCGGGCAACAAACTGCAAACCGGCGAACACCAACTCGGCGCAGAGCGCATTGACCGCTACCGCCGCCCCTATGAGGGCACCGACAACCCTGTGGCCGCCATGCAAGGCTATTTAGACTGGGAGTTCGGCTTGGTCGAACAACTGGGCCGCGACGGCACCCACCATTTCAACGTGCTGTGAGCCCCTGCCCGTCCAACGGGCAGAGAAAAATTGCTACAGTCCGTCCCCAATCGCAACGTTTATTTAAAGAAAAATCACCATGGCACGCACGGTTCAATGCATCAAACTCGGCGTCGAAGCTGAAGGCCTCGACTTTCCACCTTATCCCGGCGACATGGGCAAACGCCTGTGGCAATCGGTCAGCAAACAAGCGTGGGCCGATTGGATGAAACAACAAACCATGTTGGTCAACGAAAACCGCCTCAACTTGGCCGACCAGCGCGCCCGCGACTACCTCAAGCGCCAAATGGAAAACCATTTCTTCGGCGACGGCGCTGACGTCGTGCAAGGCTACGTGCCCCCCAACGCCTGATTGGGCGTGACGCCCTCGCGCCCACACGTTTCGCAGGCCTACGATTGGCAAGGCCACGCCAGCTGGTGCGTGGCGCAAGCCGACTTAGACCTCCCCGCTTTTTTAGCCACTTGGCACGCATGGACGCTGGACCCGCAGCGGCCTAGGCATTTGCATGTCTTGGCACTCAGCCCAAGCGCAGAACTCGTCCACGCAGCGTGCCGCGCAGCACTAGCCAGAACAACCGCCAACGTCGCCCTCCACTCAAGCGGTGACAAGGCTTCCCACCCAATCGATGACCTGGCCCACCAAGTGGCCGACCAATGCTGGGGCCTGTTGCCCGGCATGCACCGACTGCGCTTTGCACAAGGCCACGTCACGCTCACCTTGTGCATCGGCGATTTGCCAGAGTTTGCCGAACTGCTGCGTCAGCACCCCACGGGGCCTTGCTTACCTCCTGCCGATTTAGTGCCTGAAACCGCACGCACTGTGACCGTCATTGGCTCAGGCATTTCTGGCGCGGGCACCGCACGCGCCTTGGCCGAACGGGGCTGGCAAGTGACCGTGCTGGATGCCGGCAGTGCGCCTGCCGCAGGCGCCTCTGGCTTACCCGTGGGCGTGATCGCGCCGCACACCTCGCACGATGACAGCGCGGTTTCGCGCCTCACCCGTGCCGGCGTGCGCTTGATGCGCCACACCTTGCAAACGTGGTTGACCGAAGGCACCGACTGGTCGCCCACCGGCGTGATGGAGCGCCGTTTGCCTGGCAAAACGCGGCGCGGTGGCGTGCCTTTGAGTTGGCTGAACGAACACGCCGAAGTGGCCCAAGACTGGACCCTCCCCGCACCGCCTCCCGCCCCAGACGATGCGTATTGGCACGCCAAGGGCGCATGGCTGCGGCCTGTCCAGCTGGTGCGTGCGCTGCTCGAGCACCCCAACATCCGCTGGCAAGGTCACGCCAAACCGGATGCCTTGTCGTACGTGGCTCGCCATTCAAACGGCACAGCGCTGGGCGACGAAACGCCAACTACTGCAACATGGCAAGTCCTGCAAGCGGGCACCGTGTTGGCGGAGGCTAGCCGCGTGGTGCTTGCTGCAGGCCCCGGCTCTGCCGCCTTGGTCGCCACGGCCACCACAGATGGCAGCAGCCCGCGCATCAACCCTCTGCGCGGCCAAATCTCGTGGGGCTTGATGGCCGATTTGCCCGACAACACGCCCATGCCCGCCACACCCGTGAACGGCAACGGCGCTTTTGTGCACAGCGTGCCCACCGAAGAAGGCCCAGCGTGGTTTGTGGGCTCGACCTACGACCGACTGCAAAACGAAGCTCTGCTGCTCGATAGCGACCACGCTGACAACTTCGCACGCCTGCAGGCCCTTCACCCCGACACGGCCGCCACGCTCGCCCCTTTGTTTGCCACGGTTGGCAGTGGCGCATCACGCGTGCAGGGCTGGGCTGGTGTGCGCTGCGGCGTGCACGACCGCTTGCCCATGACTGGACGCGTGCACAACGCGCCCGAAGGGCTGTACCTCAACACCGCCATGGGTTCTCGCGGCTTGACACTGGCGTTGCTGTGCGGCGAGTTGCTGGCTGCTCAATGGCACGGCGAACCCCTGCCTATTGAGGCCAGACTGACCAAATTTTTAGATGCAGCGCGGTTCAAACCCAAGGACGAACAATGACCACCAACGTCACAACACCTCCGGCCCCCGTGAGCTTGGCCCAAGCCTTTTGGTTTTGGCTCAAGCTCGGTTTCATCAGTTTTGGGGGCCCCGCGGGGCAGATTTCCATCATGCACCAAGAGCTGGTGGAGCGACGCCGTTGGATTTCTGAGCGCCGCTTTCTGCACGCGCTGAACTACTGCATGGTGCTGCCGGGCCCCGAGGCGCAGCAGCTGGTGACTTACATCGGCTGGCTCATGCACAAGCGGTGGGGCGGCGTGGTCGCAGGCGCGTTGTTCGTGTTGCCCTCGCTGTTCATCTTGATCGCGCTGTCTTGGGTCTACATTGCGTTTGGTGAAGTGAGCGTGGTGGCCGGTTTGTTCTATGGCATCAAGCCTGCGGTGACAGCCATCGTGGTGCAAGCGGCGCATCGGATTGGCTCTAAGGCCCTGAAAAATCAGGTGCTGTGGGCCATCGCAGCGGCTTCGTTTGTGGCCATCTTTGCGCTCAATGTGCCGTTCCCGTTCATCGTGGCTGGTGCCGCGTTGGTGGGTTATGTGGGTGGACGCTTGTCGCCACGGACCTTTGAAATCGGCGGTGGGCATGGCGCGAGCAAAACATCGTCCGGCCCTGCGCTGATTGACGACCACACCCCCACGCCCGACCACGCACACTTCAGCTGGGCAGGCTTGATGCAGGTGCTGGTGGCGGGTGCCGTGTTGTGGAGCGTGCCCATGGGCGTGTTGTGCGCCGTGTTTGGCTGGGACCACACCTTCACACAAATGGGCTGGTTTTTCACCAAAGCCGCGCTGCTGACCTTTGGCGGGGCCTATGCCGTGTTGCCTTATGTGTACCAAGGTGCGGTGGGTCAGTTTGGTTGGGTCACGCCCACGCACATGATGGACGGCTTGGCTTTGGGCGAAACCACGCCCGGCCCGCTGATCATGGTGGTGGCCTTTGTGGCGTTTGTGGGCGGTTACCTCAAAGCGCTGCTGGGGCCTGACCACCTGTTTGCGGCAGGTGCCTTGGCTGCGTGCTTGGTGACGTGGTTCACCTTTTTGCCTTCGTTCATCTTCATCTTGGCCGGCGGCCCGCTGGTCGAGAGCACCCACCGCAAACTCACATTCACCGCGCCCCTCACTGCCATCACCGCCGCCGTGGTGGGTGTGGTGCTGAACTTGGC
>CANBRM010000116.1 GCA_947371915.1 Comamonadaceae bacterium | reverse complement strand
ATTTCATGTGTCTCCCTATGTATCTGGTTTATGCAAATTTATTGCAAAAACCACATGATCGACACAAGTGATAACCCTCGTCTATGACAAAAGCAGCCCTTTTGTTTCGATGAAGGCGATGACGGCCTTCAAGCCATCTAAGGTTCTCAAGTTGGTCATCACAAAAGGCTTCAAGCCCTGTGCGTTGGTGCGCATGCGAATGGTGTCTGCTTCCATCACCGATAAGTCAGCGCCCACATAGGGGGCGAGGTCGGTTTTGTTGATCACAAACAAATCACTCTTGGTGATGCCGGGGCCACCTTTGCGGGGAATTTTTTCGCCTGCGGCCACATCGATGACGTAGATCGTCAAGTCGCTCAACTCGGGGCTGAAGGTGGCGGCCAAGTTGTCGCCGCCGCTTTCGATGAACACCACGTCGGCATTGGGAAAGTCGACCAACATCCGATCAATCGCTTCGAGGTTGATCGACGCATCTTCGCGAATTGCCGTGTGGGGGCAACCGCCTGTTTCCACACCCATGATGCGCTCGGCAGGCAAGGCGCCACTCACGGTCAGCAAGCGTTGGTCTTCTTTGGTGTAGATGTCGTTGGTGATGGCAACGAGGTCGTACTTGTCGCGCATGGCTTTGCAGAGCATCTCCAGCAACGTGGTTTTGCCCGAGCCGACTGGCCCGCCAATGCCCACGCGCAAGGGCGGTAGTTTTTTAGTTCGGTTGGCGATGGTGTGCAAGTGGTTCATGATCTGAAGAGCCTGGAGTATTGGGTTTCGTGCTGCGCCGAAAGAATGGCCAGCATGGGTGAAAAAGCTTGCCGTGTGTCGTCGGTCACTTGCAGAGCGTGACGGACGGCAGTTGCGATGTGCTGGGCAAGCTGGGTCAACATACGCTGGCCAGAGTTTTGCCCGAGGGGGACAGATTTGATGGCGGCTTGCACCATGTTTTCGGCCCAGCCAAACGCATAGGCCTGCAGGCATTGTTCCAGCGAAGCGCCCGTGCGAGACAGCGCCAAGGCAAACATCAGCGGATAGGTGGGCACCCATCGGTTGCACAGCGCCACAGTGTCAGCATCGATGGCATCTTGGTTGCGCAGCCACTCCAACATGGAGCGGCCCATTTGCTCGCTTTGCAAACGCAACTCGGCGCTCTCGCGGGTGGCGTGCACCCATTGACTCAAGGTGGCAAGGCGAGGGATGTCCCGCGCTTGCCAAGCCACCACCATTTGCGCCAACACGGCCATATCGCCACGCGACTGGCTGAGGTGCAGTTGGTCCACCAGCCAACGTCCAGCGCTGTGCTCGTCGTGCACAAAGCCTTTGTCAATCGCAGCTTCTAAACCCTCGGAGTAAGAAAACCCGCCAATGGGCAAAGCGGGCGATGCGAGCCAAATGAGTTGCAGCAGCGACGGTGTGGCGGGCGAGGCGTCGGGCGTGGTGGGGTGCTCAGTGCTCATGGGTGCAATGGGGACCATGCACATGGTCATGTGCATGCTGGTCGTGCGGCGCATGCGAGTGAGCATGCCCTTGCGAATGCCCGTGGCTGCTGTACGCGCCACCCTCTGGCTCGAACGCTTCATGCACCGTCACCACTGTCATGTGCATGGCACGCAGCATGTCGGCCAACACGTGGTCGGGTTCGATCTTCAAATGGTCGGGCTTGAGTTCAATGGGCACATGGCGGTTACCGAGGTGATAAGCCGCACGGGTTAAATCAAAGGCCGAACCGTGCTCTGAACACGCGGTGATGCGCAACACCTCTTGTGGTGCAGCCAGCACGCGCACGAGCGAGCCGTCTTCCACTACCAACACATCGCCGCCACGCACCAAGGTGCCGCGCGGCAAAAACAAGCCCAAGGCGCGCCCCGTGGAGTCGGTGGCGTCGAAGCGGCTTTTTTGGCGCACGTCCCAATCGAGCTCCACCGTGGCAGCGCGTTTGACGAGTGCAGCGGCCAAACCTTGGCCGCCAGCGATTAATTTAGAACAGGTGAGCATCAGAAAAAATCAGAACAAAAAGTAGCGTTGGGTCATGGGCAAACTCACCGCGGGTTCGCAGGTGAGCAAATGACCATCGGCGCGCACCGCATAGGTTTGGGCATCCACTTCCATGCGCGGCGCGTAGTCGTTGTGAATCATGTCACGTTTGCCTACGCTGCGAATGTTCTTCACCGCACTCAAGGTTTTGTGCAAACCAAACTTCTGCCCAATGCCCGCCGCCAAACCAGCTTGCGACACAAAGGTCAGCGAGCCACGGTGCAACGCACCCCCATACGCACCAAACATGGGGCGGTAGTGCACGGGCTGGGGCGTTGGGATGGACGCATTGGGGTCGCCCATCGCGGCCATGGCAATGAAGCCACCTTTCAAAATGATGCTGGGTTTGATGCCAAAGAACGCAGGCTTCCACACCACCAGGTCGGCCCACTTGCCCACTTCGACGCTGCCCAATTCGTGGCTGATGCCGTGGGCAATCGATGGGTTGATGGTGTACTTGGCGATGTAGCGCTTCACACGGAAGTTGTCGTGGCGATCTGTGTCACCTGGCAGCAAGCCGCGCTGCGCTTTCATCTTGTGCGCAGTTTGCCAGGTGCGAATGATGACTTCGCCCACACGGCCCATGGCTTGGCTGTCGCTGCTCATCATGCTGATGGCACCGAGGTCGTGCAAGATGTCTTCGGCCGCGATGGTCTCGCGGCGAATGCGACTTTCGGCAAACGCCAAGTCTTCCGCAATCGCGGGGTCGAGGTGGTGGCACACCATGAGCATGTCCACATGCTCGTCGAGTGTGTTCACTGTGTAGGGGCGTGTGGGGTTGGTCGAGCTGGGCAAGACATTGGCCTCGCCCACCACTTTCAAAATATCGGGCGCGTGGCCACCGCCTGCACCCTCGGTGTGGAAGGTGTGGATGGTGCGGCCTTTGAAGGCAGCCACCGTGTCTTCCACAAAGCCCGACTCATTGAGCGTGTCGGTGTGGATGGCCACTTGTGTGTCGGTGGCTTCGGCCACGTTCAAGCAGTTGTCGATGGCTGCGGGCGTTGTGCCCCAGTCTTCGTGCAGCTTCAAGCCAATCGCGCCGGCGTTGATTTGTTCGTGCAGCGAGTCGGGCAACGCGGCATTGCCTTTGCCCATGAAGCCGAGGTTCATCGGGAAAGCATCTGCCGCTTGCAACATGCGTTCGATGTTCCAAGCGCCGGGCGTGCAGGTGGTGGCAAACGTGCCGGTGGCCGGACCTGTGCCCCCGCCGAGCATGGTGGTTACACCGCTCGTCAAGGCTTCTTCAATTTGCTGGGGTGCGATGAAGTGGATGTGTGTGTCCACGCCGCCCGCGGTGACGATGTTGCCTTCGCAGCTGATCACTTCGGTGCCTGGGCCAATCACGATGTCCACGCCCGGCTGTGTGTCGGGGTTGCCCGCTTTGCCAATGGCCACGATGCGGCCACCTTTTAAGCCAATGTCGGCTTTGACAATGCCCCAGTGGTCAATGATGAGCGCGTTGGTCATCACGGTGTCCACCGCACCGCCGGCTTGGGGACCTGTGCCTGCGCCGTCACGTGTGCGTTGTGATTGCGCCATGCCATCGCGGATGGTTTTGCCGCCACCAAACTTTACTTCTTCACCGTAGCCACCCGCTTGCAGCGTGAAGTCTTTCTCAACCTCCACCACCAAGTTGGTGTCTGCCAAACGAAGGCGATCGCCCACGGTGGGGCCAAACATTTCTGCGTAGGCGCGTTTGCCAATCGTTGCCATCAGAGGGTTCCTTTGCTGGGCGCATCGACTGCGCCTTTGTCCACGGCACCATTCACCAAGCCGCGAAAGCCAAACACTTGGCGATTGCCACTCAGGTCCACCAACTCGACCGTGCGTTGTTGGCCAGGCTCAAAGCGCACTGCGGTGCCGGATGCGATGTTCAGTCGCATGCCATGTGCGGCAGTGCGGTCAAAGCGCAAGCCCGCATTGGTTTCTGCAAAGTGGTAATGCGAGCCAACTTGAATGGGGCGGTCGCTGGCGTTTTGCACCACCAGCGTGTGCGTGCGTCGCTCAGGGTTGAGGACGTGTTCGCCCTCATCAATCAACAGTTCACCGGGTGTCATGTGTGCCTCGTGTGTTTATTTGCCGCGACCGGTGAACCACCAGATAACCGCTGCCGCGACCGCCATGGAGACAAAGCCCCAGACATCGGTGGCGTGGTAATGCGAGACCCCTTCAATGCCGTGGCCTTCGTGGGCGACAGCGAGTGAGGGCAACAAGGGCAGAAGACGGATGCAAGAAGCAAGGCGTGACATGGGTGGGTTCTCTCAAAGAATGGGTTGGTGCACGGTCACGAGCTTGGTGCCGTCGGGGAAGGTGGCTTCGACTTGGATGTCGGGAATCATCTCGGCCACGCCGTCCATCACATCAGCGCGGGTCAGCACGCTGCGTCCAGCGCTCATGAGTTGCGCCACGGTTTTGCCATCGCGTGCACCTTCCATGACAGCCGCACTGATGAGGGCCACGGCCTCGGGGTAGTTGAGTTTCAAGCCACGGGCTTGTCGGCGTTCAGCCAGCAGCGCTGCCGTGAAGATCAAGAGCTTGTCTTTTTCGCGGGGTGTGAGTTCCATAGTGCCTCAGAGTATGCAACTTGTGTGCCTTCTTACCGTATACAGATGCGTCTAAGTTGTGACAACTTTGGTGCGCATCTGCCTTTGTGGTGCATGCACCACGGTGTGTTGTGCCTGGATATTTTGGTGCATTCTTGTCTGGGTGATTAATGTTGGTGCGTCGCGTGATCTGCAAGTTCGTGATGGGCTTGCTTCTTATAGATGCCTGTTTTCATGTCTGGGCAAAACACAAGTTGGCACAAGCTTTGCGATAGGTCTTACAAGCGAGTGAATGTGATGCCCGCTGAACACAACCTAATTTTTTTGGAGTGAACCCCATGATGAATCGTCGAGGAAACCTCAAGGCCTTGGCTGCAGCTGCAGCGCTGTCGGTCGGATCGTTTGTGATTGCGCCACAAGCGCTGGCCGCAGACACCATCAAAGTTGGCGTGCTGCACAGCCTGTCGGGCACCATGGCCATTTCTGAAACCGTGTTGAAAGACACCGTGTTGATGGCGATTGACGAAATCAATGCCAAGGGCGGCGTGTTGGGCAAGAAGCTCGAACCCGTGGTGGTTGACCCTGCATCCAACTGGCCTTTGTTCGCTGAAAAAACCAAGCAGTTGCTGACCCAAGACAAAGTCGCGGTCATCTTTGGTTGCTGGACGTCGGTGTCACGCAAGTCGGTTTTGCCAGTGGCTGAAGAACTCAATGGTTTGTTGTTCTACCCCGTGCAATACGAAGGCGAAGAGCTCAGCAAGAACGTATTCTACACAGGTGCTGCGCCCAACCAACAAGCGATTCCTGCTGTGGACTATTTGATGAGCAAAGACGGCGGCGCAGCCAAACGCTGGGTCTTGTTGGGCACCGACTACGTGTACCCACGCTCCACCAACAAAATCTTGCGCGCGTACCTGAAGAGCAAAGGCGTGAAAGACAGCGACATCGATGAGAAGTACACCCCGTTTGGTCACTCCGATTACCAAACCATCGTGGCTGACATTAAGAAATTCTCTGCCGGTGGCAAGACCGCTGTGGTGTCCACCATCAACGGTGACTCCAACGTGCCTTTCTACAAAGAACTCGGTAACGCAGGCTTGAAAGCCAAAGACGTGCCCGTGGTCGCCTTCTCTGTCGGTGAAGAAGAGTTGCGCGGTGTGGACACCAAGCCTTTGGTTGGTCACTTGGCAGCATGGAACTACTTCATGTCCATCAAGAACCCGACCAACGATGAGTTCATCAAGAAGTGGTCTGCCTACGCAAAAGCCAAGAACATCGCCGGTCACAAGGACAAGCCTTTGACCAACGACCCGATGGAAGCCACTTACATCGGCATCAACATGTGGAAACAAGCGGTTGAAAAAGCCAAGTCCACCGACGTCGACAAAGTCATTGCAGCCATGGCGGGCCAAACCTTCCAAGCGCCAAGTGGCATCACCTCAAAGATGGACGAGAAAAACCACCACTTGCACAAGTCGGTGTTCATCGGCGAGATCAAAGCTGACGGCCAGTTCAACGTGGTCTGGAAAACACCTGGCCCTGTGAAAGCCAAGCCATGGAGCCCATTCATCGAAGGCAACGACAAGAAGCCTGACGAGCCTGTGAAGAAGTAAACCCTCTCCAAGGGCTGAACTTGGGGGAGGGCTGCTGCCCTCCCTTTTTTCTTTTTGGAACCTCGATGACCCGAATTTCTTCTTTCTCTTTGGCTGCCCTCACCTTGAGCTGTGCCGCGTTGTTTGCCTCCTCGGCCATGGCGCTGACCCCAGAGCAAACCCGCGCCTTGACGCTGGGTGAAACCGATGCCCGCATCACGGCATTGCAGCAAGCCTTGGCCTCGCCCGACGAAAAAACAGCAGCCTTCATGCAAGCCATGGCGGACGATGCTGTCAAAGTCAACGGCACACAGGTGCTGATCGTGCGCGATGGCAAAGCGTCAGACCCCGTGACTGGGGAAGCGCAAGCGCTGCCCGAAGCCGCAGAAGATGTGATCAACAACAACCGCATGCGTGGCGAGATTGACGCCGCCTTGGCTGCGTTGCAATTGCTCAGCCCCGATGCCGCCTTGCGACTGGCCGCCACCAAAGCCATGTTGAAAGAACCCGACCCGACCAAGCTGGCCATGCTGGACAAAGCGTTGGCGGCAGAACAAAATGCGAGCGTCAAAACTCAAATGCTGCTGGCCCGAGCCGCTGTGCTGCTGAACAGCACGGACGCTAAGGAGCGCTTGGCCGCTGCCAAAGCCTTGGCTGACAGCCAAACCCCCAATACCCAACTGTTGCTCAATCAACGCCTGAGCGAAGAACAAGACAAGCAAGTGCGCAGCCAATTAGAAGCCTCGCTCCGCACCATCCAAGCCGCGCTCAATTGGGGCGAAAAATTAGGTGCCTTGTTCACCGGCATCAGCTTGGGTTCTATTCTTTTGCTGGTCGCTTTGGGCCTTGCCATCACCTACGGCTTGATGGGCGTGATCAATATGGCACACGGCGAGTTGATGATGATTGGTGCTTACGCCACCTACGTGGTGCAAGGTCTGTTTCGCCAGTACTTGCCGGGCCTGTTCGACGCGTATTTGTTGGTGGCTGTACCTGCGTCCTTCTTGGCTGCTGCTTTGGTGGGCGCGGTGTTAGAGCGCTTGGTGTTGCGTCATTTGTATGGCCGACCTTTAGAGACCTTGCTCGCCACGTGGGGCATTAGCTTGGGGCTGATGCAAGGTGTGCGCAGCGTGTTTGGCGCGCAAAACGTGGGGGTTGAAAACCCGTCTTGGATGAGTGGTGGCGTGCAGCTTTTGGCCAATTTGTCGCTGCCCTACAACCGTTTGGTCATCATTGGTTTTGCGCTGTTTGTGTTGGTGGGCATGACGTTGTTGATCAGCCAAACACGCTTGGGTTTGTTCGTGCGTGGCGTGACCCAAAACCGCCCCATGGCGTCTGCTTTGGGTGTGAACACCGCACGCATTGACACCTACGCGTTTTCGTTGGGTTGCGGCATTGCAGGCTTGGCCGGTTGTGC
>CANBRM010000115.1 GCA_947371915.1 Comamonadaceae bacterium | reverse complement strand
CCGGCAATGCGGTCGAGTTCGACCACGCTGCCTTGGGTCAGGCGCATCAAGTCTTTGATCTTGATTTGTGCGCGGCCCACCTCGATGGACAAGGTGACCGAGATGTTTTGCAAGATCTCGGGGTTGATGTTGCCGGGCATGCTCGGCTTGAAGTCATCCAAGCTGGGCTCAGCGCCGCCGGCCAGCATTTGGGCCAGTCCTGCTTGCGCGTCGTCATCGAGGTCGTCTAGGTTGTCGGTGTGATCGGTCATTTGAAAGTCCTGTCTCAGATTTTTCCGTGTACGTGTTCGTGGTCAATTTGAACGGCGACTTGTGAGCCGCGTGTTCCCACATTGACGTGGAAGGTGGGGACGCCGCTGGTGGTCATCAGCGAAGTTTCGTCTTTCTTAAAGAAGAGCAAATCGCCCTCTTGCAAGTTGTTCAAGTGGTGCAGCGTGGTTTTGACCTCACCCATGTTGACCACCAATTCCAGTTTGGCGTCGCCCACGGCCGCAGCCAAGTCACGACGCCAAATTTTGTCGGATTCTTCGTTGCCTTCGCCGCTTTGCACGCGGCTGCTGAGCAGTTCGCGCACGGGCTTGAGGGACGAGTAGGGGTAGACCAAATCGATGAAGCCTTTGCCGCCGCTGGCCGTCGCATCGGCCTCAAAGCGGCTGAGCACGACCAAGTCGTTTTCGTCGGCAATTTGCGCGAATTGGGGGTTGATCTCGGAGCTCACATGCTCGCACTCGATGGGCAACAACGGCCCCCAAGCTTCGGTCAGTGAGCGAAAGAACACCTCCAAAATGATCTTGATGATGCGGCTTTCGGTGGGCGTGAACAAACGGCCCGAGGGCAATTCGCCCACACCTTTGCCAAAGCCACCAAAGAAGCTGTCCAGCGAGCTGAACACCACATTGGGGTCAATGATGATCACCGAGTTGCCGCGCAGCGGGTTCATGCGAACCATGTTGACGGAGAGCGGTGGCTTCAAGCCTTTGAGGTAGTCGCCGAACTTCAAAATCTGCACGCGGGTGGGGTTCACACGCGGGCTGGTACGCAGCACTTCGAGCAGACCCAGACGGAACAAACGGATGAACCGCTCGTTGATCATGTCGACCGACGAGACGTTCACGCCTAAGCTGCTGTCTTCGCTGGCGAGGTCGTGCTTGCGAACCCGCACACGGGTGTTAAAGCCGGTGTCGGTCTCGATCGAACCGTCACGCACGCCCTCAGACAGGGCGGCCAGTTCTTCTTGCGAGAGCAGGTTGGATTTCATGGGCTTGTGCGTTACTGCATCACAAACGAGGTGAAGAACACGTCTTCAATGCCACCGAAGTCTTCGTACTTCATCAGCATTTCATTCATGACTTTTTTGATATTGGCGGCCAGCTCGGTGCGGAACTCTGGCTTGGCAATGTCGGCTTCGGTGCTTTGACGCATCACGTCGAGCACCGCAGAGCGCACGGCGAACTCGTGTTTCTTGACGTTGTCAAACACGCGGTTGTCGTAATGCGTCATGACGGCGATTTGCACCACCATCACTTTTTTACTGCCCGTGATGTTGGTCATAAACTCTTTGTCGATTTGCAAATAGGTATTTTCAAAACGCGTGGTTTCTGACGATTCTTTTTTCACTTTAGACGGGCCGGCGGGCGCGGCGCTGTGGGCCTCTTCAGCGGCTTTTTCGAGCTCGTCCACTTTGTCGTGGGCGGCGGCTTCGCTCTTGTGCTCAAAATAGCCCGACATGAACAAGGTGCCAAACACGCTGCCGCCAATCAGGATGATGAGCGACAAGACGATCACCAAAATCAACAAGATCGGTTTTTTCTTTTTCGGCTTGACTTCGCCTTCTTCGGCGGGGGCTGCGGCTGCTGCGGGTGCGCTGGACATGGGGCTTACTCCTGTTATTAGATGGTCATGCGTGTTTAGGCGTACAAGTCAAGCAAGGACGCATTGGCCTTGTTACGGGTTTCGGTGGCGTTGGCCACGTTGTCGCTGCTTTTGACTTGCAATGGTGAATTGTCACCAACTTGCGACGGTTTTGAGGAACCGCGCGATGGGTTTTGTTGTGCGTTGCCGCTCTCTTGTCCGATGTGCATTTGACCGGCATGAATGCCAAAGTTTTCAAGTGCGTCGCGCAAGCGCTGGCTGCTGTTTTGTAACAGGTCGCGTGTGAGCGGGTTTTCGGCATGGATCACGGCGTTGAGTTTGCCGTCTTTCATTTCCAGCTGAATTTCCACGCCACCCAAATGGGCGGGGCGCAGACCGAATTTCATTTTCCATTCGCCATCGCTGAGCTGCTTGTGCATGCGCGCAGCCATTTCGGTGGCCATTTTGTCGCTCAGTTGGTCGTACACCTCGCTCATGGGCGTGGTGGTCGCGACGGACGAGGGCGCGTTGGCGTTGGCTGTCTGTGCGGGGGCGCTGGTTTGTGCCAGCGCTTGGGCAAAACCTTGACCGCTGCTGTTGCCAGAGGACGGTTGTTGCTGTGCATCGTCACCGCTGGCGGCGTTCTGTGAGAACTGCGCCACCAAATCACTGATGTTTTGCTCGGTGACGTTGCCGCCCAGCAAGGACAACGCATCTAACGTGCTGGTTGGTGTCTCGGTCGATGTGCTCATCACCATGTTTTGCAACGACGCCACTGGAGCGGCAACCGGTGCTGCGATGGTGATTTGAATCTGTTGGATCGAGGCCATTTCTGCTGCGCTCAAACCCAGTTGAACGGGGGCTTGTGGCGCCGTGGCTGGCGTGCTGGCGTTTGCTGGCATGGCAGTCGCGGTGGGCATGACGGCGTTGTCGGCGAGTGTGCTTGCCCCTGTGGCTGTCGATGCTGAGTCAGGCAAGAGCCCCAAAGCGGCCAACTGGGTGGCGGCGGAGGAGGCGGGTGTCGTCGATGGCAAGGCTGGTGCGGCCGATGAAGTAGGCGCACCGGCGACCGCCGCATTCAAGGCTTGCATCAAAGGATCTGCCGCGTTGGCCGATGCTGTGCCAGAAGCCGTCTGTGGCAGGGGCAAGCCATTGGCCGCCAAGGTCAGGCCGTTCGTCGCGGCCAAGCCCGCGTTCTCAGCGGGGTTGGCTTGACCTGCGAGCGCCGACGGTGTTGTTGAGCCTTCGCCCAACAGCTTCTGAATCGCGGCTTCATCCAAGCCCATCGCTTTCGCAAATGCCGTCAAGCTCTCGGCGTTGGGCGTGGCGCTGGGCGTGGTGATGATGTGCATTTGCGGGCTGAGCGCAATGGCGCGCAAAGACAGCGAAGCTTCAGCGGGCGTTGCTGTTGCGCCTTGGGTCGGCGCGGCGGGCGGCATGGCCATCATGGCGACTTGGGCCAGCAGGGTGGCATCGGCTGCATTCAAGGCTTTGGCGCTGGCGGCGTCGCGCAGCTGTTGTGCGCGTTGCTCTGCACGCTTTTCGTCGGTGCTCTGCTCCGCTTGATTTTGGGCCGTTTCGTTCTTGTTGGCGTCGTCGGCTCTGGCTGCGCGGTTTTGGCTCTGCGCCATGTCTTGGTCTGTTTGGCGGTCGTCGCTCAGCCGCTTTTGTGTGGCGAAAGACTGGTTGTTGGCCCATTGCGCCCGTTGTGATGGGTCGGCTTGGGCGCTGACTTCGGTTCTGGGCGGTGTCTCAGCGGCAAAACTTGGCCGCTCCGAGGCGGACAGCCGCTGGAACTGGCGGGCCATGATATTGGCGAAGTCTTTCCCTGCTTGCCCCCCCGCGTCGGCCCGCAATCCCGCCGCCAGCCCTTGTGTGGCGCTGGTCGAGAGGCTTTGGGGCACGGAAGGTGCCGGTGGCATTTGAAGGTAGCTGGACAGGTTCATGTGTGTTTTAAAACGAGTTTGCCTACGAGTTAAGCAAAAACCGTGACAGGTCACATCTTGCCGCTGCTCGGAAGTTTCCACGTCGGTGTCAGATTGAGCTGGCACATCGATTGCTTAGTGAAGATGTCCCCGACGTTTTGTCAGGGACGAAAAGATAACTAAACGTTCCAATTCAACTGGATTTCATCGATGAGCACTCTCACTCTGTCAACGATTCGACACAACTTGTCGAAATTTGACCTCTCCGGACTCAGTATTCCGGCGGTGGTGCTCGTCATCATGTCCATGTTGGTCTTGCCGTTGCCTGCGTTGTTGCTGGACTTTTTGTTCACCTTCAACATCTTGATCAGCTTGGTGGTCATCATGATCGCCATCGGCACCCGCAAACCCCTCGAATTTTCTTCATTCCCTACCGTCTTGCTGTTTGCCACCATGTTGCGCTTGGCGCTGAACGTGGCCTCGACCCGTGTGGTGTTGGTCAATGGCCACGAAGGCGGCCATGCCGCTGGCAAAGTGGTGCAAGCTTTCGGTGAGTTCGTGATTGCTGGTAACTACGTGGTGGGTTTCATCATCTTCGCGATTTTGATGATCATCAACTTTGTGGTGGTGACCAAAGGTGCGGGCCGTGTGTCTGAAGTGAACGCCCGTTTCACCTTGGACGCCATGCCCGGTAAACAAATGTCCATCGACGCCGACTTGAACGCCGGTGTGATCGACCAAGACACCGCCAAAAAGCGCCGCGCTGAGTTGGCCCAAGAATCTGACTTCTTCGGCTCCATGGACGGTGCTTCTAAGTTTGTGAGCGGTGATGCCATGGCCGGTTTGTTGATTTTGATCATCAACTTGGTCGGTGGTTTGATCATTGGCGTGGCCCAGCATGACCTGCCTGTGGCCGAAGCCGGCAAGATTTACACCCTGTTGACCATTGGTGACGGCTTGGTGTCGCAAATTCCATCGTTGTTGTTGTCACTGGCCACCGCCATCATCGTGACCCGCGTCACGACCGCTGAGTCCATCTCTGAGCAAGCGTCGGACCAGTTGGCCAACCCCAGCGCGTTGTTCATTTCCTCCGTCATTTTGTTGATCTTGGGCATGGTGCCCGGCATGCCTCATTTGATGTTCATCGCTTTGGCCGCCGCTGCCGCGGGTTTGGGTTTGATGATCGTCACCCGTGAAGTGCAAGACGAACAAGCCGAGCAAGCTGTCAAAGACGCGGTTGCTCCTGAAGCGCCCAAAGAACTCGACTGGGACGATGTGGACCAAGTCGATCTGATCGGTTTGGAAATTGGCTACGGCTTGATTCCGCTGGTCAACGTCGACACCGGTGGCGAGTTGATGACGCGCGTCAAAGGCGTGCGCAAAAAGTTGTCGGCTGAGCTTGGTTTCTTGGTACAGCCCGTGCGCATCCGTGATGACTTGAACATCGACCCAGACGCTTACAACATCGTGCTCAAAGGCGTGGTGCGTGGCAAAGGCGAAGTCAAAGTGGGCCGTGAATTGGCCATCAACCCCGGCCATGTGTACGGTCAGCTCGAAGGCATCGCCACCCGCGAACCCGCGTTTGGTCTGGAAGCCGTCTGGATTGAGCCTTCACAACGCGACCAAGCCCGCACTTTGGGTTACACCGTGGTCGACGCGGCCACCGCCATTTCCACCCACTTGAACAAAGTGCTGCGCGAAAACGCTTCTGACTTGTTGAGCCACGACGAAACCCAACAACTGTTGGATAAATTGGCAGCCAAGTCTCCCAAGATCGTCGAAGACTTGGTGCCCGGCAAGTTATCGCTCGGAATCTTGACACGTACGTTGCAGAACTTGTTGTCGGAATCGGTGTCGATTCGTGACATGCGCACCATCGCCGAAGCCTTGACCGAAGCCAGCACTCGCACCCAAGACCCTGAGCAACTCACCGCCATGGTTCGCCCCAAGCTCGGTCGCATGATCATGCAAAGCTTGGTCGATGCCGACAGTGGCTTGCAAGTGATGACCTTGGAGCCATCCCTGGAACAGTTATTGCATAACGTCTTGCAACAAAGCCAACCTGGCCAAGCCGTGGTGATGGAGCCAGGTTTGTCTGAGAACTTGTTTGCCGGCTTGCGCGAAGGCGCACGCACGGTAGAAGAAATGGGTCACCCCGCTGTGTTGGTGGTGTCCCCTGTGATTCGTGGCTGGCTGTCCAAAGCTGCCCGTTTCCGCGTGAACGATTTGACTGTGCTGTCTTACAGCGAAATTCCGGACGATCAGGCCGTCAAAGTGATCCACACCGTGGACGCCAAAAGCCGATAACCCGACAACAATAAATAAGACAGAGTGAGCTGACCTATGGAACTGAAACGAATCCTCGCCCGCGACGCCCGCGCAGCCAACGAAAAGGCTGTGGCTCAGTACGGCCCCGATGTGCTGATCATCTCCAGCAGCCAAGTCAATGGCTTGACCGAGTTGATCGTGGCCGTGGACTTGTCGCCTTTGACGCCAGAGGAGGCCGAGCCGTTCATCAAGAGCGACTTCTCCAAAGCCAAAGCTCCTGCAGGTAAGTTCGACGTCTTGCTGGGTCAAACGATTGACCAAAATAAGCGCGAATCTCGCGAGCGCCAAGCCACTCAAGTAGCTCAGCCTTTGATTGAAGTGAAGCCTCAAGTGGCGGCCAAGCCCATTGCCAAAGTCGCAGCCCCGCAAGCTGTCAGCCCTGTCAAAGAATCCACACAACACGCCGAAGATGCACATGACGCTTTGCGCGGTCGCGAAATCGTTGCCTTGGTCCGCGAAGAACTGGCTTCTTTGCGCCGCGAATTCAAACTCGGCCAACAGATGGCCGCTTGGCAAGGCAGCGTGCCTTTACCAGCCGCCTTGTCACCCCTGCGCGATGCCTTGAACGACGCCCCCATTCCCGTGGCTTTGCGCGCTTTGTTGATGGATTGCATCAAAGACCACGACAACATGGCCGATGCCATGGGCGCTTTGCAACGCCAACTCAGCCATGCCGTGGGCCAAGAGTCCGCCGCCACGCCCCTGTCTGGCGTGCATGCCTTGGCCGGCCCTTCAGGTGCTGGCAAGTCCTTGATGATTGCTCGCTTGGCCCAAAACGCTGCGCTCGCTCATGGCAGCGAACAAGTGGTGGTCATCAGTTTTCACGACCAACGCGCTGGCGCTTGGAGCCAAACACAGCTGCTCAGCGCCCAGTCGGGTGTGGACAGCTTCCGTGCCACCAATGCGGCCACCTTGAAGCTGTTGCTGGAAGAGCACAGCACTCGCCAATTGATTTTGATCGACACCCCCGGCGTTCAAATGAACGAACGTTTGGCCGACATCCGCAGCATGAATCTGCAGGTGCAGTGTCACGCCGTGGTGCCCGCCGATGCGTCCGCCGCCAACTTGCGTCGTGTGTTTGAAAACACCGACAACACGTGGGCTTCATTGATGTTGAGTAAGCTGGACGAGTCCAACCAACCTTGGGCCTTGTTGCAGTTTTTGACCGAACAAACCGTGGGTGTGTCCGTGGCCAGTACCGGCGACCGCACCGCAGACTTGGTGCAAGACGTGGCAATGACCGACTTGGTCAAGCGCGCTTTGGACAACCTGCCGCTGCCAGAGGTGGAAGACCACCCCCACGCCGCCCGCAACGCCGCTTTGAACGACTTGGCCAGCTCTAAATTGGCCCAAATCGCCGCCCGCTTTAAACCCGAAACCACAGGCCTGACCCATGAGTAAGCACCGTAAAACTGAAATCATCGGCATCGCCAGCGGCAAGGGCGGGGTGGGTAAAACCACCACCTCCATCAACTTGGCCGTGGCCTTGCGCCAAATGGGCTTCAGCGTCATGTTGTTTGACGCCGACCTCGGCTTGGCCAACGCGCAAATTGCCCTCGGTGC
>CANBRM010000114.1 GCA_947371915.1 Comamonadaceae bacterium | reverse complement strand
GAGAAGAAGAACATGTTTACAAAAATTCTGATTGCAAACCGTGGCGAAATCGCTTGCCGCGTCATCGCCACCGCTCACAAGATGGGCATCAAAACCGTGGCCGTTTACTCTGAAGCCGACAAAGAAGCACGTCACGTGCAACTGGCCGACGAAGCGGTCTTGATTGGCCCAGCGGCTTCGCGTGAGTCGTACCTGGTCGCCGACAAAATCATCGCGGCTGCCAAGGCCACAGGCGCACAAGCCATTCACCCTGGTTATGGCTTTTTGAGCGAGAACGCTGAGTTCTCCAAGCGTTGCGAAGACGAAGGCATTGCCTTCATCGGCCCACGCCACTTCTCGATCGCCGCCATGGGCGACAAGATCGAATCCAAAAAGCTGGCGGGCGCTGCGGGCGTGAACTGCATTCCTGGCGTGAACGACGCGATTGAGACCGCCGAAAAAGCGGTTGAGATCGCCAAGGGAATCGGCTACCCCGTGATGATCAAGGCCTCGGCCGGCGGCGGCGGCAAAGGCTTGCGCGTGGCGTTCAACGACAAGGAAGCCTTTGAAGGTTTCACCTCGTGCCGCAACGAAGCGCGCAACAGCTTTGGTGATGACCGTGTGTTCATCGAGAAGTTTGTCGAAGAACCTCGTCACATCGAAATCCAGGTGCTGGGCGACAGCCACGGCAACGTGATTTATTTGAACGAGCGCGAGTGCTCCATCCAGCGTCGTCACCAAAAAGTGATCGAAGAGGCGCCATCGCCCTTTATCAGCGAGGCCACCCGCAAAGCCATGGGCGAGCAGGCGGTGCAACTCGCCAAGGCGGTGAAATACCAATCCGCAGGTACGGTCGAATTCGTGGTCGGCAAAGATCAAAGCTTCTACTTCCTCGAGATGAACACTCGTTTGCAGGTGGAGCATCCCGTGACCGAAGCCATCACCGGCCTCGATTTGGTGGAGCAAATGATCCGCGTCGCGGCGGGTGAAAAACTCACGCTGACCCAAGCCGATGTGAAGCGGGACGGCTGGGCCATCGAGTGCCGTATCAACGCCGAAGACCCGTTCCGCAACTTCCTGCCTTCAACAGGCCGTTTGGTGCGTTTCCAAACGCCAAAACAAACCATGTTCCAAGGCAACACCGCTGACCTGCTCGGCGTGCGCGTGGACACCGGCGTGCAAGACGGCGGCGAGATTCCGATGTTCTACGACTCGATGATCGCCAAGCTCATCGTGCACGGCAAAGACCGTAACGACGCTATCGCCAAAATGCGCGAAGCCCTGAACGGTTTTGTGATTCGCGGCATCAGCTCGAACATTCCTTTCCAAGCGGCCTTGTTGGCGCATCCCCGTTTTGTGTCGGGCGACTTCAACACGGGCTTTATTGCCGAGCAATACAGCCAAGGCTTCCGCGCCGAAGATGTGCCCCACGACGACCACGACTTTTTGGCCGCGCTGGCCGCCTTTGTGCGTCGCAAATCGCGTCAACGTGCAGCCAACATGAGTGGCCAATTGCCTGGCTACGATGTGCAGATTGCGCAAGACTACTCCGTGGTCGAGTTGGGCCAAGGCGGCAACAATCGCTATGTGTCCGTGCATGTGGAAGAGTTCATCGGCAAGACCGGTGTGGCCCAAATCACCATCGCAGACAAAACCTATGCCATCGAGAGCAACTCTCGCTTGAACGATATCCGCATTGAAGGCACGTGCAACGGCAAACCGTTCACAGCGCAAATCGAGCGCGGCACCTTGAAGAACCCCTTGGCCTTGCAAGTGCAACACAACGGCACACGCATTGAGGCTTTGGTCATGTCGCCGCGTATGGCTGAGTTGCACAAGCTCATGCCATTCAAGGCACCGCCAGACTTGAGCCGCTTTGTGTTGTCACCCATGCCCGGTTTGCTGGTGGATGTGGCCGTCACCGTGGGCCAAAAAGTGCAAGCGGGCGAGCGCGTGGCGGTGATCGAAGCCATGAAGATGGAAAACGTGTTGTTTGCCGCGGCAGACGGCGTGGTCAAAAAAGTGGTGGCCGCCAAAGGCGAGTCACTCACGGTGGACCAGATGATTGTGGAGTTCGAATAAATGAGCGCCGTAAGCCGCCCATTCAAAGTGCTGGGCATTCAACAAATCGCCATCGGCGGCCCTGACAAGGGCCGCTTGAAAAAGCTGTGGGTTGACATGTTTGGCCTTGAAGTCACGGGCACGTTTCAAAGCGAACGCGAGAACGTGGACGAAGACATCTGCGCCATTGGCGTTGGCCCGTTTAAAGTCGAAGTCGATTTGATGCAGCCCATGGACATCGACAAAAAGCCTGCGGTTCACGCCACGCCGTTGAACCACATTGGTTTGTGGATCGATGATCTGCCGGTGGCGGTGGAGTGGCTCACCTCACAAGGCGTGCGCTTTGCACCGGGCGGTATCCGCAAGGGCGCTGCTGGCTTTGACATCACCTTCATGCATCCCAAGGCGAATGACGAGTTCCCGATTGGGGGTGAGGGTGTGTTGATTGAGTTGGTGCAGGCGCCGCCTGAAGTGGTGAAGGCTTTTGCGGCCTTGGCTGCCTCACACGCTTAACGCCCGGTTACGCGTGCATGGTCACGCGTTTTGCCAATACAAATGCAAGCAGTGACGCACAGGTGGCGACTACCGCACACAACCAATAGTGCGTCACTTGGCCGCTAGGTTCACTTTGCAGCAGCATGCCACCAACCCATGCGGCTACGCCCATCGAGAATGATTGCACTGCGCCGTTGAGCGACATGAAGGTTCCTCGAAATTTTGGGTTGGCCGCTGAGGTGAGCAAGGCCATGCCTGGGATCATGCGTGCATTCATCGCAAAAAACATGGCCGTGGTGGACAGCAAGACAAAGACCAGCGGCATGGGCTCAAGTAGCGTGACCACGGACATGGGAATGATGGAGAACAGCACGGCGCGTTGAAACGTTTCGCGCTTGCCCAAACGGTCGGTCACGCCGCCTATCCAGCGGCCACTGAACAAGGTGACAACGCCGCCGCAAACATAAAGCAATGGAATCTCATCAGGTGCCATGATGGCATTGTTTTGGATATAGAGCGTGATGTAAGGCACGATGGTGAAGGCTGCAAACATCATGGTGGCTGACAAGAGCAAGGCCATGCGCTGGTTGTGCTCGCCAAGCACTTGACCCATGGCGTGCAGCAGATGCTTGTCTTTGGCATGGGCCACATGGGCATTGAGCTTGGGCACGCTGAAATTGGCCAGCATGCCCACAGCTACGCAAATCAGACCAATGGCAAAGAAGGCCGTGTGCCAACCCCATAAATTGGCAAACAACAAGCCCGCGGGAACGCCAGCCACTGTGGCCACTGAGAACGAGGTCATCACAATGCCGGTGGCGCGCCCACGGCGCTCGAACGGCACCACATCACCAATGATGGTTTGTGTCATGGTGGACAAAACGCCACCAAAAAAACCAGAGGCGATACGTGCCCCCATCAACCAGCCGTAGCTAGGCGCAATGCCGCACGCCACGGTGGTCAGGGCAAACAACACATAGAGTGTGAGCAGCAAGCGCTTGCGGTCAAAGCGGTCGATGAAGGTGGTGGCAAACAAGCCAGACAATCCCGCGGCCACCGTGTAGGCCGAAACCAGTAAACCAAACTTAGCAAAGCTGATGTGAAACAGGTCGGTGAGTTGGGGACCCAGCGGCATCATGATCATGAAGTCCACAATGTGGGTGAACTGAATGCCGGCAAGCGACAAAAGAAGCAGAAGTTCTCTGCGTGCGGTGAGTTGGGTGTGCATAGGGTATTGAAATGCTCGCTTGGGACAGTAGGAGCCCCTTGATTACCGATCAACCGAAGCGTCGCTCAAGCCTGCTTGGCTTGGCGGGCTTTGGCCTTGGCAAGTGCAGCTTCGATGATCGCACGTTTGCGGTCGACCTCGGGGGCCTTGTCTGTGCCTTTGGTGTGGGCAGGTAGGTCTGCCAATTTGCTTACGGCTTTGGCTTGCAAGCGTGCGTCGTTTTCTTGGGCCTCACGGGCTAGGCGAACACCACGCGACTCGTAGCGATGACGCGCCAAATCGGCTAAGTTTTGCGGCCAAGCCGCCCAACCGGTGAGGGCCATGTCGACCGGCTCTAGGGCGATGCAGTCAACGGGGCAGGCGGGAATGCACAGCTCACAACCCGTGCAATACGGCTCGATCACGGTGTGCATGCGTTTGTTGCTGCCCACGATGGCATCGGTAGGGCACACGCCAATGCACAAGGTGCAGCCAATGCACCATGCTTCGTCAATGATGGCGATGGTGCGTGGGCCTTCGAAGCCGTTCTCTGGGTTCAGCGCGGTGATGGTTTGGCCTGTGATCGCCGCCAAACGTGCCACCCCTTCAGTGCCACCGGGCGGGCACTGGTTGATGCCCGCTTCGCCGGCGGCCATGGCCGCGGCGTAGCGTTGGCAGTCAGGATAGCCGCAACGCGTGCATTGCGTTTGCGGCAGGGCTTGGTTGAGTTGCTCGACCAGACTCACTTCGACTTGGCAGCGGTAGGCGTTTCAGCAGGTGTGGGTGCTGCTTGTTTTGCGGCGGGTTCCACCTTTTTCAGGGGAGCCATCGTGGTCTTGATCGCAACTTTAGGTGGGGTCACCGCTTTAGGTTTCGCTTCAACGGCGGGTTTGGCTGCAGCAGCCTTAGGTTGAGCAACCACCTTGGGCTTTGCCACGGTTTTAGGTTTTGCAGCAGGTGCAGGTTTAGCGGCAACAACGGGCTTAGCTGCCACAACGGGCTTCGCGACAACAACCGGCTTCGCCACGGCTTTAGGCTTTACTGCAGTTGGCTTGGCTTGTGCGGCTGTGCGAGCTGCTTTGTTGTGATCCAAGATGAAGGCTTTGACGTGTGGGTACACGATGTCACGCCAGCGGCGGCCGCTGAAAATGCCGTAGTGGCCTGCGCCTTTGGCTTCTAAGTGGTCATGGGCTTCGCGCTTGACGCCCGTACACAAGGTGTGCGCCGCCAAAGTTTGGCCTGAGCCGGAAATGTCATCTAACTCACCTTCCACGGTCAGCAAGGCGGTGGTTTTGATGTCTTGTGGACGCACCAGTTCGACTTTGCCCGCTTCGTTCTTCACTTCCCAAGTGCCACGGACCAGTTTGAACGATTGAAACACCGTGTCGATGGTCTCCAAGTAGTAATCGGCATCCATGTCGAGCACGGCGTTGTACTCGTCGTAGAACTCGCGGTGCGAATCGACGCTGGAGTTGTCGCCTTTGATCAGGTCTTTGAAGTAGTCGTAATGGCTCTTCAAGTGACGGTCGGGGTTCATGGCGACAAAGCCCGTGTGCTGCAAGAAGCCTGGGTAGACGCGGCGGCCAGCGCCGGGGAAGCTGTCAGGCACGCGGTAGATCACGTTGTTTTCAAACCAGCTGAAGCTTTTGTTGGTGGCCAAGTTGTTCACCGAGGTGGGCGACTTGGTGGCGTCAATCGGGCCGCCCATCATGGTCATGCTCAACGGGGTGGTTTCGCCACGGCTGGCCATCAACGACACGGCTGCCAGCACCGGCACGGTGGGTTGGCACACGCTCATGATGTGGCAGTTGCCGTAATGGCCTTGCAGGTGTCGGATGAACTCTTGCACGTAGTTCACGTAATCGTCGAGGTGGAACTCACCGTCGCTCAAAGGCACCAAACGGGCATTTTTCCAGTCGGTGATGTAGACCTTGTGGTCTTTGAGCATGGTTTTGACGGTGTCGCGCAGCAGCGTGGCGTAGTGACCGGACAGCGGCGCCACGATCAAGACAACCGGTTGGCCCTTGAGCTTGTCCAGTGTGTTGGCATCGTCGGTGAAGCGCTTGAAGCGGCGCAGTTCACAGAAAGGTTTGTCCAGTTCGATACGTTCGTGAATGGCCACGCTGGTGCCGTCCACGTCCACAGATTGAATGCCAAACACGGGCTTTTCGTAGTCTTTACCCAAGCGATACAGCAAGTCGTAGCCCGCTGAAACACGTTGTGCCATGGGGTTCTGGCCCAGGGCCGAGGTGTGGCTGCTGTACATCTTGGCGGCGGCCTGCGCAAAGTCTGCGAAGGGTTCCATCAAGCTGCGTTGGGTTTCGAAGATTTGGTAAAGCATGGTGTTGTCTCAAAAATGTTGCAGTGCAATATAGCAGCAGAGGTGGGGTTGAAAATGGAGTCTGTCCCCCAATTTACTGATGAAACATAACTGTCTAAGACCAATATGAGTTTGCCATCCTCCCCTGCACGTATGCCTGTTTTGTTTGTCGGGCACGGCAGCCCCATGAACGTGATCGATACCACGCCTTACCGCGAGGCTTGGGTCAACGTGGGGCACATGTTTGGCTCGCGCTGGCCCAAGCCGAAGCTGATTTTGTGCATTTCGGCGCACTGGCTCACGCAAGGTTGGTGGCTCACCGGCATGGATAAGCCCAAAACCATCCACGACTTTGGTGGTTTCCCGCAAGCGTTGTTCGAGCAGCAGTACCCCGCATCGGGCGACCCGGCTTGGGTGTCTCAAACGGCGCGCTTGCTTCGCCAGCCCAGCACCGGCGCGCCGGTGGGGATTGATTTGCGGGAGTGGGGGTTGGACCACGGTTGCTGGGGTGTGCTCAAGCCGATGTTTCCAGAGGCCGATATTCCGTTGGTGCAGCTCAGCATGGATGCGGGTCGTCCGCCCGCCGAGCACTTCGCGCTCGGGCAACAACTCAAGGCTTTGCGTGAGCAGGGCGTCTTGATCGTGGCCAGTGGTAATACGGTGCACAACTTGCGCACCATGAACCGTTCAGCGCCCGATGACCAGGCTTACGATTGGGCGATTCAATTCGACGATTGGGTGGCCGCGCAAATCAAAGGCGGGCACTTGGCGTCGTTGGTGAATTTTCAGCAGCAAGGGCAAATTGCTCAAATGTCTCACCCCAGCGTGGAGCACTTTTTACCGTTGCTTTATGCTGCAGGGGCGGTTGACGCTAATGAACCTGTGGAGTTCTTCAACGAGGGCTACCAGTTGGCGTCGATTGCTATGCGCTCGGTAATTTGGGGCTAAATAAAAAGGGCCCGAAGGCCCTTTTTGATTGGCGACACGCTTAAGCGTGCAAATAGTGCGTAGTTACATCACTTTCGCGATGGCTTGGCACACGTAGTCGATGTTCTTGCTGTTCAACGCAGCCACGCACATGCGGCCGGTGTCGGTACCGTAAACACCAAACTCAGAGCGCAGACGCACCATTTGGTCTTTGTTCAAACCGGAATAGCTGAACATGCCGATTTGGGTGGTGATGAAGCTCATGTCTTGCTTCACGCCAGCGGCTTTGAGGCCGTCCACCAGCGTTTGCCGCATGGCTTTGATGCGCACGCGCATTTCGCCCAATTCTTTTTCCCACAAAGCGCGCAGCTCTGGGTTGTTCAACACCGCAGCCACCACGGCGCCGCCGTGGATAGGTGGGTTGGAGTAGTTGGTGCGAATCACGATTTTGAGTTGTGACAGCACGCGGCTGCACTCTTCTTTGTCGGCGCACAAGACGCTCAAAGCACCCACGCGCTCACCGTACAAGCTGAAGCTCTTAGAGAACGAGGTGGACACAAAGAAGCACAGGCCAGCGGCCACGAATTTTTGAATCACAGCGCCGTCTTCGGCAATGCCGTGGCCAAAGCCTTGGTAGGCCATGTCCAAGAAGGCGGTCAGGTTTTTGGCCTTGACCACGTCCACCACTTGGTCCCACTGCGCGGCAGTGATGTCGTAGCCGGTGGGGTTGTGGCAGCAAGCGTGCAACACCACGATGGTGCCAGCGGCGGCGGCGTTGA
>CANBRM010000113.1 GCA_947371915.1 Comamonadaceae bacterium | reverse complement strand
GCTTGCAGCGCGTGGCTGCGGTTTATTTGATGGTCAGCACCCAAGCCGCTAATTTCTTGGCGTCTGCGTCGCTGACTTGGGTGTTGGCAGGCATGGGCACAGGGCCCCAAACGCCAGCCCCACCTTTTTGAATTTTGGTGGCCAGTTTGTCAACCGCTGTTTTGTCGGCGGCATATTTGGCCGCCACATCCTTGTAGGACGGGCCGACCAGCTTTTTGTCGAGTGCATGGCAGGCCATGCAGTTTTTAGAGGTTGCCAGTGCTTGATCCGCAAACGCGGGGCTCAACAAGGTGGTAGCCGAAATCAAAGCCAACAAAGTACGTTTCATGGTGTCTCCTTGAATCAATAATCGTCCAGCACGGCACCCTTGCTGGCACTCGATGCGTTGAAGGCAAACTTGGCCTGCACACCACGCGTGTAGCGCGGTGCAGGGGCTGTCCAGCCTTCTTTGCGTTTGGCCAGTGTGGCGTCGTCCACGTTGAGTTGCAGCAGCAATTGGCGTGCGTCGATGGTGATGGAGTCACCTTCATTGACGAACGCAATGTTGCCGCCTGCTGCGGCTTCTGGGGCCACGTGGCCCACGACCATGCCCCATGTTCCGCCTGAGAAGCGACCATCCGTGATCAAGCCCACGCTCTCTCCCAAACCTGCGCCGATCAAAGCACCTGTAGGAGCCAGCATTTCGGGCATGCCAGGGCCGCCTTTGGGGCCAAGGTAGCGCAAAACCATCACGTCGCCCGCCACAATCTTGCCGGCCAAAATGGCTTGCAGGGCAGATTGCTCGTCGTCAAACACGCGTGCTGGGCCGGTGATGACGGGGTTTTTCAGGCCCGTGATTTTGGCCACAGCACCTTCGGGTGACAAATTGCCTTTGAGAATGGCCAAGTGGCCTTCGTCATACATAGGGTTGCTGATGGGGCGAATCACATCTTGGTCGGCACGGGGGGCGTCTGGGATGTCTTTCAAGTTCTCAGCCACGGTCTTGCCGGTGATGGTCATGCAACTGCCGTCGAGCAAGCCCGCCGTCAACAACGTTTTCATCACTTGGGGAATGCCGCCTGCGCGGTGCAAATCAACCGCCAAGTACTTGCCGCTGGGCTTCAAGTCACAAATCACGGGTACTTTGCGGCGCACGCGCTCGAAGTCGTCGATGGACCATTCCACACCGGCGGCGTGGGCGATGGCCAAGAAGTGCAGCACAGCGTTGGTCGATCCGCCAGTGGCCATGATGACGGCAACGGCGTTTTCCAACGAGGCTTTGGTCACGATGTCGCGTGGCTTCAAGTCTTTTTTCACCGCTTCGATCAGCACTTTGGCCGACTCTTGTGCGGAGTTCAGCTTTTCATCGTGCGGGTTGGCCATGGTGGACGAGTAGGGCAGGGACAAACCCAAGGCTTCGAAGGCCGAAGACATGGTGTTGGCCGTGTACATGCCGCCGCATGAGCCGGTGCCTGGACTGGCACGCTGTTCGATTTCTTTGAGGTCTTCGTCGCTCATGTTGCCGGCGGCGTTTTGGCCCACGGCTTCAAACACGCTGACGATGTTCAGGTCTTCACCTTTGTAGTGACCGGGCAAGATGGTGCCGCCGTACACATAGATCGCGGGCACGTTGGCGCGCAACATGCCCATCATGCCGCCAGGCATGTTTTTGTCGCAGCCGCCGACCACCAGCACGCCGTCCATCCACTGACCTTGCACGCAGGTCTCGATGCAGTCCGAAATCACTTCGCGGCTGACCAGCGAGTACTTCATGCCTTCGGTGCCCATGGCCATGCCGTCGGAAATCGTGGGGGTACCAAAGATTTGCGCGTTACCGCCAGCTGCCTCAATCGCATCCACCGCTGCGTCAGCCAGTTTTTGCAAACCGCTGTTGCACGGGGTGATGGTGCTGTGGCCGTTGGCCACGCCGATCATGGGCTTGGAGAAATCGCTTTCCACGTAGCCCATGCCGTAATACATGGAGCGGTTAGGGGCGCGGGACTTGCCCTCGGTGATGTTGGCCGAGCGACGGTTGATCTTGATGGTTTTAATGTCCATGTTGACTCTGAAATTTGGTTAAGCCTTGAGTTTAACTGCGGCTGTAGGCGCTGGTCCGTCGCCTTGGCGCAAGGCACAATGACCGACTATGTTGCTGCACCCCTCGATTGATCCTGTCGCCCTTCAAGTGGGCCCCTTGGCCATCCATTGGTATGGCTTGACTTACCTGGCCGCCTTCGCGTTGTTCGTGGGGCTGGCCCAGTTGCGCTTGCGACAAGCGCCTTATGCACAGTTGGTCGCGCAAGGGCTGTGGTCCAAGCAAGACATCGAAGACTTGCTGTTTTACGGCGTGGTCGGCGTGGTGTTGGGCGGGCGTGTGGGGTATTGCTTGTTTTACAAGCCCGGCTATTACGCAGCGCATCCGCTGGAGGTGTTCGCGGTTTGGCAAGGTGGCATGAGTTTTCATGGCGGCATGCTGGGCGTCATTTCTGCCATGGCGTTGTTCGCATGGCAGCGCCAACGGGCCTGGTTCTTGGTGACTGACTTCATCGCACCCTGTGTGCCGACAGGCTTGGCGGCAGGCCGAGTCGGTAACTTCATCAATGGTGAGTTGTGGGGCAGGGCGGCAGACCCATCCCTGCCTTGGGCCATGATGTTTCCGCAAAGTGGCAGCATGATTCCGCGCCATCCCTCGCAGGTGTACCAATTTTTGGGTGAGGGTTTGCTGCTGTTCGTGGTGATGTGGCTCTACGCCCGCAAGCCTCGGGCGGTGGGGGCGGTGTCTGGCGTATTTTTGATCGGTTACGGCAGCTTGCGGTTCATGGCCGAGTATTTTCGCGAGCCAGACGCGCACTTGGGCCTCTTGGCCTTGGGGCTCAGCATGGGCCAATGGTTGTGTGTGCCCATGGTGGTGTTGGGCTTGATCATCTGGTGGCGCGCTGTTCGTCAGCCACAAAGCTTCTAAATTACGGGGTTGTGTAAGGGAAAGTCCTAGCGTTTTACCGCGCTGGCAGACGCGTTTCACTTTCATAATTACGCGTAATTACAGGAAATTACGAATTCGTCCAACCCATGCGCCCACTTGCCAACTCATTGCACGATGACGTCGCCTCACAGCTGCGCGCCGCTATCTTTGATGGGCAATTGACGCCTGGTAATTTCATCGATGAAGCGGCCCTGTGCATTCAGTGGTCGATTTCTCGCACCCCGCTGCGTGAAGCGCTCAAAGTGCTGACGGCCGAAGGCTTGGTTCGTCACGAACCACGCCGCGGCTGCTTTGTGAACGAAGTCACCGAGCAAGATTTGGACGAGATTTTTCCAGTCATTGCCCTGTTGGAAGGGCGGTGCGCTTTTGAGGCTACCCGTCACGCCAGCGAGGCAGATGTGCGGGTGTTGTCGCAATGGCACGAGCGCTTGGCAAGCCACGCAGAGGCAGGCCGCATCAACGATTACTACGAGGCCAATTACGCCATCCATGAGGCCATCATTCAATTGGCCAACAACAAATGGCTGGCGCAAGCCATTGCCGATTTACGCAAGATTTTGAAACTCGCCCGGTTGCAGCAGTTGCACGCGCCGGGTCGTTTGACACAAAGTTTGACCGAGCACATGGCCGTGTTTGACGCTTTGAAAGCCCGCAATGCAGAGGCCGCAGAACAGGCCATGCGACACCATTTACTGCAACAACGTGAAGCTTTGCGGGCATTGACCCGAAGCCAAAGCTTGGTGGCTTTGACCGCCCTAGAGATTTGAAGAAAGACACCCATGACCGCGACCTCTTGGATCAATAGCAAACTTAACGTCTTGCGCAACTCGGCAGTCGCCGCCGACGTGCCCAAAGAAGAGAACCGTTCCACGCGCGAGCGCTTGGATGCCACCTTGCGTCAAAAGAAAGAGGCCTTGTCGCCCCGTTCACTGCGCCGCACCTTGGCCGAGTTGCAAGCCGTAGTCGATCCGCGTGTGAGCGAGGTCGAAGGTGGGCGCCGCGCTAAGGCCTTGGCCGAGTGGTACGCCAAGGCTGCGCTGGAAGAACGTCAAGATTTGTGGCTGTTGATCAGTGAGCAGTTTGGCCCCGATGCCGTGAAAGTTCGTGCTGCGCGTGATGACTACGATGCCGCCTTGGGCACCGCCGATGAAGGCTCGGCTGAGATTCGCTTGCGCCGTGCATTGGTGTCTCCGCGCACACGCTTGCTGCAACGCTTCGCGGCCTACCCCGGTGGCATGCGCTTTTTGGTGGATTTGCGCGCCGATTTACTGCCCCAGCTCAAAGGCAACAAGCGTTTGTTGGCCCTCGATGCCGAGTTGGAAAACTTGTTCTCAACCTGGTTCGATGTGGCCTTTTTAGAGCTGCGCACCATCAGCTGGGATTCCCCCGCGTCCTTGATTGAAAAACTCATCAAGTACGAAGCGGTCCACGACATCCGCAGTTGGGCTGACTTGAAAAACCGCCTCGACAGCGACCGTCGTTGCTATGGCTTCTTTCACCCCAGCTTGCCCAACGAGCCGTTGATTTTTGTGGAAGTCGCCTTGCTCAACGAGATGGCCGACAACATCATGCCGTTGTTGGACGAGGGCGCTGCCCCTGAAGATTTGCAAAAGTCCAGCGTGGCCATTTTTTACTCCATCAGCAACACCCAAGGTGGCTTGAAAGGCGTGAGCTTTGGCGACTCCTTGATCAAGCGTGTGGTCGAAACCCTGCGCGCTGAGTTCCCCAAACTCAAGACCTTCGCCACCTTGTCGCCCATTCCTGGTTTGCGTCCTTGGCTGGTGCGCCAGTTGCCCGAGTTGCTGTCGCACTTGAACGACAAAGAGTTGTCGGCCTTGGGGCGTGAGTTGAGTTTCGAGCCACCCACAGCCACCCATGTGTTGGCGGCCATTGAGCAGCCTTTGGTGTTGAGCGCCTTGTCGGTCAAGTCACCCCTGCGTTTGTTTTTGACCCGTAGTGCAGCGCAGTATTTGGGGCAAAGCCGCCAAGGCGAGCAAGTGCTCGACCCCGTGGCACGCTTCCATTTGGGCAACGGCGCACGCATCGAACGCATCAACTGGTTCGCCGACCCATCCACCAAAGGCGTCAAACAGTCGCACGGCCTGATGGTCAATTACCTTTACGACTTGAAGCGTTTGGACAAGCACCGCCACATGCTCGACAACGGCGAAGCCCCAGCATCCAGCGATGTGCAAGCTTTGTATTTCAAGTAATTTTTTGCACGATTAAAACCATGAAGGAGACCCCTATGAACAAATTTCACAAGACATGGACGCGCCGCAGCGTTTTAACTTTGGGTGTCGCCGCATTGGCCGCGATGAGTTTTGGGGCACATGCCGATGCAAACTGGCCGAGCAAACCCGTCACCATGATCGTGCCATTTCCCGCAGGCGGCGGAACCGATGCATTTGCACGGCCCTTCTCGGCACAGTTTTCTAAGCAGTCCGGCAAAACCTTGGTGATCGACAACCGAGGCGGCGCAGGCGGTAACTTAGGTGCGGGCATTGCCGCCAAAGCTGCGCCGGATGGCTACACCTTGTTCATGGGCGCGGTGCATCACTCCATTGCACCCTCGATGTACCCCAAGCTCGATTACGACTTAGAGCGTGATTTTGTGCCGCTCGCCATGGTGGCCAGCGTGCCCCATGTGTTGGTGGTAAATACGAAAACCATGCCCAGCGATTTCAAGTCCTTCATGGCTTTGGTGCGTAGCAAGCCGGGCCGTTTGAATTACGGTTCTGCCGGTGGTGGCACCTCGCACCATTTGGCGGGCGAGTTGTTCAAATTGCAGACCAAAACCTTCATCACCCACATTCCATACCGTGGCTCAGGCCCCGCTTTGCAAGACTTGATCGCGGGCAACGTGGACATGATGTTTGACGGTTTGGGGTCTTCAGCGCAACACATCAAAGGCGGGCGTATCAAGGCCTTGATGGTGTCAGGCAACAAACGCAACCCCGCGTTTCCTGATGTGCCCTGTGCTGCCGAATTGGGACTGCCCGATTACAACGTGAACACATGGTACGGCTTGTGGGCTCCCAAAGGGACCCCTGCCGATGTGCAGGCACGCGTGATCGAAGAAGTGCGCAAAGCATCGGCGGCAGACGACATCAAAACCAGCTGGGCCAACAACGGTGCTGAGTTTCCTAACCTCACGGGTGCTCAATTTGGCGCGTTTGTCAGTGCCGACATCAAGAAATGGGCGGCTGTGGTGAAAGCCTCTGGCGCCAAATTAGATTGATCTAAACCCACGAACCGCATATTCAAGAATGACCATGAACCACAACCTTTACGCCGCCTTGCGCGCGGCATTTCCCAAAGACTTGAGCGCCATCGCTGTGGAGACGGATGATGGCCAGTTTTACAGCTGGGCCGATTTAGAACGCGCCAGCGCCATGATGGCCAATCTGCTTGACTCGCTGAATATTCCCAAGGGATCGCGCGTGGCGGTGCAGGTGGAGAAGTCGGTCGAGGCCATGATGTTGTACTTGGCCACCTTGCGTGCAGGCTATGTGTTTTTGCCCTTGAACACGGCTTACCAAAGCGCCGAAATCGAGTACTTCATTGGCAACGCTGAACCTGCCGTGGTGGTGTGCAGCAGCAAGAACTTCGGCTGGGTCAGCAAGATCGCATTCAAGGCGGGCACGCAAAACGTGTTCACCTTGGACGACAACCGCACTGGCAGTTTGCTAGAGCGCGCGGCGCATTGTTCGGACCAGCACCAAGTGGTGCTGAACAAGGCAGACGACTTGGCCGCCATTTTGTACACCAGTGGCACCACAGGCCGCAGCAAAGGCGCCATGCTCTCGCACGGCAACATGCTCAGCAATGCGCAGACCCTCAAAAAATACTGGGGCTGGAAGCCCGGCGACGTGCTGATTCACGCCTTGCCCATCTTCCACGTGCACGGCTTGTTTGTGGCTATTCATGGGGCCTTGCTCAACGGCAGCAAGATGATTTGGATGTCCAAGTTCGACCCCAAATTGGTCATCGCCAAAATGCCTGAAGCCACGGTGTTCATGGGCGTGCCGACTTTGTATGTGCGCATGCTGGCCGAGCCCAGTTTGACGAAAGCGCAAGCCTCGACCATGCGCTTGTTCGTGGCAGGCTCTGCGCCGCTGCTGCTGGAAACTTTCAACGAGTGGCAAGACCGAGTAGGTCAGCCCATTCTTGAGCGCTACGGCATGAGCGAAACCGTCATGTTGACATCGAACCCTTATGCGGCTGATGCGCGCTACCCAGGCCAAACTGAGCGCCGTGGCGGCACAGTCGGCTTCCCTTTGCCTGGTGTGTCTTTGCGTGTGCAAGACGACGAAGGCAAGGCTTTGCCCGTGGGCGAAATCGGTGGCATTCAGGTCAAAGGCCCGAACGTGTTTGCGGGTTACTGGCGCATGCCTGAAAAAACCAAAGAAGAGTTCACCGCCGATGGTTATTTCAAAACTGGTGACGTGGGCAAGATTGATGAACGCGGTTACGTGGTGATTGTGGGTCGCAGCAAAGACTTGATCATCAGCGGTGGCTACAACGTGTATCCCGCAGAGATCGAGGGCTACATCAACGACATGGCAGGCGTGGCTGAGAGTGCTTTGATTGGCGTGCCTCATCCTGATTTTGGTGAGGTGGGCGTGGCGGTGGTGATTGCCAAGTCAGGTGCCAAGGTGGATGCGGATGCGGTGATTGCAGCGCTGAAGTCGCAATTGGCGAATTTCAAGATTCCTAAGAAGTGTTTTGTGGTGGCTGAGTTGCCGCGCAACACCATGGGGAAGGTTCAGAAGAACTTGTTGCGGGATCAGTACAAAGGGTTGTTCTAAGTTTGTCGTCTTTCGGGGTGTTGGTTTTTTCTCGCGCTCCGCTGAGGCGAT
>CANBRM010000112.1 GCA_947371915.1 Comamonadaceae bacterium | reverse complement strand
CCACCGAGCCTTTGTAGGGCACGCGGCCTTCAATGCCCTCTGGCACCAGTTTGTCGGCGTTAGGGTTGCCGGTGCTGCTTTCTTGAAAGTAGCGGTCTGCACTGCCCTGCTGCATGGCGCCAATCGAGCCCATACCACGGTAACTCTTGTAGCTGCGACCTTGGACCAACACGATTTCGCCAGGGGCTTCCTCGGTACCGGCAAACATACCGCCCATCATCACCGTGCCTGCGCCTGCGGCAATGGCTTTGGCGATGTCGCCGCTGTAGCGGATGCCACCGTCAGCAATGAGCGGTACGCCTGTGCCTTTGAGGGCTGTTGCCACGCTGTCCACCGCCATGATTTGCGGCACACCCACGCCAGCCACGATGCGGGTGGTGCAGATGGAGCCTGGGCCAATGCCCACTTTGACCGCATCAGCACCCGCCTCGACCAAAGCCAAAGCAGCAGCGCCCGTGGCGATGTTGCCGCCGATCACTTCGATGTGCGGGTAGTTTTGCTTGACCCAACGCACGCGCTCAATCACGCCTTTGCTATGGCCGTGCGCCGTGTCCACCACGATGGCGTCCACGCCGGCGCGCGACAGCGCCTCGACGCGTTCTTCGGTGCCCTCGCCCACGCCGACGGCAGCGCCTACGCGCAGCTTGCCTACGGCGTCGCGGGCAGCATTGGGGAAGTTGAGTTGTTTGGTAATGTCTTTGACGGTGATCAGGCCTTTGAGTTCAAAGGCATCGTTAATGACCAACAGGCGTTCGAGTTTGTGTTTGTTCAACAAATGCTTGGCTTGCTCAGGCGTGGTGCCTTCGGGCACGGTGATCAAGCGCTCGCGGGGCGTCATGATTTCGCTGACCTTTTGGTCGTAGCGCGTCTCAAAGCGCAAATCGCGGCCGGTGACGATGCCCACCACTTGGCGACCTTCGCACACGGGGAATCCGGACACACCCAACTCGTCCGACAAAGCCATGACCTGGCGCACGGTGGTGTCAGGCGTGATGACCACGGGGTCGCGCAACACACCCGACTCGTAGCGCTTGACCTTGGCCACTTGGGCGGCTTGCTCTTGCGCGGTGAGGTTTTTGTGCACGATGCCAATGCCGCCCTCTTGCGCGATGGCAATGGCCAGACGGGCTTCTGTGACCGTATCCATGGCCGCAGAGACCAAGGGCAAGTTCAGGCGAATGTTGCGGGTGAATTGGGTCGCGAGGGACGCGTCCTTGGGAAGGACTTGGGAGAAGGCTGGCACCAACAACACGTCGTCGAAGGTGAGGGCTTTGCCGAGAAGGCGCATGGTGATGGCTCCAAAAACAGTATTTTAGAGAACTGCTCTCACCTCGCTGTATACAACTCTGCCTCTTGAGTCGCGCCTGCAACGTTCATCAAGACCGCTGTGCCAAAGGCAGATTAATCAGCAAGTTCTGCGGCTTGAGCTTCAAGCGTTGGTTGGCATCGACAGCCATCGCCAAATACACAGGCTTGCCGCGCACCTCGGCCAACATGGCATTGGGTTCGTCAAACGTGAGTTTGAACAAGCACAACAGACGCTCCATGCGCTCGGCCTCCACCTCTTTGCCTTGGTACAGGTCGTTCAAGATGCTGCTGGCTTGCGCATCTAGGCCGATGTGCCACACCCAGTGGTCGTCGTCAATCTCACGCTCGGTTTGAATCTGCACTTGCACGCCCAAGAAATGGCCAATCCACTTGGCCATCACCTCGCACAATGCAGTCAGCCCAGGCTGACCGCGGTTCAGGCTGAGCACCCAATCGAAGCTTTCGCTGCGGGGCCAGTAATCGTCCTCGTTGTCAGGGTTGAGCACATCCAAGTCAACACTGCGCAACTTTATGCCGCCTTGTTGCAGCAATTCACCAATCGAGCCAAAGCTGCCCTGTGTGGCGTGACGCTCCACCGTGGTGTCGTCAGCGGCCATCACGGCGCCGTCTTCAAGCACTGTGACTTTTTGCGTGTGCATCAGCATTTCAGCCGCACGCACTTGCATGGCGGTCGCCTCATCGCCCAACACATGACGCAGCAAAATTTGCGTCAGGTGCTGCACCAGCAGCGGGGGCACATCAACGCCCTCGCCTTTGAACAAAGCCATGTAGCTGGCTTCTAAGGTGGGGTGTGCCAACAGCCGCTCTCGAAAGCGCAGCCACACGGCGTAGTTCTCGGCCGCATCGGGGTCTTGTAGTTTGGCCAAGGTATCGGCGCTGACAGCCATGCGGGGCTGCTCACCCAAGCTGTGGTGCAAGGCAATTTCCGCGGCGCAGGAGCTGGCAATGGGTGCCAACTCGGGTCGCTCCAGCAAGAAGCGCAAAAAGTCGTCGCTGACCTCCAAGTGGCCCTGTTTGTCTTGCGTGAGTAAGGTGTAGCCGCTGGAGGGCCAAAAGTTGTGCGTCATGTGTAGTTCAGTAGCCGGGCTTGCCGCCAGGACGGCGTTTGGAGAACAAACCTGTTCGACCTGCGCCTTGTTTTTGGAAGCGTTCGCGGCGAGCAACCATCGGGTCGACGGTCAAAGCGCGGTAAATTTCAATGCGATCGTGATCACGCAAAACGTGGTTGGGCGTGGTCTTGCGGCCCCAAACACCCGCCACAAAAGCGTCAGCGTCGTGCAGCGCAATGTCGGGGTGGTCGCGTAACAAACTGCTTTGCTCCAGCGCTTGCTCGACGGTGGTGCCTAGCGTGCAGCACAAGGTTCGCTCATCCACCACACGAGGGGCTGGCGAATAGACAAGCGTGATCGTGAGGTCAGCGCTCACGCGGGGTACACCTGCTCGGCGCGCTTGACGAACGCATCCACCAAGGTACCTGCAATTTTGTCGAACACCGGGCCCACCAAAGCACCAAACATGCTCTCGAAGCTGTAGTTCAGGGTCAGCTCAATGCGGCAAGCGCGTTGAGGCGCTTGGGTGTTGGGATCGGTCAAAGGGTGAAAGTGCCAAGTGCCATCCAAGTGTTTGAACGGGCCATCGATCAGCTCTAGCTTGACCTGACGGCCTTCAATATGCACGTTGCGTGTGGTGAAGCTTTTGCGAAAGCTGCCCAGTGACATGCCGATCTCAGCGGTCATGCCGTTGTCGTGGGATTCCACCACGCGCGCGCGATCGCACCAAGGCAAAAACTCGTGATAACGGGCCACATCGGTGACCAAGGCAAACATTTCTTCGGCGCTGAACCAAATAAGGACGGACTTGTGAACGGTTTTCATAGAATGGGTCATATTGTAAGAAGCTCTACTGTCCCCACATCCTCTCAATGGCTACCAAAAAACCTGCACTCCAATCACGCATCGCCGACAACAAAAAGGCCGCGTACAACTACTTCTTTGAAGAAAAATTCGAGGCAGGCATGGTGCTGGAAGGCTGGGAGGTCAAGTCGGCCCGAGAAGGCAAGGTGCAACTCACCGACGGCTATGTGGTGGTGCGCAATGGCGAGCTGTTTTTGATAGGCTGCCAAATTAACCCGCTGCACACGGCATCCAGCCACGTCAACCCAGACAACGTGCGCACGAAAAAGCTGCTGCTCAAGAAAGACGAAATTAAGCGCTTGATCACCAAAGTCGAGCAAAAGGGCAACACCTTGGTGCCCCTCAATCTGCACTGGAAAAACGGCAAGATCAAATGCGAAATCGCGCTGGCCAAAGGCAAAGCCGAGCACGACAAACGCGACACCATCAAGGACCGCGAAGGCAAGCGCGAGGTGGAGCGCGCGATGAAAGCGCGGAGTCGCTAATTATTTTTGCTTGCGCGGCGGCAAGCCGGTGTGTTGCGTGAGCACACGGCCCTTGGTGGGTTCGTTGCGCATCGAGGTCTTGGCAACACCAGCTTTCGCCACACCCGCTTTGGGAATCAACGTGCTGTTTTTGCGTCGTGCGCTGACATAGTTGCCATCGGTTTGCGGCTGAAACGTCGGAATCAAATGCATCTTGCCGTTGCCGATCAAATCGGCACGGCCCATGGCTTTCAAGGCTTCGCGCAACAAAGGCCAGTTGTTGGCATCGTGGTAGCGCAAAAAGGCTTTGTGCAGGCGGCGACGGCGTTCGCCGCGCACGACGTCCACCACTTCGCTGGTGCGCGTCACGCGACCCAAGGGGTTGCGGCCTGAGTGGTACATGGCCGTTGCGCTGGCCATGGGACTGGGGTAGAAGGTTTGTACTTGGTCGGCGCGAAAGCCATTACGCTTAAGCCAAAGGGCCAAGTTCATCATGTCTTCGTCGCTGGTGCCGGGGTGGGCCGCGATGAAGTAAGGGATGAGAAATTGCTTCTTGCCCACTTCGGCGCTGTACTTGTCAAACATCTGTTTGAACTTGTCGTAGCTGCCAATGCCAGGCTTCATCATCTTGGACAGCGGACCGCCCTCGGTGTGCTCAGGCGCGATCTTGAGGTAGCCGCCCACATGGTGCTGCACCAACTCTTTGACGTACTCGGGCGACTGGACGGCCAAGTCGTAGCGGAGGCCTGAGCCAATGAGAATTTTCTTCACGCCCTTCAACTCGCGCGCACGGCGGTACATGTGAATCAGCGAGCTGTGGTCGGTGTTGAGGTTCTGGCAAATGCCTGGGTAGACGCAGCTGGGTTTGCGGCAGGCCGACTCAATCTCGGGGCTCTTGCAGCCAATGCGGTACATATTGGCTGTGGGGCCGCCCAGGTCAGAAATAACACCCGTGAAGCCTGGCACTTTGTCGCGAATGTCTTCAATCTCGCGAATGATGGAGTCTTCGCTGCGGCTTTGGATGATGCGGCCTTCGTGCTCGGTGATGGAGCAAAACGTGCAACCACCAAAGCAGCCGCGCATGATGTTCACGCTGAAGCGGATCATCTCCCATGCGGGAATTTTGGTATCGCCATCGTGGCCGCCTTTGTCATCCGCGTAAATCGGATGGGGGCTGCGGGCGTAGGGCAAGTCGAACACCAAGTCCATCTCGGCGGTGGTCAACGGGATGGGCGGCGGGTTCACCCACACATCGCGAGCCGTGTGGCCTTCGCCGTGGGCTTGCACCAAGGCGCGGGCGTTGCCGGGGTTGGTTTCTAAATGCAGCACGCGGTTGGCGTGGGCGTACAGCACGGGGTCTGACTTGACTTGCTCATACGCGAGCAAGCGAATCACGCTGCGGTCACGCGGGGGCACTTTGAGCTTGCCTTTGCCTTGCAGCGCAGGGTTGTCGACAAACTTGAGCGGTGAAATGGTGAAACCCTGCGAGCTGCCCGACGATTCACCTTTGGCGGTGGATGCACCGGTTTGTGCTTTGGCTTGTGCATTAGCAGCATCCGCCACCGCGTTGGCCTCATCCTCGCGCGCACAAGTTTCACCTTGGGCTTTGGCTTGGTCGCTGACCATCAAATACGGGTTGACGTGGGCCTCAACACGGCCGGGCGCATCGATGCTGGATGAGTCAATCTCAAACCAGCCTTCGGGCGTTTCGCGACGCACAAAGGCCGTGCCACGCACATCGGTGATTTGCTGCACGGGCTCTTTGGCGGCGAGACGGTGGGCAATTTCGACAATGGCGCGTTCGGCATTGCCGTAAAGCAACAAGTCGCACTTGCTGTCCACCACTACCGAGCGGCGCACTTTGTCGGACCAGTAGTCGTAATGCGCAATGCGGCGCAACGAACCTTCGATGCCGCCCAACACAATCGGCACGTCGCTGTAGGCTTCTTTGCAGCGCTGGCTGTAAACCAAGGCAGCGCGATCGGGGCGCTTGCCGCCAATGTCGCCTGCCGTGTAGGCGTCGTCACTGCGAATTTTGCGGTCGGCCGTGTAACGGTTGATCATCGAATCCATGTTGCCAGCGGTCACGCCGAAGAACAAATTCGGTTTGCCCAACACCTTGAACGGATCGGCACTTTGCCAATCAGGTTGGGCGATGATGCCCACGCGAAAACCTTGGTTCTCCAACATGCGGCCAATCACCGCCATGCCAAAGCTGGGGTGGTCCACATACGCGTCGCCCGTCACGATGATGATGTCGCAGCTGTCCCACCCGAGCTGCGTCATTTCCTCGCGGCTCATGGGTAAAAAAGGCGCCGTGCCAAAGCGGGCTGCCCAGTACTTGCGGTAACTGTTCAGGGGCTTGGCGTTGCGAGGGAAAAGGGAGACGTCGGCGTAGGCATTCATGAACCGCTAAGTGTACGGGTTTGCCCCTGTCCGCAGGTTTTGCGGGGTTATCGGTCGCCCTAGGTCAACGAATGCCGCAAACCAACACGCCTGGGTCGTTGTGCGCCACGTTTTGGCTGTTCTTCATGTGGGCCACATCCAAGTCACGCGGCAAAGGTACGCCGTTTTTGACAGCCAGCACCTCGGCCATCACACTGACCGCGATCTCGGAAGGTGTTTTGCTGCCAATGTAAATGCCAATCGGGCCGCGCAAGCGCGCCAAAGACGCTTCAGTTTGCTCAAAGTGCTCGATCATGCGTTGGTGACGGGCCTCGTTGTTGCGGCGCGAGCCAATCGCGCCCACGTAAAACGCCTCAGTGTTGAGGGCTTCGAGCAAGGCCAAATCGTCCAACTTCGGATCGTGGGTCAGCGCAATCACGCAGCTGCGGCTGTCAGGTTTGAACTGCTGCACCACATCATCGGGCATGTCTTTGAGCACGGTTACGTTAGGTACCGACCACGCGCCGGTGTACTCCTCACGCGGGTCGCACACCGTGACGGCAAAGCCCGAAAACAAGGCCATGGTGGCCAAATACTCGGTTAACTGCCCTGCCCCGACCAACAACATGCGGAACTCTGGGCCAAAGGTGTTCACCAAGCGGTGGTCGTCGATGCTCAGTTCGGCGGTTTGGTCGGTGGTTTGCAAGCCGCAGGCACCGCTCTGCAAATCCAGGTGGCGCTGCATCAAACGGCCTTGCGACAAAGCGTCCAACAACTCGGTCAACAAGGCAGGGTCTGGGTCAAACTCCAGCACCAACTCCAAGGTGCCGCCACACGGCAAGCCAAAGCGGTGTGCTTCGTCGGCTGTGACACCGTATTTCACCCGCTGCGGAGCACCGCTTGGCAGGATTTGGGGAGCGTCGTGCGGCTGCACGTTGGCGGAGGAGGCATAGGCTTGGGTGAAGCGATAAATCAGGTCATCTTCAATACAACCGCCCGACACCGAGCCCACTACAGCACCGGTTTCGCACAAAGCCATGATGGAGCCAATGGGGCGTGGCGACGAGCCCCACGTCCGCACCACCGTGGCCAGCAACGCGCGTTGGCCGCTTTGTCGCCAAGCTTGCAAGGTGCGCAGCACCATCACATCTAAGTTTTCCATGCCTACTGTCTCCGTTTTTTATGGCGCCGCTCAGTGCTTGCCCGGCTCTTGATGGCCGCCAAACTGCTTGCGCATGGCCGACAACATTTTGTCTGCAAACGTGCTGATTTGGCGTGATCGGAAACGCGCAAACAGCGCGGCAGACAAGACCGGCACTGGCACGGCCTCTTCAATGGCGGCGTTGATGGTCCAGCGGCCCTCGCCCGAGTCTTGCACATGGCCCGAATAGGCCTTTAACTCTGGGTCTTCAGCCAGCGAAATCGCCGTCAAATCCAGCAACCACGACGACACCACGCTGCCGCGTCGCCACAGCTCGGTGATGTCCGCCAAATCCAGCTGGTAGCGGCGATCCTCGGGAATGCTGTCTTGACCCACGCCTTTGAGCACGTCCATGCCTTCGGCATAGGCCTGCATCAAGCCGTACTCAATGCCGTTGTGAATCATCTTCACAAAGTGGCCCGAGCCTGCGGGGCCGGTATAGAGGTAGCCTTCTTCAGCGGTGGACACTTTGCCTTCGCGACCGGGTGTTTTAGGGATGGTGCCCACACCAGGCGCCAAGGTCTTGAAAATGGGGTCGAGGTGCTGCGCCGCCGAGGCGTCGCC
>CANBRM010000111.1 GCA_947371915.1 Comamonadaceae bacterium | reverse complement strand
CTTTTTGTTCATGCGCGAGGGCGCGCACGCCTTCGGCCCCTTTGCCACCGCTTGGGTGCGCATCAGCATGGCCGCGCTCATGCTCACGCCCGTGTTGGTGTGGCGGGGCGAGGCGGGTCTGCTACGTCAACATTGGCGGCCTACGTTCTTTGTCGGCATGTTGAATTCAGGCATCCCCTTTGTGCTGTATGCCTACGCGTTGCTACACATCAGCACGGGAATGTCGTCCATCTTGAATGCCACCACGCCGCTGTTTGGCGCGGTGATCGCTTGGTTTTGGTTGGGGGACAAGCTCAACCGGCTGCGTTCGCTTGGGCTGGCCTTGGGGTTTGGTGGCGTGGTGCTGCTGGCTATTGGGGTGCCGGGCGGCATCTCGTTCAAAGCGGGCGGCTCGGGGCTGGCAGTGGCTGCGTGTTTACTCGCCACGTTTTGCTATGGCTTGGCGGGCAGTTTCACCAAGCGCTATCTGCAAGGCATTCCCGCCATGGTGACCACCAGCGGCAGCTTGTGGGGTGTGAGTGTGGGGCTGTGCATTCCAGCCTTGTTGACATGGCCCGACGTGTGGCCGCCCCTGCGGGCTTGGGCTGCACTGGCCATTGCGGGCTTGCTGTGCACCGCCTTGGCCTATGTGTTGTATTTCCGGCTGATGACGCGCATGGGCCCTGCACGGGCCATGACCGTGACCTACCTCATTCCCGTGTTTGCCAATCTCGTGGGCGTTGTGGTGTTGGACGAAGTCGTCACACCGTGGATGCTGGGCTGCGGCTTGGTGATCGTGCTGGGCACCGCCTTGGCCTCGGGCTTGGTGCAACGTCGCACCTAAGTCGCCCTCGTCGCTGACTCGCACAAGACAAACCCCAGTTTTCAAATCGGGCGGCAAGCATTAGCATGCTAACCATTCAAATTGAACCAGGAGTTTTCTGTGCGCATTGCTACCTACCGCTATCAAGATCAACGCCATGTGGGCCAAGTGTCTGCCGATGGTCAAACCGTCACCGCCTTTGACGTGCCCGCCGATGTGGCCCAGCACGGCGCGCTGCGCTTGATCGAAACCGTGATAGCCGGCGGCACTTTGCCCGCATTGAGCAGCCAAACTGTGGCGGTGGCCGATGTGAAACTCGAAGCCCCCATCCCCCTGCCCCGCCGCAACATCTGGTGCGTGGGCCGCAACTACCACGAGCACGCCAAAGAGCTGTCCACCTCCGTCTTCAAAGACAGCAACACCAACACGCAAGCATGGCCCATCGTGTTCACCAAGGTGCCCGAATGTGTGGTGGGTCCGTTTGACGACGTGGTCCTACCCGGCGCAGCCGTGTCAGACCAAATTGACTACGAGTCCGAGTTGGCCGTCATCATCGGCCACGGCGGCAAAAACATCGCCGCCGCTGACGCCATGAAGCACATCTACGGCTACACCATCGTCAACGACGTGACCGCACGCGACGTGCAAATGCGCCACCAACAATGGGACATGGGCAAGTCCTTTGACACCTTCTGCCCCATGGGCCCATGGTTGGTGACCGCCGACGAACTCGACGGCACAAAAACCCGCGTGCGCGGCATCATCAACGGCGAACAACGCCAAGATGGCCCCACCGAAAACATGATTTTTGACATTCCTACGCTGATCGAAACCATCTCACGCGGCATCACGCTGTACCCCGGCGACATCATCGCCACGGGCACACCCGCTGGTGTGGGCATGGGCTTGAAGCCACCGCGCTACCTGAAAGCCGGTGACGTGGTGCGCGTCGAGATTGACGGCATCGGCCACATCGAAAACAAATTCGTCTGAGCGTCCACGTCACGCCCACAGACAACTGACCGGAGACACCCATGACCACACGCCGCCACCTTGTGCTTCGCGGATTGACCGCTGGCTTACTGGCCTCAGCCGTCGCATGGCCCGCCTTGGCGCAGGAAGACTACCCATCGCGCCCCATCACGATGCTGGTACCCTTCCCGCCCGGCGGCGTGGCAGACACCGTGGGTCGCCCTGTGGCCGAGGCCATGGGTCGCTACCTCAAACAAGCGGTGGTCATTGAAAACAAAGGCGGCGCAGGCGGCGGCATTGGCATGGCACAAGTCGCCAAGTCCAAGGCTGATGGCTACACCGTGTTGATGGCGTTGTCGTCGCTGGTGGTCTTGCCTGAAGCCGACAAAGTGCTCAAGCGCGCACCCATGTTTCAGCTGGACCAGCTCAAGCCCATCGCACGTTTCAGCGCAGATCCCACCGTCTTGGTGGTGAAGGCCGACAGCCCTTGGAAAACCTACGCGGAATTCATGGCTTTTGTCAAAGCCAACCCTGCCAAGGTGTCGTTTGGCTCATCAGGCAACTACGGCACCATGCATGTGCCCATGGAACAACTCAAGGCTGCCACCTCCAGCTTCATGCTGCATGTGCCTTACACCGGCGCAGGCCCAGCGGTGATGGCCTTGCTGTCTGGGCAAATCGAAGCCTTGTCGACCGGCCCTGCCAGCGTTGGGCAGCAAATCAAGGCCGGCAAACTGCGTGCCTTGGCCCATTGGGGCGATGGCCGCTTGGCCGCGATGCCCGATGTGCCGAGCCTGAAAGAATTGGGCGTGCCCATCAGCTACGCACAGTGGTCGGGCATGTTTGTGCCTGCCAACACGCCAGTTGCGGTGGTGGAGAAGTTGCGTCAAGCCGCCAAATTTGCCGCCGCTGACCCGCGTGCCAACCAAGCACTGTTGGCTGCGGGCACCTCGTTCATGTTCCAAGACACGCCTGAATTCGAGCGCTACGTGCAAGGCGATGCCAAAGACATGGCCGCGCTGGTGCAACGCATCGGCAAGGTGGACTGATAAGCCTGATACAATAGTTGATCGCTTTAGTCGACTTCTAGCACGCGCCTCTACAACGCACGGGCAGCCCTCTCAGCAGAGAGGGTGTTTAAGTAAATTCCCACTTCTTTGCGTATTTCATTGGCCCATACACAGGGCTAATTTGTCTCGTTCTATTTTTGAGCTATCCATGATTCCAGCTATTCAATTCCAAAACCATGCCATCACACTTGGCAAATACCGCATCGCCGCCTGCCCGCGTGCTTTGCCCAGTGGCCGCTTTGCGGCCCAAGTCTCGGTTGCCAGCGGCTTCGGCAGCGCCAGCACCGACCGCGTGATTTGTTTCACCGACGATTTCGCCACCCATGAAGCGGCTGCCAGCTTTTCAATGGCACAAGGCCTCGACTGGGTGCAAGGCACCCATCACCCCCATTGATTGTTGAAACGCCTTGAGCGGCGTTATGCCGCCAACTTGAAGTGAGACACCTCACGACGCGTCGCGTCCGCGGTGCTCGACAACTCCATCACACTGGCCGTCATTTCCTCAGACGCAGCGGCATTGCTGCGTGCGATGAGGTCTAGCTCAGACAAATTGGCGTTGATTTGCTCAATGGCACTGGCTTGCTCTTCCAAAGAAGCCGAAACACGCTGCAGCAAACTATCGGTTGCTTGAGCGCTTTCACCGACATGCGCCATGTCCTCGCTGACCGCTTTGACAGCCGCAACAGCCTTGGCTGTTTCGTTGGATGCCTCTTGAACCAAAATCGCAATTTCTTGCGAGCTGGCCGCGCTGCTGACCGCCAACTTGCCCACTTCGTCAGCGACCACGGCAAAGCCTTTGCCATGTTCACCCGCACGGGCTGCTTCGATGGCCGCATTGAGTGATAACAAATTGGTTTTGTTGGCAATCTTCTCAATCACTTCCGTGATCTTGCTGATCTTTTCGGAGTTGGTCGCAATCGCACTGACGACCTCAACCATCATGGCCATCTTCTCAACGCCTGCTTGAACAATTTGGACCGACTCACGGGACTTTTGCGACGCCATTTCGGTGTTCTTAGACACATCCGAAATCGCAGAGCTGGACTGACGAACGGCCGTTGACACTTGGCTAATGGCCACCGTTTGACTTTGAGCGCCATCGGCAATTTGACCAATCGCGGAAGTCGTTTCATTCGAAGCCGCGGCGAGCTGTCGGGTGTTGACGTTGATTTCTTTCATCGACTTCACCAAAGCGTCCAAAGAAACATTGATGTTCTCGCGCAATACAGCCAAGTCACCCATGCCCGACTGAGTCACGCGACCGCTCAAATCACCCGTGGCAACTTGGCGCATGACCTGCCCCACGTCACCCAGCATGTGCTGCAACGAAGTCATGGCGCTCTGCACGTTATTGAGCGCCTTGCCATATTCACCTTCGGCGGTGACGTCCACGTTGTAAGAAAAATCACCCGCTTGCAGCGCCAACATCGCGTTGTTCAAGGTCGCGATCGTGGCCTCAACACGGACCAAGCTGGTGTTGACTGAATTTTTGAGCGTATCCATGTCGCCTTTGAGCGGCGCACGCACAGGCTTAGAAAAATCGCCCTCGGCCAATGAATTCATCACGGCATTGACTTCGACCAACGCCGCGCCAATCACCTGCATCATGCGGTTGAAAGTCACCGACGTGTGCGCGATTTCATCGGAACCATGCACGCTCACGCGTTGCGACAAATCAAAGTTTTGTGCAATCTGATTCATCGACTGCTGCAAGGCTTGCAAAGGCATTTGAATGCTGCGCGTGATCCACACCGTCAAGGTCAAAAACAAAGCGGCCAACAACACCGTCAGTGAGATCGCGGTGAAAAAACTCTGCGTGGCATCGTCCGACAGACTGCGAGCGTTGTCGATGAGTTGGCTCGACAAAGTGTCGTCGTGTGCTTTGAGGATGTTCATCTTCTCTGACACCGCTGCCCACCACACCGAGGGGGCAATGCCAAAACTGCCTGATGCTGCTTTGCTCAACACCTCGCTGCGCATCGACAACGACTCTTTCACCGCAGGCTTGTCCAAAGCCAAAGTGAGCGCTTGCACATCAGCCGCACTGGCCGTTTGACGATACAGCGCATCAAAGTTGTCTTGGCGGGCAATGGTGCCAATCAACTGAGACTGGGTGGCAACTTCCAGCGGTTTGTCTGCAGACAAGGCGGCATTGATAGCCGCACGCTCACGGCCCGCATATTCTTTGAAGCTGATCAGGTAAGCGTAGGCTCGAATGCGCTGAGCAAAATCCACAGAGGGTGAAAAACTCACCGCGCTGTACACGGTTTCAACCAACGAATTGATGCGCTCGGAGTACCACTTGATCGCAGCGCCCCCTGTCAGTGCTTTGGCATCAATCTGCTGACGCTGAACCTCCAAAGCTTGGCGCAAAGCGGGGAGCTTGGCTTCGGTCTGGGTAGCGCTTGTGGACGCCGCGCCAGGGGCTGACATCAAACGAGACACTGTGGCGATGGCTTGTGTGAAAGTGCCATCCGTTTTGGCCCGCTGGGTTTTCAAAGCTGCCGCTGCCGCTTCGCTGCCACCTGACGCCAAAAAGCCCGCCGACATACCGCGCTCTGACTGCAGCTGATGCACCAGTTGCCCCAATACGGCGACTTCAGACACCACCTCAGCACCGACTTCGTATTGGTTCTTTTGCGCCCAGAAGTCCCACACCTTGCTGGAAGACAAAATCCCGAGGGCTAGCAGCAAAGGCAACACCAAAACCATGAGCTTGGTTCTGATTTTGAAAGACTGGATCAAAGTGAACATCGGATTTCCCTGTATTGGTAAGTCATCATAACTGCAGGTCTACAAAGCCGCTTTCTGAGGCCGAATGTCCCCGACTTCGACACAAACGGCTGTCATTTGGCAATTTGGGATTCTGAAATTTGCACAATCGTGCGCTGGTTGCCCACCATCAACATCACCTGCACAGGCAATCCGCCCTCAGGCACAGCGCCCAAGACCAAACCTTTTTGCTCTGGCAAATACTTGATCCACGACGGGAGGGTTGCGCCGTTGGCCAAAGAAACCTTGACCGTTTCTTGTGTTGCCGTGGATAAGGTGATGGCCTCTTCGGGCAATGAAATCATCATGCCCGTGCCGCTGCTTGAACTACCTTTGGGCACCAACACAGCCACCACACCCGTCGTTTGACGGTTGGCGACACGAATGGTGTTCACCACCACGCCGCTGGTCGAGGTGATCGTGCCGACGTTCTCGCCACCGGCTGAACTACCGCCTTTGTCGCCGACTGCACTCGTTGCTGCAGCTGCCACGACAGCTACCGCTTGAACACTGCTGCTCACCGATGTCACAGAGGGCGAGGGTGTGGCCGCAACAGCGGTGGGGAGTGGTGTAACAGCCGCCTCAGGAGCCGATGCAGATGCAGATGCAGATGCAGATGCAGAATTAGAAACAGACGCTGGAGGCGCAACCGTCTCAGGAGCAGGAGCAGGAGCAGGAGCAGGTGCAGGTGCAGGTGCTGGCGTTGGTGCGGTAACTGGCACGGGATTTGAATTCAGAGTCAAGCCAGAGGTGGCTGGCGGTGCTGTAAATGTCGGCGTTGTCACAGGTGGCACGACGGGCCTCGGCGTTGGTACAACGGGTGGTAACACCACAGGCGGCGCGACTGGAGTCACATCATTTTTGAGCAGCAAAGCCAATTGCTCTGGTGTAAAGCCCGTCAACTGGCTTCCTGACAGCGACGCAACTTGCGACAAGGTCATGCCAGACAACTGGCTGTTGGTGAAGCTGCCCAATTGAGTGGGCGACAAACTGCCCAGCTGCTGAGCGCTCAAGCTCGCCATCAAAGACACAGGAATGGCCGCCAGTTGGGTCGCTGTGAAAGCGGCCAACTGCGACGGGGGCAAAGCTGCCACATTGGCGCTGGTCATGGCGGCAATTTGAGCGGGGGTTTGGTTGATGGTGGCCATCCCTGAAACCGTCAAACTCGTATTAGGGCTTTGGTTCAAGGTTTGGGTGACAGTGAGAGTCTCCGCAAGAATGCGGCCACCTGTCTGATTCAACGTCGCCACGGTCAGTCCACCCGAACCGACGGTCAGAGATCCGCCAGCAACGGTCAAGCTGCCAGGCGTGACATTAGCCGTTGTACCGCCAGACACACTGTCCACCCGAACAGCGCCCACTTGCGCATTGCCAGCAACCGTCGTGTCAAACACAACCTGTGTGTTGGCGGGAATCACCACATTCGACACGTTGGACAGATCAGGCACAGCGCCACCTGCCCAGTTGGCGGAATCCAACCAATTTCCGCTGGCACCACCCACCCAAGTGACCGATGCCAAACGGGTGATGTCAGCACTTAAAACAGTCGTCTGGGTCAGGCTGTAGTTGCTAGCTTCAGTGCCAGCAATCGTATTGGTCGCTGTCACCACTTTAGCTGTGCCGACGTTCTTGTCTGCAAACGTACCGGCTTGCGTCAACGTGACGTTTGCTGCGTCTGCGCTGATCACGCCGACCAGTGAGCCGTTACTCAAGGTAGCGACAGTCGTGCCGTCATAGACCTTATTGGCGACGGTTGTATTTGCAACTGTCAAAGCCTTGGCTGTAATGTCAGCGCTCAAAGCGCTTGGTTGCGTCAGGCTGTAATTACCTGCTTCCGTGCCCGCAATCGTGTTGGCTGCGGTCACCACTTTTGCTGAGCCGACGTTCTTGTCTGCAAACGTACCGGCTTGTGTCAACGTGACATTCGCTGTGTCTGCACTGATCACGCCGACCAAGCTGCCACCACTCAACGTGGCCACAGTTGTGCCGTCGTAAACCTTGTTCGCCACTGTGGTGTTCGCGACTGTTAAAGCCTTGGCTGTAATGTCAGCGCTCAACACAGTTGGTTGAGTCAAGCTGTAGTTCCCCGCTTCGCTGCCTGCAATTGTGTTGGCTGCGGTCACTGCTTTCGCGGTACCGACGTTCTTGTCTGCAAACGTACCCGCTTGTGTCAACGTGACGTTGGCGGTGTCTGCGCTGATCACGCCGACCAAATTGCCACCACTCAAGGTTGCGACAGTCGTGCCGTCGTAGAC
>CANBRM010000110.1 GCA_947371915.1 Comamonadaceae bacterium | reverse complement strand
GGTTCGAGTTCCACAAATGCGCCGTAATCGGCGATGTTGGTGATCTTGCCGAACAAGCGAGTGCTTTGTGGGTAGCGGCGGTTGACGCCCATCCAAGGATCGTCGCCCATTTGCTTGAGGCCCAAGGACACGCGGTTTTTCTCGGTGTCAAACTTGAGGATCTTGGCCGTGATTTCTTGACCAGCCGTGACCACTTCAGAGGGGTGACGCACACGACGCCATGCCATGTCGGTGATGTGCAACAGGCCGTCGATACCGCCCAAGTCCACGAATGCACCGTATTCGGTGATGTTCTTGACCACACCGTGAACGATTGAGCCTTCTTTCAAAGTCTCCATCAGTTTGGCGCGCTCTTCGCCCATCGAAGCTTCCACCACAGCGCGACGTGACAACACGACGTTGTTGCGCTTGCGGTCCAACTTGATGACTTTGAATTCCATGGTCTTGTTCTCGTAAGGAGACAAGTCTTTGATCGGACGTGTGTCGATCAATGAACCAGGCAAGAACGCGCGGATGCCGTTGACCAACACGGTCAAGCCACCCTTGACTTTGCCGCTGGTTGTACCAGTGACAAACTCGCCAGATTCCAGAGCTTTTTCCAAGCTCATCCACGATGCCAAACGCTTGGCAGTGTCGCGGCTCAAAATAGTGTCGCCGTAGCCGTTTTCAACGCTACCGATCGCGACTGACACGAAGTCGCCAGCTTGGACTTCGAGTTCGCCCTTGTCGTTCTTGAATTCTTCGATTGGCACGTAGGCTTCAGACTTGAGGCCAGCGTTCACAACGACGTGGTTGTGTTCGATGCGGATCACTTCAGCAGTGATCACTTCACCTGTGCGCATTTCTGAGCGCTTCAGGGATTCTTCAAATAGGGCGGCAAAAGATTCGGACATTTTTTTCCTTGTGTCTAACCACGGGTAAGAGGGCAGCGGGATTGCTGCGCCACATGGGTCTGCGGTTAGCGGTGGGTTGTGGCGTGAGCCACGGGTTAAGTTTTAGATCCGTCTAGCCAGTGCGCCAATGCAGCGCGAGAGGAGCCAAACGGGCCAGGTTGTCAGCCTTTTTGAAAGGGCTGTTTGCTTTGCCACCAGTTCAACACCTGATCTACCGAGGCTTCGATAGAAAGCGAGGAGTTGTCTAGCAGCACCGCATCTTGTGCCGGTTTCAGAGGTGCCACGCTGCGCGATGAATCGCGTGCGTCACGGGCCTCTAAATCGGCACGAAGACTGTCGAGTGTAGTCGAAATACCCTTTGAAATCAATTGCTTATGACGGCGTTCGGCGCGTTGTGCGGCGCTGGCGGTCAAAAACACTTTTAGAGGGGCTTGCGGAAAAATGACGGTGCCCATGTCACGACCATCGGCCAAAAGGCCAGGTAGGCGTTGAAAGCTCAGCTGCAAGTCCACCAAAGCCGTGCGAACGGCTGGCAAAACGGACACTTTAGAGGCGTTCATGCCGGCTTCTTCGGTGCGAATGGCGTCACTCACGTCGGCGTCGCCCAGCCAGACGGTGTCGCCATCAAAGCGCACAGGGAGGGCGCGGGCGAGGTTGGCAATGGCGGCTTCATTCGCCAGTTCCAGCGCCAAACCCGCTTGCAAAGCGGCATAAGCCGTGACGCGGTAAAGCGCGCCCGAGTCGAGGTAGTGGTAGCCCAAAGCTTGCGCTACGCGGCTGGCCAAAGTGCCTTTGCCTGAGGCCGTGGGGCCGTCGATGCAAATCACGGGAATGTCTTTGGCATGCGCGTGGGCGACTGAAAACAGAGCTTCGAAGTAGTCGGGGAAGGTTTTGGCCACGCACTTGGGGTCTTCAATGCGCACGGGGACTTGGTCAGCATTGAAGGCCGCGAGCGAGAAACACATGGCCACGCGGTGGTCGTCGTAAGTGTGGATGCTGGCAGCCGTCCATTGGCCCTGCGCCGTGGTTGGTGTGTGTTTGCCCTGGGTGTGCTGGCCATTTGGCAGAGGGTGGATGGTGATCCAGTCTGGGCCTTCTTCGACCGTTGCGCCCAACTTGCGGCATTCGGTGGTCATGGCCACGATGCGGTCGGTTTCTTTGACGCGCCAACTGGCGATGTTGCGCAGCGTGGTGGGGCCGTCGGCGTACAAAGCCATCACGGCCAAGGTCATGGCGGCGTCGGGGATGTGGTTGCAGTCGAGGGTGATGGCCTTGAGCGGCCAAGCGCCACGTTGGATTTCGAGCCAATTGGGGCCGCTGGTGATCTTGGCACCCATTTGTGCTGCGGCATCCATGAAGCGGATGTCGCCTTGGATGGAGTCTGCGCCCACACCTTGAATGCGAATGCCCTGGCCTTCAGCAATGGCACCCAGCGCAATGAAGTAGCTGGCGGAAGACGCATCAGCCTCGACGTGAATCGTGCCTGGCGACTGATAGCTGCACCCCTGTGGAATGGTGAAACGCTGCCAACCATCGCGCTTGACGGCAATGCCGTATCGCGCCAACAGGTTGAGCGTGATGTCAATGTACGGCTTGCTGATGAGTTCGCCCACCACGTCAATCACGATGTCTTGGTCTTTTGCCGCAAGGGGGAGTGCCATCAACAAGGCGGTGAGGAATTGACTCGACACATCGCCACGCACTTGAATCGGCGCATCAAGTTTGAGCGACGGTTGGCCAATGTGTAACGGCGGGAAACCGTCGTTGCCCAAGTAGTCAATCTTGCAGCCAAGCAAGCGCAGTGCGTCCACCAAATCGCCAATGGGGCGCTCGTGCATGCGGGGCACGCCTTTGAGTGTGAAGTCGCCACCCAACACAGCCAGTGCCGCAGTGAGTGGGCGCATGGCCGTGCCCGCATTGCCCATGAAAAACTCAATCGCGTCGTGGTGTTTGAGCTGGCCACCTAAACCTGTGATGGTCACGGTCGTGCCTTGCACGTCCACACCGCAGCCGAGTTGGCGCAGCGCGGCCAACATCACGCGGGTGTCGTCGGAGTCGAGCAAGTCGTGCACCACGGTCGTGCCTTGGCACAGAGCCGACAGCAACAACACACGGTTCGAGATGCTTTTGGAGCCGGGCAGGGTGACAGTGCCAGAGGCGCCTTGCAGGGGGGGGAGGTCGAGGAAGGCGGTGGAGAACATGGTGATTAATGTGAAAGAACGCGCAGGACGCCGATGCGGCGCATCGTCATGAACGTTGGGTTTCAGAAGCTGTGTGGCAAGCGTTGCCCGCTTGCAGTGTCCAAGCCGAGCGCACATCGCTGGCTTGTTGAATCAGGTGTTGCAGCGCAGCGGTGTCACCTTGCATCAAGACGGATTCAAAGGCGTCGAGCGCTGTGCGAAAGTGCGCCATTTGAGCCAACACTTCGGCTTGGTTGGCGCTCAAAATATCGCGCCACACGGCAGGATCGCTGGCGGCGATGCGCGAAAAGTCGCGAAAGCCAGGGCCCGCCATTTGCAAAAACGTGTCGCCTTGTGCTTGCGCGGTCAAGGCGTTGACCGCGGCAAACGCGATCAAGTGCGGCAGGTGGCTGACCGCGGCAAATGTGGCGTCATGCGCTTCGGGGTTCATTACCGTGACATGACTGCCCACGGCCTGCCACACAGCCTGGGCCGCTTCTAATTGAGCCGCACCTGTTTCAGGCAGCGGCGTGAGGATGGTGCGGCGCGCTTGGTACAAATTGCTTTCAGCGTGGTCGATGCCTGCCACTTCTTTGCCCGCAATCGGGTGGGCGGGTACGAAGCATGACAAGCGCTCGCCCAAATGCTGTTGCGCAGCAGCAACTACATCGCATTTGGTAGAGCCCACGTCCATCAACAAAGCAGACGCAGACAAGGCGGGGCGCAGGGCTTCGAAGCTGCTTTGCATCGCACCCACTGGCACGGCGAGCAGCACCAAATCGGCGTCTTGCACCGCTTCAGCCACGCTGCTGCAGGCGTGGTCGATGACGTGGAGTGCGACGGCGCGCTGACGGGTTTTTTCAGAAGCGCTGAAGCCCACGATGCGCTTGACCCAACCTGCTTCGCGCAAAGCCAGCGCAAAAGATCCGCCCATCAGCCCGCAGCCGATGAGCGCCAGTTTGTCGAATCGCGGTGTCAGCGGCGATTCGGCAGTCATTCCGACACAGGGTAAGAACCCAACACCTTGTAGAACGCGCACAAGCCTTGCAGCTCTTGCAGCGCAGTCGCCACATGAGGTTGGCTGATGTGGCCTTGGATGTCGATGTAGAAGTAGTACTCCCACTGACCCGATTTGGCGGGGCGTGACTCAAAGCGGGTCATCGACACGCCATTGTTTTTGAGCGGCACCAGCAAGTCATGCACAGCGCCTGGGCGGTTGGGCACCGACACCACCAAGCTGGTGCAGTCGTTGCCCGACGCGGGAGGCGTGGCCAAAGTTTGAGGCAGTGCGATGACGGCAAAGCGCGTGCGGTTGTAGGCCTCGTCTTGGATGGCGTGGTGCACGATGTGCAGGCCAAACTGGCTGGCCGCACGTTCGCTGGCCAAGGCGGCCCAAGCGGGATTGGTGGCTGCCAAACGGGCACCTTCGGCGTTGCTGGCCACCGCGCGTCGTTCAACATGCGGCAGGTGCTGGGACAACCAGCCTTGGCACTGAGCCAAGGCTTGGGGGTGGGCCATCACCACGTCAATGCCGGCATCCGAATTGCTTTGGCGCATCAAGTTGTGTCGCACCAAGAGGCTGACTTCACCCACCACGTGCACAGGCGAGCGCAAGAACAAATCGAGTGAGCGGGCCACCACGCCTTCGGTGGAGTTTTCCATGCCCACCACGCCGTATTGCGCGGTGCCCGCAGCGGTGGCGTGGAAGACTTCGTCAAAGTTCGCGCAGTAAATCAAGTTGGCAGCACTGCCGAAAAACTCGATGGCGGCTTGTTCGCAAAACGTGCCTTGGGGGCCGAGTACGGCCACGCGTTGGGGCGCTTCAAGGGCCAAACAAGCCGACATGATTTCGCGCCAGATGGACGCGATGTGTTCGTTTTTGAGCGGACCTGGGTTGGCTTGGGTGATTTTGTCGATCACTTGTGCCACGCGGTCGGGGCGGAAGAAGGGGGAGCCTTCAGCGCGTTTGATTTCGCCGACAAGTTCCGCCACTTTGGCGCGGTCGTTGACCAATTGCAGCAGCTGTTTGTCGAGCGCGTCGATTTGCACGCGCAAAGCGGCGAGGGCGTCAGACTGAATGGGTTGTTGGCTCATGGTGTTGTTGTTCGTTCAGAAGCTCAATCAAGCCTGTGTTTTTTCAAACGCTTGCAAGTAGCTCACCAACGCTTGCACGCCTTCGATGGGCATGGCGTTGTAAATGCTGGCACGCATGCCGCCGACTGACTTGTGGCCTTTGAGTTGCAACAGGCCTGCGGCTTTGGCGCCAGCCAAGAAGGCGTCGTTGCGCGACTCGTCGGCCAAGAAGAAGGGCACGTTCATGCGCGAGCGGCAGTCGTGCGCGACCTTGTTGCTGTAGAAACTGGAGCTGTCTAAAAATTCATACAGCAGTTGGGCTTTGGCGATGTTGCGCTGCTCCATGGCAGCCACGCCACCTTGACGTTTCAGCCACTGGAAGGTCAGGCCCGCCATGTAAATGCTGTACGTCGGTGGTGTGTTGTACATGGAGCCGTTGTCGGCCACGGTTTTGTAGTTGAAGGCACTGGGGCAAACTTTGAGCGCGTGGCCCAGCAAGTCTTCGCGCACCACCACCAGCGTCACGCCCGCAGGGCCAATGTTCTTTTGTGCGCCACCAAACGCGACGCCTACTTTGGACCAATCGACGCTGCGCGACAGCACATGGGAGGAGAAGTCGATCACCAGCGGTGCGTCAGAGCCCAAGGCTTTGAGGTCAGGCAGGCTGTGAAATTCCACCCCGTGGATGGTCTCATTGGTGCACACATGCACGTATTGCGCGTTGGCGCTGAGTTGCCATTGCGCGGGCGCGGGCAGGGTGGTGAAGTGTGTATCAGCACCCGTGGCCGCCAAGTGTGGCGTGCAATATTTGCTCGCTTCTTTGAACGATTTTTCGCTCCAGCTGCCCGTGACCACCACATCGACGTTTTCACCGCGTGAGAGGTTCAAGGGCACGATGGCGTTTTCAGCCAAACCGCCACCTTGCATGAACAAGATCTTGAAATTGGCAGGAACCGCCAACAGTTCGCGCAGGTCGGCTTCGGCGTGTTCGTAGATGCTGATGAACTCTTTGCCGCGATGGCTCATTTCCATCACGCCCATGCCGCTACCGTTCCAGTCGGTCATTTCAGCAGCAGCTTGTTGCAACACTTCCAAAGGCATGGCTGCGGGGCCAGCCGAAAAGTTGTAGGGACGAACGCTCATGCTGACTTAGGCCTCGCTGGGTGCATCAGTACCGCTATCCGAACCACTGTTTGTGCCGCCGTCTGCTGCGGGCGCGTCTGTCTCGCTCTCAGCTTCGCCTTCCGCGATGGCTGCGTCGTTTTCAACGATGCGTTGCAAACCGCTGAGCTTGGCGCCTTCGTCCAAGCCAATCAAGGTCACGCCTTGTGTGGCGCGGCCGAGTTCGCGAATTTCAGACACGCGGGTACGCACCAACACGCCGGTGTCGGTGATGAGCATGATCTCGTCTTCAGGCTGCACCAACGTGGCGGCCACCACTTTGCCGTTGCGCTCTGATTGCTGGATGGCGATCATGCCTTTGGTGCCTCGGCCGTGGCGTGTGTATTCGGTGATGCTGGTGCGCTTGCCGTAGCCGTTGATGGTGGCGGTCAAAACGCTGGCGCGTGGCTTGCCTTCATCGGCGGGTGCGTTAGGGTCTTCTTGTTCAGACACCAACATGGCGATGACGCTTTGGCCTTCTTCAATCATCATGCCGCGTACACCGCGCGCACTGCGACCCAAGGGGCGCACGTCGTTTTCGTCAAAGCGCACGGCTTTGCCGCCGTCGCTGAACAACATCACGTCGTGCTTGCCGTCGGTCAAGGCAGCTCCGACGAGGAAGTCGCCGTCGTCCAAGTTGACCGCGATGATGCCGCCCTTGCGTGGGTTGTTGAATTCATCCAACGAGGTCTTTTTGACCGTGCCCATCGAGGTGCCCATGAACACGTAATGGTCGCTGGGGAAGGTGCGCATGTCGCCGGTGAGGGGCAGCACGACGTTGATTTTTTCGCCTTCTTGCAACGGGAACATGTTGACGATCGGGCGACCGCGTGAGCCGCGTGAGCCCGCAGGCACTTCCCAGACCTTGAGCCAATACAGGCGACCACGGTTAGAAAAGCACAAGATGTAGTCGTGCGTGTTGGCGATGAAGAGTTGGTCAATCCAGTCGTCTTCTTTGGTGGCTGTGGCTTGTTTGCCGCGACCGCCGCGTTTTTGGGCGCGGTATTCAGACAGAGGTTGGCTCTTGATGTAGCCGCTGTGGCTCAGCGTGACCACCATGTTGGTGGGCGTGATCAAGTCTTCGGTGGCCAAGTCTTGGGCGTTGTGCTCAATCAGACTGCGGCGTGCACCGAGCTTGGTTTGGCCGAACTCTTGTTTCACCACGGCCAGCTCGTCACCAATGATGGTGGAGACGCGCTCTGGCTTGGCCAAGATGTCGAGCAAGTCGTCGATCTCGGCCATGACGTCTTTGTACTCTTTGACGATCTTGTCTTGTTCCAAACCGGTCAGGCGTTGCAGACGCATCTGCAAAATCTCTTGGGCTTGGGTTTCGCTCAAGCGGTACAGGCCATCGCTGCCCATGCCAAATTCTTTTTCCAAGCCATCGGGGCGGTAGTCGTCAGCGTTGATCACGCCGCCGTCGAGCCGGCTGCGGGTGAGCATTTCGCGCACCAGTTGGCTGTCCCACGACTTGGTCATCAACTCAGCTTTGGCAACAGGGGGCGTTGGTGCATTGCGGATGATGCGGATAAATTCGTCGATGTTGGCCAAAGCGACCGCCAAACCTTCCAGCACATGGCCGCGTTCGCGGGCTTTGCGCAGGGTAAAGATGGTGCGGCGTGTCACCACTTCGCGGCGGTGACCCAGGAACACAGCAATCAAGTCGCGCAAAT
>CANBRM010000109.1 GCA_947371915.1 Comamonadaceae bacterium | reverse complement strand
CCAAATGTTGGCGGCGTTGGCCTTGTCTGCGGTCGTCACCATGGCCATTTGGCAAGGCACAAACAACTCCGACCAACCGGCGGTGACGGTCGGCAGTTTTGCGGCCTTCATCACCGCCATGCTGATGCTCATTTCGCCCATCAAGCACTTATCAGAAGTCGTGGCCAGCTTGACCCGTGGCATCACCTCGCTAGAACGCGGACTCAACCTCTTGACACAAGTGGCCGACGAATCCCAAGGTTCACACACCAGCACACACGTACGTGGAGAGATCAGGTTTGACAACATCACCATGCAGTACCCCAGCGCCACGCAACCCGCTTTAAACGGTGTGAACTTGACTATCCACCCCGGCCAAACAGTCGCCTTGGTCGGTCCTTCGGGGTCTGGCAAGACCAGTTTGGCTAACTTGTTACCCCGCTTTTTAGAACCCACCAGCGGCCAAGTGAGTTTGGACGGCGTGAACTTGCAAGACTGGTCACTGGCCAGCCTGCGCAGCCAAGTGGCCTACGTCAGCCAAGATGTGGTGATGTTCAACGACACCGTGGCGCACAACATTGCCCTGGGCGAAGAGTTGGACACAGACCGCCTCTGGCGTGCCTTAGAAGCCGCCAATTTGGGCGACTTTGTGCGCGCCCTTCCCTCGCAAGAAAAAACCTTGGTTGGCCACAACGCCACGCAGCTCTCGGGCGGCCAGCGTCAACGTTTGGCCATTGCCCGCGCCCTTTACAAAGACGCCCCTGTGTTGATCTTGGACGAAGCCACCTCAGCGCTGGACACGGCCTCAGAGCAAGCCGTCAAAAACGCACTCAAGACCTTGATGCAAGGCCGCACCTCACTGGTCATCGCCCACCGCTTATCGACCATTGAGCACGCCGACGTGATCGTGGTGATGCAAGCGGGGGAAGTGGTGGAGATGGGGACGCATGAGGCGTTGGTGAGACGTCAAGGCGCTTACGCCTCGCTGCATGCCGTTACGGCAAGCGCCCATTACGACGATGTGGCTAATTCAGTCAGTCCACCCTCTCAGCCTTTTATTTCAGACAGCGAGCCAGTATGAGCCAAGCTTCCATCAGCGGTTTTACCTTCATTCGCAACGGCGTAGAACTGGGCTTTCCATTTGAAGCATCCATTCGGTCTTTGCTGCCATTGGTCGATGAGTTTGTGGTGGTCGTCGGACAGAGTAACGATGACACCTTGGCGCGTGTCAAAGCCATTGGTTCACCCAAAATTCGCATCATCGAAACCATCTGGAACGAACGCATGGCAGACCGTGGCTTTGTTTACGCCCAACAAAAAATGATCGCCCAATACGCGTGCACAGGCGATTGGGCTTTTTATTTAGAAGGCGACGAATTGGTGCATGAAGCGGAGTTAGCCAATATTCGCGCCAGCATTGACCAGCACCATGGCAACCCCGCAGTCGAGGCATTGGTCTTTGATTACTTCCACTTTTATGGAACGCCAGAGTTTGTGGCCAACAGCCCTGCTTGGTATCGCCGTGAATGCCGCTTGATTCGCAACACCATTCGCTCATATGCACCTGATGGCCAATATTGGTTGATCACGGGCGATCACAAAAAACCGCGCAACCCTCAAGCTGCTTTGGCCAATGCACATATTTACCACTACGGTTGGGTGCGTAGCAACGAGGCGATGCAAAAGAAACTCGACCAAGTCAGCAAGTTTTGGTCGCACGGCGCACCCGTCGTTCGTTACAGTCAATTTGATGCGCAAGTCTTGCAGCCATTCACGGGAACGCATCCAGAGCTGGTCAAACCTTGGCTAGAGAGCTCAGCAGAAACAAGCTTCACGATTGACCCCGCTTACCAGCTTAGTAAGCGCGAAAAACGTCATCGCTGGTTGATGAAGCTTGAAAAAGCGTTCGGATTAGATTTCAGCCGCAAACACTTCAAACTGGTCGCGTGAGAACAAACTGCGCATGAACACAAGCGCAGTAAACGCTTTACAGCAGCACAATGTCGTATTGCTCCTGCGCCATCGCCGCCTCCGGCTGCAGAGAAATGGGTTTGCCGATGAAGTCGCTCAAGCCAGCCAAGTGCTGACTTTCTTCATCCAACAGCACGTCGATCACGCCCGGCGAGGCAATCACGCGGAACTCGCGGGGATTGAACTGGCGGGCTTCGCGCAAGATTTCGCGCAAGATGTCGTAAGTCACCGTGCGGGCCGTCTTGACGCTGCCTTTGCCCTCGCACACGGGACAGGCTTCGCACAGCATGTGGGCCAATGATTCGCGGGTGCGCTTGCGCGTCATCTCCACCAAACCCAAGGCTGAAAACCCGCTGACCATGGTTTTGACGCGGTCACGCGCGAGTTGTTTGCGGAACTCGGCCAACACGGCCTCGCGGTGGTCTTCGCGGGTCATGTCGATGAAGTCGGCGATGACGATGCCACCCAAGTTGCGCAAGCGCAGTTGACGCGCAATCGCGCCCGCAGCTTCCAGGTTGGTTTTGAAAATGGTTTCGTCAAAATTGCGCGCGCCCACAAAGCCGCCGGTGTTCACGTCCACCGTGGTCAGAGCCTCGGTTTGGTCCACGATGAGGTAGCCGCCCGATTTAAGGTCGACGCGTCGGCCCAAGGCTTTGGCCACTTCTTCGTCGATGTTGAAGAGGTCAAAAATCGGCCGCTCACCTTTGTAGAGTTGCAGCTTTTGCACCGATGAGGGCGTGAACTCCACGCCAAAGGCTTGCAGCTTGGCAAACTGCTCGGCCGAATCGATGCGAATGGTTTGTGTGGCTTCACCCACCAAGTCGCGCAGCACGCGCTGCAACAAACTCAGATCTTGGTGCAACAGCGACTTTGGCGGCAAACGGGTCGAAGCGTCTTTGATGCGTGCCCACGTCTTTCGCAGATAAGCGATGTCTTCACCCAAGGCCGCATCATCGGCCTCTTCACCATTGGTGCGCAAAATGAAGCCACCGGTTTGTCCGTTCGGAGCACCCGCATCGGCCAGGGCTTGCAGGCGACGACGCAGGGCTTCGCGCTGTTCGAGCGGAATTTTTTGGGATACGCCAATGTGTTGGTCTTGCGGCAAAAACACCAGCAAGCGCCCCGCGATACTGATTTGTGACGACAAACGCGCGCCTTTGGTGCCAATCGGATCTTTGATGACTTGCACCAAGATCGACTGGCCTTCAAACACCTGTTTCTCAATGGGCACCACAGGCGCTAGCTCACCTTTTTCAGTGTCGGCGTGGCGGGCAGACACGCTGCTCATCAAATCGGCCACATGCAAGAACGCGGCGCGCTCTAAGCCAATGTCGATGAAGGCCGATTGCATGCCTGGCAGCACACGCGCTACTTTGCCTAAATAGACGTTGCCTACCAAACCGCGTTCTAAGGTGCGCTCCACATGCAACTCTTGCACAGCACCCGTTTCGACCACTGCCACACGGGTTTCTTGGGGCGACCAGTTGATCAAAATATCTTGTTGCATGGACATGGGGTGAACGTTAAACCGCTGTTAAACCTTGAAACCAAACTCACGCAACAACTGCGCAGTCTCGAACATCGGCAAACCCATGATGCCAGAGTAACTGCCACTGATGTGCTCGATGTAGGCCGCCGCCCTGCCCTGCACCGCATAGGCGCCGGCTTTGCCCATGGGCTCGCCGCTGGCTACGTAAGCTTGGATTTGGGCGCGTGTCAGCGGTGCAAAGCGCACGTTAGACACACTCAAAGCCTGCACGATCTTTGGCGGTTTACCGGTTTTAGAAGCCGTCTTGAATGCAAGCCCCATCGCCACCGAGGTCAGCACGCGGTGGGTCTGTCCGCTCAATGCGCCCAAAATTTGGGCGGCATGCTTGGCGTCATCTGGTTTGCCCAAAATGGTTTTACCTAAAGCTACCGTGGTGTCACTGCACAGCACGGGCGCATGCGGCAAGCCACGACGCGCCATGCGGCTCAGCGCTGCGTCAAGTTTGAGCAGGGTCACGCGTTGCACATAGGCACGCGGGGCTTCGCCGGGCAACACCGCCTCAAGCGCTTCGGCATCTTCGGTGTCGTCGGCCAACAGCAACTCGTAACGCACCCCCAATTGCTCCAGCAACTGACGGCGACGTGGGCTTTGAGAAGCCAAATAAACGAATTGAGATGCAGGCATGGTGAGTTCTTTGGCGATATTTGTGGAAGAAGCAGATTTCTAAAGCGCTGTGATTTTGGCAATCAGGCGTTGTTCACTCGCGGTGATACGGGTGGTTCGCGTTGATCGACCATGCACGGTAAAGCTGCTCCACCAACAACACGCGCACCATGGCGTGTGGCAAGGTCAAATCGGAAATGCGAATGCGCTCATGTGCGGCTTGTTTGAACGCGGGGTCTAAACCATCGGGCCCGCCAATCACCAAGGCCACATCATCGGCTTCGATTTGCCAATGTTTGAGCTTGGCAGCCAAGGCCACCGTGGTCAGGTTGGTGCCACGCTCATCCAATGCCACGATGCGGCAGCCACGCGGAATAGCGGCCTCAATGCGCTCGCGCTCAGCGGCGTAGATGGTTTCTAGCGTTTTAGAGCTGCGCGGCTCGGTTTTAACGGCCTTGAGCTCGACTTTGATCTCCGAAGGAAACCGCTTGGCGTAATCGTCCCAAGCGGTTTGCGCCCAGTCGGGCACACGTTGGCCGACGGCGACCACCCACAGCTTCATGCTTTGCGGGCAGGTGTCTTCTTCGCAGCCACACGGTTACCAGCGGGCTTGCCTGCTGGCTTACCAGCGGAGGTCGAGGCGGTACGTGCAGCAGTTTTGGAGGCCGATTTAGCGCCCTTCAAACCCACCGTTTTCACGGGCAGCTTGGCTGCGGGTTTGTCGGCTGTCTTGGCGGCCGGCTTGCGAGCGGCCGTTGTTTTAGCGGCTGCAGCTTTGGGCGCAGCGCTCTTGGCTGCAGGTTTAGCGGCCGACTTGGCGGGAGCAGCTTTGGCAGCAGCACCTCGAGCAGCCTTAGGGGCTGCTTTGTCAGCTGTTTTACCCGCTGATTTAGCACCTGCTTTTTTTGCGGCAGCCTTCTTAGGCGCTGGCTCTTTGGGTTCTGGTGTGGCAGGCTTGGGCGCGCCAAACTTCAAACGCACGGGCTTGCTGCCCCAAATTTCTTCGAGGTTGTAGTAGCCACGGATGGTCGGCTGCATGATGTGAACCACCACAGCGCCGCAATCCACAATGATCCATTCGCCGTTGTCTTCGCCTTCGATGCGGGGCTTAGAGAAGCCCGCATCGCGCACCTTGTCGCGCACGCTGGCGGCCAAGGCTTTGGTTTGACGGTTCGAGGTACCCGAAGCGATGATGACGCGTTCAAACAGCGAAGACAGTTGCTCGGTGTCGAACACCGCCAAGTCTTGCGCCTTCACATCCTCCAAAGCATCGACCACGATGCGTTGCAGTTTTTGAACATCTTTTTTGCCAGCGGTTTCGGTCATCGGTCTAATCGGTAAAGTCTATGTTGATCTACGTAGTGCTGCACTGAGGCAGACAACCACTCATGCAGAGGTGCAGCTTGGTTTTGCGAGCCGTGAGCCAGGTGCGACCGAATCTCGGTGGCACTGATGGGCAAGCTCGGCATGTCCAAGATTTGTACGTCGGGGGATACCGCATTGTGCCACTGTGTGTCGACCTTGCGATTTTCGCCCCCATCGTCCAACGGCCGTTGCGCCACCACCAAGGTGGACCGCTGCAAAATTTCTTGCCAACGGTGCCATGTTTGGAAGGCGCGGGCTTGGTCAGCCCCAATGAACAAAAACAGCTTGGCGTTGGGGTACTCGCGCTGCAAGTCGTTCAGCGTGTCCACCGTGAAGGTCGGGCCATCGCGTTCGATTTCACGGGCATCCACCCACGCTTGAGGCAGCTCAGCAAAGGCCAAGCGCGTCATGGCCAAGCGGTGCGGTGCGGCAGTGAGTGCGCGGGTTTTGTGCCAGGCCTCACCGGTGGGAATGACCAACAGACGGTCCAGCGCAAACTGCGCTACGGCGCGTTGCGCCAAAGCCAAATGCGCCAAATGCGGCGGGTCAAATGCGCCACCAAACACCCCCAACCGAACGATCTCGGTGTCAGGCATGCACGGCCAGCCAGTCGCGTGGCACCAAAAAGTCGTGCAACAAGGCGTGCTCAGGCGAGCCGGGCTCGGGCTGGTGCTGGTACGACCAACTCACCAACGGTGGCATGGACAACAAAATGGACTCGGTGCGTCCGCCAGACTGCAAGCCAAAGTGCGTGCCTCGGTCCCACACCAAGTTGAACTCCACATAGCGCCCACGGCGATACAACTGATGCTCACGCTCGCGCTCACCGTAGGGCGTGTGCTCGCGACGTTCCACGATGGGCATGTAGGCGTTCACAAAGGCGTCGCCCACACTGCGCAACATGTCAAAGCTGCGCTCAAAGCCGAGCTCGGAGAAGTCGTCAAAGAAGATGCCGCCAATGCCGCGCTGCTCGTTGCGGTGTTTGTTGCAGAAATAGTCATCGCACCACGTTTTAAATCGCGGGTACAGGCCTTCACCAAACGGCGCCAGTGCGTCATGGCATGTTTGGTGGAAATGCACCGCGTCTTCGGCGAAGCCGTAGTACGGCGTCAGGTCCATGCCACCGCCAAACCACGCCACGGTTTTGCCATCTGCGGTGGTGGCGGCAATCATGCGCACATTCATGTGCACGGTGGGCACATACGGGTTGCGCGGGTGAAACACCAACGACACGCCCATGGCCTCAAACGGCGCACCGGCCAACTCGGGGCGGTGCTGCGTGGCCGATGGCGGTAGCTTGGGGCCGCGCACATGCGAAAACCCACAACCGGCGCGTTCAAACACAGCTCCGTTTTCCAAGATTTGGGTGATGCCATTGCCTTGCAATTGCTCGCCCGGGCCTTTCTCCCATTTGTCAACCAAGAACGTACCGCCATCCTTGGCCGCAATCGCGCCCGTGATGCGGCTTTGCAAACCGATCAAATAATCGCGCGCCGCCGTGACAACGCGGGTGTGGGTGGAGGAGTCAGAAGTGGTCATGCAGCGCGCGTGGTTAGGGTGTTGATCGGGGAGGTACAGGCTGGATGGGCGCAGCCTGCGCCGCATGAAAACCGCGCACGCCCTCATAGGCCTTGGCCATGTGCGCGTAGTCCGCCTGCACATCACCCGTGAGGTGCATGAACTGGTCGAAATGCGCCTCTTTCTTGGCGTAGTCAATGCGCAGCATGCACACAGGCACATCGGCACCAAGCGCCAATTGGTAAAAGCCACTGCGCCACCCTGGGGTGAGCTTGCGCGTGCCCTCGGGCGACAGCGCCAGCCACAAATAACGGCCCTCTTGCTTGTGTTGCTTGAGCACATTCACCATTTCGCCCACCACCCCTTTGGGGGATGAACGGTCGATGGGCGTGCCACCAATCCAGCGCAGCCAACGCCCAAAGACAGGAATGCGAAACAAGCTGTCTTTGGCAAAAAACTGCACCTGCAAGCCAATGGCCCACTTGACCGGCATCATGACCACGAAATCCCAGTTGCTGGTGTGCGGGTAACCCACGATCACACCTTGCGAGGCTGGTAAACCGTTGAACACATAACGCCAGCCAATCAGCCTCAGAAAAGCGTACGCTAAACGGCTGCCTTTGAACTCAATGGGTGCGACAACAGGCGACTTTGCGCGGGTATCAACTGACATATCCGCGAACACTCAACGCGCAATGGCGCGGTAACCAATGTCGGTGCGGTACTGCACACCGTCAAAGTGAATGCCTTTGGCCGCGTCATACGCCAATTGTTGCGCCAGCTTGATGGTGCCGCCCAAAGCGGTCACGCACAACACGCGCCCACCGGTGGTGGTGATCAAACCATCCACCATCTGGGTGCCTGCGTGGAACACCACGGCGTCGTCGGTGTCTTGGGGCAACCCACCGATGACATCGCCTTTGCGTGGGTTCATGGGGTAGCCGAAGGCCGCCATTACCACGCCAACGGCAGTGCGACGGTCCCACTCCAGCTCAAAGTCGTCAAAACG
>CANBRM010000108.1 GCA_947371915.1 Comamonadaceae bacterium | reverse complement strand
GTGATCGCCCAAGAAAAAGACAGCGGCGACGTGCTGATGTTTGCGTGGATGAACCGCGAGGCGCTGCAAAAAACGGCTGAGCTCAAGCGTGCGGTGTATTTCAGCCGCTCACGCAACAAGCTGTGGTTCAAGGGCGAGGAGTCGGGCCACGTGCAAACGGTGCACGACATGCGCATCGACTGCGACAACGACGTGGTGTTGCTCAAGGTGACGCAAGAGGGCCATGAGCCGGGCATTGCCTGCCATACTGGCCGCCACAGCTGCTTTTACCAACGCTTAAACCAAAGCTCAGAGGGTACAGAGTGGCAGGCTTGTGAGCCTGTGCTGAAAGACCCTGAATCTATTTACAAATGACGTTTGAGAAGTCACTGACATGAGCGCTATCGACACCCTGCAACGTCTGGCCGACGTGATTGAAAGCCGCAAGCCCGCCAACGGTGGCGATCCCGAGAAAAGCTATGTCTCGCGCTTGCTGCACAAAGGACCTGACGCCTTTTTGAAGAAGATCGGCGAAGAAGCCACCGAAACCGTGATGGCAGCCAAAGATGTGGACCACGGCGGCGACCCCGCCAAGCTGGTGTACGAAGTGGCGGACCTGTGGTTTCACAGCATGATCGCGCTGGCGCACTACGGTTTGACGCCTGCCGATGTGGTCAATGAGTTAGCCCGTCGTGAAGGTCTGAGCGGCTTAGAAGAAAAAGCGTTGCGCAAAGCGCAGCACCGCGAGTTGACGGGTGACTAAACCCGACTGGACCGAAGCGTCTTCGATGCAAGAAGACGCCACACACACGGTCAGCCTCATCAGTTACGTGCTGCATTTGATTGTGGCGGTGAGCGCCATCATTCCCGGTGCGCAGGCGGGGCCTGTGTTGCTGGTAGTGGCTTTGATTCTGGACTTGGTCAAACGAGGCGATGCGGGTGACGGCTGGGAGGCTTCGCATTTCAGCTACCGCATTCGCACGGTGATTTTGGCGGCCGTGTTGTATTTGGTCACGTTTCCGCTGTGGTTCTTTTTCATCTTGCCTGGCTGGTTGGCTTGGGCAGTGATTTCTGTTTGGTTCCTTTACCGCATCGTGTTGGGCTGGGTTCGTATGAACAAGCAGCAACCGATGGATGTTTAATTTCTTGATGACCTCACTATGACGACTGATCCCAATTGCATTTTTTGCAAAATCATCGCGGGCCAAATCCCGTCACGTAAAGTTTATGAAGATGACGAGATCTTTGCATTTCACGACATCAACCCTTGGGCACCGGTGCATTTTTTGATCATTCCGAAGTTGCACATTCCCTCGATGGCGCATACCACCCCCGAGCACGAAGGCTTGCTGGGCCGCATGATGTTGCTGGCGCCTAAGTTGGCGCTTCAAGAGGGCGCAAGACCTTACCCAGAAGGGGGCTTTCGCATCGTGACTAACACGGGGGCCGAGGGCGGGCAAGAAGTTCATCACATGCACTGGCATGTCATGGGTGGACCGCGTCCTTGGTTGCGCGGCTGATTAGAATTGCTTCAATTATTTAGGAGTTAGACATGGGTTCATTTTCAATTTGGCACTGGCTGATCGTGTTGTTGATCGTCATCATGATTTTTGGCACGAAGAAGCTGAAAAACATTGGCAGTGATTTGGGTGGTGCGGTCAAAGGCTTTAAAGACGGCATGAAAGACGGCAGCACACCCGCCGAAGACAAGGCCGCAGCCCCCGCTGCCGCTGTGTCTGCCGACAAAAACACCATTGACGTTGAAGTCAAAAACAAGCCTTAATTCCTCTTGATCGCTCGCTTTGTTTGATCTTGATTTTTCCAAAATTGCGGTGGTGAGTGCGGTGGCGCTGGTGGTCATTGGGCCAGAGCGTCTGCCCGGTGTGGCACGCACCGTCGGGACGTTGATTGGCAAAGCCAAGCGTTATGTGGCGGATGTGAAGTCCGAGGTCAACCGTTCGATGGAGCTCGATGAGCTCAAGAAGATGAAAGAGACCATGGAGACCGCTGCACGCGATGTGGAGCAGTCTGTCCACACGGCCAGCAGCGACTTTGAAAAAGAATGGGCCGAGACCACGGCGGGCATCAGTAGCGATACGTACACGCAAGCCGCTTTTTTGCCGCCCGTGCCGCCCGCGCCTCAATACCAGCACCCCAAGAAAAAATGGCGTCTCAAGCGCGGCTCAACGCCGCATTGGTACAAGGTGCAAAACGGTGTGCGCACCAAGGCGCAATCGGGCGCCGCGCGTGTGGCGCGTTTTCGTCCTGTTGTGAAGCGTTCTGTTGATGTCTGATACCTCTAAAGACGAGTTGGCTGGCACTGAGCAGCCTTTTGTGCAGCACTTGGTTGAGTTGCGTGACCGTTTGGTCAAGGCGGTCATTGGTGTGGCGGTGGCGGGAGCTGCCTTGGCCATTTACCCCGGCCCTGCTGAGTTGTACGACTTGTTAGCCGCTCCTTTGGTGGCCCAGTTGCCCGCCGGTGCGACGCTGATTGCCACGTCGGTGATTTCTCCGTTCTTGGTGCCACTGAAGATTTTGTTGATGGCGGCTTTTCTGCTGGCCTTGCCCGTGGTTTTGTATCAAGTGTGGGCGTTTGTGGCACCTGGGCTCTATTCGCACGAGAAGAAGCTGGTGTTGCCGTTGGTGGTGTCCAGCACGTTGTTGTTCATGATTGGCGTGGCGTTTTGCTATTTCTTTGTGTTTGGACAGGTGTTCAAGTTCATCCAAAGTTTTGCGCCCAAAAGCATCACGGCGGCACCCGACATTGAGGCGTATTTGAGCTTTGTGTTGACCATGTTCATTGCGTTTGGTCTGGCGTTTGAAGTGCCGATTGTGGTGATCGTGTTGGCCCGCATGAACGTGGTGTCGATTCAAAAGCTCAAAGATTTCCGCTCTTATTTCATCGTGTTGGCGTTCATCATTGCCGCCATCGTGACGCCGCCAGATGTGGTGTCGCAACTCGCGCTGGCCATTCCCATGTGCGTCTTGTACGAGGTGGGTATTTGGGCGGCTCAGCTGTTCATCAAACACACACAGGCCCCAGACGCTGACGACACTTCTGGCGCGTCTTAACCCCTAATAGGACACCCAATGAAGCGTCACTGGTTGTTGTTCTCACAAGTCGTCACCGTTTTGGTGGCGATTTGGTTTGTGGTGGTGACGTTAAAGCCAGATTGGTTGAACCGTCGCCCTAGCGTGGCGGGTGTCACGTTGCTTGAGGCTGCGCCCAACACGCCCGGTGCTTTGATGCCGGGGAGTTTGAGTCCCGCGGCCAAGCGGGCTTCTCCGGCGGTGGTCAGCATTGCCACGACGCAGGCTAAATCAGACAACCCACAGTCCAACGACCCTTGGTTTCGTTATTTTTACGGCGATCGTGAAGACGACAGCCTGCAGCAAGGCTTGGGCAGCGGTGTGATCGTGAGCCCTGAGGGCTACATCTTGACCAACAACCATGTGGTGGATGGCGCGCAAGAGATTGAAGTCACGCTGAGCGACAGTCGCCGTGCGATTGCCAAGGTGATTGGCACAGACCCCGAAACCGATTTGGCTATTTTGCGAATCAATTTGGATCGCTTGCCGGTGATCGCTTTAGGAAATTCGGACACGCTGCAAGTGGGCGACAAAGTGTTGGCGATTGGCAACCCCTTTGGTGTCGGGCAAACGGTGACTGGCGGCATTGTGTCGGCACTGGGGCGCAACCAGTTGGGCATCAACACCTTTGAAAATTTCATTCAAACCGATGCGGCCATTAACCCCGGCAATTCCGGTGGCGCGTTGGTGGATGTGAATGGCAGCTTGTTGGGTATTAACACCGCGATTTATTCACGCTCGGGCGGCAACATGGGCATTGGCTTTGCCATTCCCGTATCGACCGCGCGCCAAGTGTTGGAGGGCATCGTGCGTGATGGACAGGTCACGCGCGGTTGGGTGGGGGTCGAGCCGACTGAGTTGACGCCCGAGTTGGCGCAGACGTTTGGCTTGAAGCAAACCGAAGGTGTGATCGTCGTTGGCGTGCTGCAAGGCGCACCCGCAGCCAAGGCCGGCTTGAAGCCTGGCGATGTGCTGCTCAGTGTGGCCGGCCAAGACGTGCGCAGTGTGGGGGAGTTGTTGACCACGATTGCTGCGCTCAAGCCGGGGGAACCTGTCAAGCTTGCGGTGATGCGACGCAGCCAGTCGCTGACTTTGGATGTCACCCCGTCGCAACGCCCTAAAACCAAACCGCCTGCCCCATGACCACCATCTCCGTCCCCCGCCAAAACTTGTTGAGTGCCTGTAATGCCTTGCTGCAGCCAGAGCGTTTCAAAGATTACGGCCCTAATGGCTTGCAGGTCGAGGGGCGCGCTGAAGTTGCGCATGTGGTGTCAGGGGTGACGGCCAGCTTGGCCTTCATTGAGGCGGCGATTGCGGCGAAAGCGGATGCGATTTTTGTGCATCACGGCCTGTTTTGGCGTGGCCAAGACGGCAGCGTGACAGGGTGGATGAAGCAGCGTTTGAAGTTGTTGCTGGCGCATGACATCAATGTGTTGGCCTACCACTTACCTTTGGATGCACACCCGACTTTGGGTAACAACGCGCAATTAGGTTTGCGTTTGGGGTTGGCTGGCGCACCTGCGTTTGGTGAGCAAAACTTGGGTTGGTTGGCTGAATGCGCCAACGATCAAGCGTTTGAGAGCGCGGGTGCGTTGGCGCACCAAGCGGGTCAAGCTTTGGGTCGTAGTCCTGTGCTGGTCGCAGGCGATGGTCGGGTGATTCGCCGTGTCGGTTGGTGCACTGGCGGGGCGCAAGGCTATTTCGAAGCAGCCATTGCCGCGGGTGCGGATGTGTTCATCACCGGTGAAATTTCAGAGCCCCAGGCGCACATTGCGCGTGAGACGGGCGTTGCCTTTTTGGCTTGTGGCCACCACGCGACAGAACGTTATGGCGCGCCCGCTGTGGCCGCTCAAGTGGCGCAGCAGCTTGGCTTGACGCATCAGTTTATTGACATTGATAACCCCGCGTGAGCATGTCTAACGCTTTCAAACCGATCGCGCTGACCTTGGGCGATGTGGCGGGCATTGGTCCCGAAATCATTGCCAAATCTTTCCGTGAAGCGCCTGATCAAACCGTGGGTTGTGTGGTGGTTGGCGATGTGTCGGCGATGCAACGTGCCATTGAGGTGTTGCACGGTGCGCAGCCAGACCAGCCGCATTTGCGTTTGTTGCCTCTGTCGCGTTTGCAAGATTTACCGCGCGATGTGCCTGCTTTGACGGTGCCTGTTTTACAAGTGACGTCTGAACGTTCGGTGGCGCATTTGCCCGCTTGGGGGCATGTCAGTAGTGACGCAGGTCAATGGGCGGCAGATGCGGTGACTTGGGCGGCCAATGCAGCCCTGCGTGGCGAGGTGTCAGCCATCGTCACTGCGCCCTTGCACAAAGAGGCCTTGGCCGCTGCGGGCGTGCCTTTTCCGGGGCACACCGAACTTTTGCAAGCGTGTGCAGCCATGCATGCAGGGGTGGCGGTGTCGGACATGCCGGTGCGCATGATGTTGGCCAATGACGAGCTGCGCACGGTGTTGGTGAGCATCCATGTGTCGTTGCGCAATGCGATTGAGGCCGTGACGGTTGAGAATATTTTGCAAACGCTGCGTATCACGCACCAAGCGCAGTTACGTGCGACGGGTCAAGCACCACACATGGGCGTGGCTGGCTTGAATCCACATGCAGGCGAGGGGGGATTGTTGGGGCGTGAAGAGCTCGACATCATCATTCCGGCCTTGCAGCAAGCGCATGCCGAGGGCCTGTGGGTGAGTGGCCCTTTTGCGCCTGATACGGTTTTCATGCGGGGGCGAAGCACGCCTGACAAGCGGGGTGAGTTTGATGTGGTCATCGCGATGTACCACGACCAAGGCTTGATTCCCGTGAAGTATTTGGGCGTGGACGAGGGGGTCAATGTGACCCTCGGCCTGCCTTTGGTGCGAACCAGTCCAGATCACGGCACAGCGTTCGATCTGGCTGGCACTGGCAAAGCCAGCCCCGCCAGTTTTTTGGCCGCGCTGGCCATGGCGCGCAAGCTGGCGGGTTAAGGTTTACTTTTTGAGGCTGTCGCGGATGTCGCGCAGCAGCAAGACTTCTTCGCTCGTCACGGGGGCTGGCGCAGGTGCCGCTTCGGCTTCGCCCTTCATGCGGTTGATTTGCTTGATCATCAAGAAAATGATGAACGCCAAGATCAAGAAGTTCACGGCAACCGTGATGAAGTTGCCGTAAGCAAACACAGGCACGCCAGCCTTTTTCATAGCCTCTAAGGTGGCCGCTGTACCTTCAGGAACAGCGGCTAAGGCGATGAAGAAATTAGAGAAATCAATTTTGCCAATCACGGCAGAGATCAGCGGCATGATCAGGTCATTGACCGCCGATTCGACGATTTTCCCGAAGGCCGCGCCAATGATCACACCCACAGCCAAGTCCATCACATTGCCTTTGACAGCAAACTCTTTGAATTCACGCAACATATCCATCATCCTTGTTAAATATAAAGTTCCTAAAAGTTTAACAAGAAATAGGCAGATTCAGGGTTGAATAAACTGAAAGCATTGGGCAAGAAACGGTCAGCTACAATGCGCGGCTAACCCAACCAGTGACAATTGCTTGAGGAATTCCATGAGTGACACCCCAGTAGACACCAGCAAACGCACGTGGCTTATCGCCTCGACTTGCGCGGGTGCAATGGGCGGCGCAGCAGTTGCTGTCCCGTTCGTAAGTACGTTTCAACCTTCAGAGCGAGCCAAAGCGGCTGGCGCTGCTGTCGAGGTCGATATTTCAGCCATGAAACCCGGTGAAAAAATCACCGTGGAATGGCGCGGTAAGCCTGTTTGGGTGGTTAAACGCACGCCTGAGCAGCTCGAGTCGCTGAACAAAACAGAGTCTCAGTTGGCTGACCCAAAGTCGGAGCGCAAGCCCGACGAGCTCACACCTGCTTACGCACGCAATCAAGCCCGTTCAATCAAACCTGAAGTCTTTGTGGCTGTGGGTATTTGCACGCACTTGGGTTGCTCGCCTTCAGACAAGTTCCAAACCGGTGCCCAGCCATCATTGCCAGACGACTGGAATGGCGGCTTTTTGTGCCCTTGCCACGGTTCTACCTTCGATATCGCAGGCCGCGTGTTTAAGAACAAGCCCGCACCTGACAACCTCGAAATTCCGCCTCACATGTACCTCTCCGACACAAAGTTGTTGATCGGTGAAGACAAGAAAGCCTGATAGGACGCACCATGGCTGAATTTAAAGAAATCTCTGCAGACGCCAGCGCTGGCGCCAAATTGCTCAATTGGGTGGACAACCGCTTTCCAGCTTCCAAGCTGTACAAAGAGCATTTGTCTGAGTACTACGCACCTAAAAACTTCAACTTTTTCTACTTTTTTGGCTCGTTGGCGCTGTTGGTGCTCGTGATCCAAATCGTGACCGGTATTTTCTTGGTCATGCACTACAAACCTGACGCTGCTTTGGCGTTTGGCTCTGTGGAATACATCATGCGTGATGTGCCATGGGGTTGGTTGATTCGTTACATGCACTCCACGGGCGCCTCTGCGTTTTTCATTGTGGTTTACATGCACATGTACCGCGGCTTGATTTACGGTTCATACCGCAAGCCACGCGAATTGGTGTGGGTCTTTGGCTGCGCGATTTTCTTGTGCTTGATGGCCGAAGCGTTCATGGGTTATTTGTTGCCTTGGGGCCAAATGTCCTATTGGGGCGCTCAGGTGATCGTGAACTTGTTTGCTGCTGTGCCTTTCGTGGGTCCCGACTTGGCTTTGCTGATTCGTGGTGACTACGTGGTTGGCGACGCTACTTTGAACCGTTTCTTCAGCTTCCACGTGATTGCTGTGCCATTGGTCCTGTTGGGCTTGGTGGTCGCGCACATCATTGCGTTGCACGAAGTCGGTTCGAACAACCCTGACGGCGTGGAAATCAAAGGCCCTAACGCACCGAAAGATGCGAATGGTCATCCTTTGGACGGTATTCCTTTCCACCCCTACTACACCGTGCACGACATCTTG
>CANBRM010000107.1 GCA_947371915.1 Comamonadaceae bacterium | reverse complement strand
CAATCAAGTGCCCAATTGCCCAAAATGTGCCGTAAACCATTGATTTATAAGGCTACACCACTACCTTACACCAAAAGCAGCCGCCTCCCAAGGTGATCACGCGGGAGGACGGCAAGGTGGTGTGGGGAATCTGTGTCATGGTCGCGATTCTATGAGCGCTATGTGACGCAACAGACAGTCCCCGCCGACTCGATCGGCTACATTACTAACCCATCAGTCAGTAGCCCATCGTGTCCCTAGAAATTCTTACACCGAACCTCGAACCGACGCCCAAACGCGAGCGCCGCAAAGAAGCGCGTCCGCGCGAATTGCTGGATGCGGCCTTGGCCCTGTTCGTCGAAAAAGGCTTCACCGCCACACGCGCTGAAGAGGTGGCGGCGCGTGCCGGTGTGTCCAAGGGCACGCTGTTTTTGTACTTTCAAAGCAAAGAAGACCTGTTCAAAGCGGTGATCCGCGAAAACATTGGCAGCCTCTTTCCTGCGTGGAACGAAGAGCTGGACACGTTCAAAGGCAGCTGCACCGAGATGGTCAAGTACGCCATGAACGCTTGGTGGGAGCGCGTGGGCAACACCCCAGCCAGTGGCATCGCTAAGCTGGTCATCAGCGAAGCCCAAAACTTCCCTGACGTGGCGGCTTTTTACCAAGCCGACGTGGTGGCGCCCGGCACGCACCTGCTGCAACGCATCTTGCAGCGCGGCGTGGACAGCGGCGAGTTTCGGGCCATGAACACCAACAGCGCGGTGTACACCCTCATCGCCCCCATGATTTTCTTGATGATGTGGAAACATTCGATGGGCGCATGCGCCGCCTCGGCCAACATCATTGACCCTCAAAAATTTATCCACATGCAAGTCGACATGCTGCTCAACGGCATGCTCGCTCGGAGTGCCCCATGAAAAACAAAACCCGTTGGATCATCATTGCCGTCATCGTGTTGGCCTTGACCACTGGCATTTGGCGAGCCTTGGCTGCCAAGCGTGTGCAAAAAGAAGCAGCAGCAGCGCCTGCGGTGGTACAGAGCCACATTGAGCTGGCCAACAGCGACGTGCTGACCGTCAACCTGCGCGACATCACCCAAGGCCTGGCCATTTCGGGCACGGTCAAAGCGCTGAACTACGCGGTCATCAAGGCGCGTGTGGCCGGTGAGGTCAAAGAAATTACCGTGCGCGAAGGCGACGCGGTGGTGGCTGGCCAAGTGTTGGCCCGCATCGACCCCACCGAATACCAACGCCGCTGGCAACAAGCCCAAGAGCAAGCCGTGGCCGCCAAAGCACAAATAGACATTGCCCAACGCCAATGGGACAGCAACCAAAGTTTGGTGGCGCAAGGCTTCATTTCCAAAATCGCCTCCGACAACTCACTCGCCAGCTACCAAGGCGCAGTGGCCAGCCACAAAGCGGCCATCGCCGGTGCCGATGTGGCCCGCAAATCCTTGGATGACGCCACCTTGGTGGCCCCGTTCTCGGGCGTGATCGCCTTGCGCGCCGCTCAACTGGGTGAGCGGGTGGGCATTGATGCTAAGGTGCTGGAGCTGGTCGATTTGAGCCAACTCGAAGTCGAAGCACCGCTCAGCCCCAGCGAGTCGATCGACGTGCGCGTGGGCCAAGTGGCCAACCTTCAACTCGAAGACCGCCCCACCTATGTGAAGGCCAAAGTGCAGCGCATCAGCCCGAGTGCGCAAGCGGGCAGCCGCAGTGTCTTGGTGTATTTGCGCCTCGACCAACCGCAAGGCCTGCGCCACGGCTTGTTTGCCAAAGGCCTGTTGGGCTTGGGCAAGAGCCACGTGATGGCGGTGCCCCTGTCTGCCGTGCGCAGCGACCGCGCCCAGCCCTATGTGCAGGTGGTTGAAAAAGTGGGCGACAACTTTCAAGTGGCCCACAAAACCGTGGTGGTCGGCGTGACCGGCTCCGACTTGGCACATCCCGAGTCAGAGCCACTGGTGGGCGTGACCGGGCTTGAAGCCGGTGCCACCGTGATCAAAGGTCAAGTCGGGGCCTTGCGTGAAGGTCTGGCGGTGACTTACACCACCCCTAAAACCAACTAAAGCGCACCATGTGGTTCACCAAAGTCAGCCTTAAAAACCCGGTTTTCGCGACCATGGTAATGCTCGCCTTTGTGGTGCTGGGCATGTTTTCGTACCAACGCCTCAAGATCGACCAGTTTCCCAACATCGACTTTCCAGTGGTGGTGATCACCACCGAGTACCCAGGCGCGTCGCCTGAGATCGTGGAGAGCGAGGTCAGCAAGAAGATCGAAGAAGGCGTCAACTCGATTGCCGGCATCAACGCCCTTACCTCGCGCAGCTACGAAGGCATGTCGGTGGTGGTGATTGAGTTTCAGCTCTACATCGATGGCCGCAAAGGGGCCGAGGATGTACGTGAAAAAGTGGCCGCTTTGCGCCCCTTGCTGCGCACCGATGTGAAAGAGCCCAAAGTGCTGCGCTTTGACCCGTCGAGCAAAGCCATTTGGTCGCTGGCCGTGGTGCCTGAGGTGCCCATGGCTGCGGCCGGTTCAGCCGACAAAGCCAAAGCCCTGCAAGCCGTTGAGCTGACCAACTGGGCCGATCAAGTGTTGAAAAAGCGCCTCGAGAACGTGCGCGGCGTGGGCTCGGTGTCGTTGGTGGGCGGTACCAAGCGAGAGATCAACCTGTACCTCAACCCCCAAGCCATGGAGGCCTTGGGCATCAGTGCAGACCAAGTGGTGAATGCGGTCAAAACCGAGACCCAAGACTTGCCCGTGGGCAGCTTGCGATCGCTGCAACAAGACCGTGTCATTCAAATTCAAGGCCGCATGTTGCGCCCTGATCAATTCGGCCAAATCATCGTGGCGCGCAAAGGCACCACCCCCATTCGCCTGAGCCAAGTGGCCACCGTCAACGATGGCGCGCAAGAGGTGGAAAGTCTGGCGCTCTACAACGGCCAACGCACCTTGCTGATGACGGTACAAAAGTCGCAAGACGAAAACACCATCGAAGTCATCGACGGCTTGAACAAAACCATTGCCGAGATGCAATCGCAATTGCCTGCGGGCGTGCGCTTGGAACAAGTGCAAGACGGCTCGCGCCCCATTCGTGTGGGCGTGGCCAACGTGCGCCAAACCCTGATTGAAGGGGCTGGGCTGACTGTGCTGATCGTGTTCTTGTTCTTGAACTCGTGGCGCTCCACGGTCATCACCGGGCTCACGCTGCCCATTGCCATCATTGGCACGTTTTTGTTCATGTACATGTTTGGCTTCACCATCAACATGATGACGCTCATGGCCTTGTCGCTGTGCGTGGGCTTGTTGATTGACGACGCCATCGTGGTGCGCGAGAACATCGTGCGGCACGTGCAAATGGGCAAAACGCCCTACCAAGCCTCGCTGGACGGCACGCAAGAAATTGGCTTGGCAGTGCTGGCCACCACCTTGTCCATCGTGGCGGTGTTTTTGCCCATTGGTTTCATGGGCGGCATCATCGGCAAGTTCTTCCATGAGTTTGGTTTGACCATCGTGGCGGCGGTGCTGATTTCGATGTTCGTCAGCTTCACGCTCGATCCCATGCTGTCGTCCATCTGGCACGACCCCACCATCCATGCCCATGGCGAGCACGGCACGTCGAATGCGTTTTACGACCGCACGATTGGCCCCGTCACTGCATGGTTTGAGCGCAGCACCGACCGATTGATCGCGTTGTATCAACACATCTTGCGTTGGTCGCTGCATCACAAACGGGCCACCGTGGCGTTGGCGTTGGGCACGTTTGTGGTGAGCATTTTCATGGTGCCGCTGCTGGGCACCGAATTCGTGCCCAAGGCCGATTTCTCAGAAACCTCGGTCAACTTTTACACCCCAGTGGGCTCGTCGCTGGAAGTGACCGAAGCCAAGGCCCAGCAAGTCGAAGCCATCATTCGTGAGTTCCCTGAGGTGCGCTACACACTGTCCACCATCAACACGGGCACGGCCAACGGCAAAATTTACGCCAATATTTATGTGCGCTTGGTCGACCGCAAAGACCGACAACGCAACGTCGACCAAATGTCCGCTGCACTGCGAACGCGGCTGCTGGATGTGCCGGGCATCACCGTCACCCACGCGGGCTTGCTCGACTCTGTGGGCGGCAACAAACAAGTGGAATTCTCATTGCAAGGCCGTGACTTGCGCGAGCTTGAACGGCTGACCGTGCAAGTCATGGAAAAGGTTCGCACCGTGCCTGGCTTGGTGGACTTGGACTCCAGCATCAAGCCCAACAAACCCACCGTTGACGTGCAAATGCAGCGCGAAGCCGCCAGCGACTTGGGGCTGTCACTGGGTGCCGTGGGCAACCAACTGCGCACCTTGGTCGCGGGCACCACCGTGACCAACTGGCGCGCCGAGGACGACCAAACCTACGACGTCAACGTGCGCTTGAACCCCAACGCTCGCAACAATTTGCAAGACATGGAGCGCCTGCCCTTCACCATCGGCACACAAGCTGACGGCAGCCCACGCGTGGCCCGTTTGAACCAATTTGCCAAGGTCGTGGAAGGCACAGGCTCCAACCAAATCAACCGCCGCGACTTGATGCGCGAAGTGGCCATCAATGCCAACGTGTACAACCGCTCGGCGGGTGAAGTCTCGGCCGACATTCGCAAAATCATGGACGGCATCCAGTTGCCACCCGGCTATCGCTACCAATTCAGCGGCTCCACCAAAAACATGGCCGAGTCCTTTGGCTACGCCATCTCCGCCTTGGTGCTGGCGATTGTGTTCATCTACATGATCTTGGCCAGCCAGTTCAAAAGTTTCTTGCAACCCATGGCACTGATGACCGCACTGCCGCTGACGCTGATTGGCGTGGTGCTGGCCCTGCTGATGTTTGGCTCCAGCCTGTCCATGTTCTCGGTTATCGGTATGGTGATGCTGATGGGCTTGGTCACGAAAAACGCCATTTTGTTGGTCGACTTTGCCATCCGCGCCCGCGAGCCCCAATTACAAGCCGACGGCACGCTCAAGCCCGGACTGGGACGCAACGAAGCCCTGCTGCTGGCCGCTGAAGTGCGATTGCGCCCGATTTTGATGACCACCTTGGCCATGATCTTTGGCATGGTGCCACTGGCCTTCGCCTTGTCTGAAGGCTCAGAACAGCGCGCACCCATGGGCCAAGCGGTGATTGGCGGTGTCATCACCTCCTCATTGCTGACACTGGTGGTCGTGCCCGTGGTGTATTGCTATTTGGACGATTTGGCCCAATGGCTGCAGCGCAAATGGGCGTCAGGCTCTGACAGCACGGCCCGTTAAAATTTTGCTCAGCCTTTACTTACCGATTTTGGAGTTTTGAGATGAATAGCCAAGAACAAGCCCGCTTCAACATGGTCGAGCAACAAATTCGCCCTTGGCAAGTGCTCGACAAAGCCGCGTTGAGCGTGTTGTCCCACCTGCCCCGTGAATTGTTTGTGCCCCAGGCCTACCAAGCCTTGGCCTATACCGACACCGAAGTGCCGTTGGCCAACGGCCACAGCATGCTGCCCCCCCGCGTGGATGCCCGTTTGATGCACGACCTCGAACTGACTGGCACTGAAAAAGTGTTGGCCATTGGTGTGGGCAGCGGCTATTTGTGCGCCTTGGTCGCAGGCCGCGCCCAGCGCGTGATCGGCTTGGAAATGGACGCTGACTTGGCTGCCACCGCCCGCGACAACCTGCAACGCGCGGGCGTGAGCAACGTGGATGTGCGCGTGGCCAACGGCAACCAAGGTGCCGCAGGCGATGCCCCCTTCGATGCCATCGTGCTCGGCGGCTCCGTGGCGGAAGTGCCGCAAGCTTTGTTGCAACAACTCAAAGTGGGCGGCCGCTTGTTGGCCATCGTGGGCCAAGACCCCGTGATGTCCGCCACCTTGTTCACGCGCACCGGCGATGTGGCTTGGAGCAGCAAAGCCTTGTGGGACACCACGGCGCCACGTTTACAAGGCTTTACAGAGCCAAGCCGCTTTCAGTTCTAAAAGTTCGGCATGATCGATCAAATTCAACCGGCCCAGCTCCCTGACTGGATCGCTGCCCACGCTGCCGATGGCCCCACCGTCGTGCTGGATGTGCGCGAACCTTGGGAGATTCAAACCGCTTGCGTCACACCGCAGGGGTTTGAGTTGGTCAAGATGGTGATGCACACCCTCCCCGCTCGGCTGAATGAACTCGACCGCGACCGCCCCATTGCTTGCCTGTGCCACCACGGTGCGCGCAGCATGCAAGTGGCCACATTTTTGACCCAACAAGGTTTCGCCCATGTGGCCAACATTGCGGGCGGTATTGACGCTTGGTCGGCACAGGTGGACCCCACCGTGCCTATGTATTGATTGACAGAAAGACATTTATGAAGCTCTCACGCACCCTGTTTCGCACCTTGCCCCTCGCCGCCGCGGCCGCCTTGACGTTCGCCAGCGCCGCACAAGCCCAAAGCTTGGTCGACATGTACGAGGCAGCGCGTGGCTACGACGCGAGCTTCATTTCTGCCAAAGCCCAGTTTGAAGCCAACTTGGCCAAGGCCAATCAGACGCTGGGTGGCGTGCTGCCCAACATTGCGTTGTCGGCAAGTGCGTCGCGCACCCGCTTTGATATTCGCCCGGATGGCCAACCCAACATCACCCGTAATTTTTACGGCAGTGGTGTTGCAGCCATCACCTTGGTTCAACCTTTGTATCGCCCTGCTGCCTGGGCAGCCTATCGCCAAGGTGGCCCGTTGCTGCAACAAGCGGCTGCCCAATACGAAGCCGCCGAGCAAGACCTGTTGGTGCGCGTCTCGCAAGCCTATTTTGACGTGCTCACCAGCGAAGACAGCTTGGCCTCCGTGCAAGCGCAAAAGCAAGCCGTGCAAGAACAATTGGCCTCGGCCAAACGCAACTTTGAAGTGGGCACCTCCACCATTACCGGCGTGCGCGATGCACAAGCCCGTTTTGACCTGAGTACCGCTCAAGAGATTGCCGCAGACAACGACCTGCGTATCAAACGCTTGGCGCTTGATTTGGCGGTGGGCATGAGCAACACCCAACCCAAACGCCTGGTGGACAACTCCAAACTGATCCCCGCGCCCGCCGACAGCGTAGACAGCTGGGTGTCTCAGTCTGAAGCCGCCAGCCCTGCGGTGCGTCAAGCCCGTCTGGGCTTGGAAGTGGCCTCCCTCGAAGTGGACAAAGCAAGCGCTGGACACAAACCCACGCTCGACGCGCAGCTGAACTACCAAGGCGTGCGCAACGTTTCAGGCTCTTCCACCAACCCCACCAGCGGCACCAGTTCACACATCATGAACCCCTCCGCAGCCATCGTCTTGAACGTGCCCATCTTCGCGGGCTTCGCCACGCAATACCGCGTGAAAGAAACCGTGTCTTTAGAAGCCAAAGCCCGTTCTGACTACGAGAACGCACGTCGCAACACCGCCCAAGCCACACGCACCGCCTACTTTGGTTTGGTCGCGGGCCTGAGCCAAGTCAAAGCGCTGGAAGCTGCAGAAGCCTCCACCCAAAGCGCGTTGGACGCCAACAAACTGGGCTACTCGGTGGGCGTGAACATCAACATCGACGTGTTGAACTCACAAAGCCAGCTTTACCAAACCAAACGTGACTTGGCCAAAGCGCGCTACGACGTGTTGGTGGGCAACTTGAAACTGCGTCAAGCCACCGGCACGTTGACGCCGCAAGACTTGCAGCCCATCAACGCCTTACTGGCCCCTTAAGCGCTCGGCTTTACGCCCCTACTTAGCGCACAAACCCAGCGCACAAAGCGCTGAAGCTGAATCAGGGCGCGTTGAGGTAAGGCAGCAGCGCTAGAGCCGTGCGTTGCGCGGCGCCTTTGTGCTCTTGTGAGAACGTCCAGCACGCTTGCACATGCGCATTTTCATCAGCCGCTGAAGCCACCATTTGCAAAGCCGTGACCACCGCTTCGGCCATGTCGGTCACGCGCAAAGCGGCACCCGCAGTCTCAGCCAACTCGGCTGCTTCGGCAAAGTTAAAGGTGTGGGGGCCCATCACCACAGGGCAGCCGCAAGCCGTGGCCTCGATCAAGTTTTGTCCGCCCAA
>CANBRM010000106.1 GCA_947371915.1 Comamonadaceae bacterium | reverse complement strand
AAGTCCATGTTGTGCTCGATCACCACAAAACTGCTGGCCTTGCCGTCAGCTCTGCGGCTCTTGTTCAAATCTTTGAGCAAGGTGCTGATACCGCCCACCAAGGATGGGTTCACACCCGCGCATGGCTCGTCGAGCAACACCAAGTCGGGTTCGCTCATAAAGGCCATGGCAATGTCCACCAGCTTTTGTTGGCCGTAACTCAACTCACCGGCTTTTTTGTCGGCCACGTGCCGAATGTGAAACTGGTCAATCAAGGCATCAGCCTTATCGCCTAAGTTGGAATCGCTGGGTGCGAACATGCGGCTGAACATGGTGCCTTGGTGCTCTTGCGCAGCGACGATCAAGTTGTCGCGCACGGTCATCTTGCCAAACACCTGTAGGGTCTGGAAGGTGCGTCCCACGCCACGTCGGCTGAGCTCTAGCGGCCCCAGCTGGGTCACGTCTTGGCCGTTGAGCTCAATCTTGCCGGTGTCAGGTGTGATCTGTCCCAACATGCTGTTGAACAGGGTTGTTTTGCCTGAACCATTGGGGCCAATGACGCCAAAAATTTCACCCGGACGCACCTCGAAAGACACGCCGCCCACCGCTTGAATCGCGCCGTAGGCCTTCTTCAAATCGGTGACTTTCAAAATTGGTGGATGGGTAGACAAGCTCATGCTTTGGCTCCTGACTGACCCACTGCGGCTCGCGCTGCTGAGGCTTCACGCGACTGGCGTTTTGCACGTATGCGATCGGGAATGCTCAGCAAACCATCGGGCAGCCAAATCATCAGCATCACCACGGCTGTGCCGAAGACAAACAAGTACCAAGCCTGCGCAAACCGCAACCACTCCGGCAAGATCACGCCCACAGCGGCCCCCAACAAAGGTCCTAAGAAATAGCCAGGACCACCCACCACCACCATGAGGTACATCATGATCGACGCTTCGACCGTGAACGGCGCGGGGTCAATGAACTGCACCAACGAGCCAAACAACGCGCCCGCAATGCCCGCGTACACCGCACCAATGGCAAAGCTCAACAAGGTGTAGCCGCGAATGTCCACACCCAAACTTTCAGCGCGAATGGGGTTGTCACGCAAGGCCGTGAAGGCTTTGCCCCACGGTGAATTGAGTAATCCCCACAACAGCATTGCCAAGACCACCGTGATGCCCAACACCAAGTAGTAATAAGCCAAGTTGCCATCAAAGCTGATGCCAAAAGCCTCGGGACGGGCAATGTTGTTGATGCCAAAGGTGCCGCCCGTCAGCCACTCTTCATTGCGCATCACCAGCCACACCGCGGTGTTAAAGCCCAGCGTCGCAAATGCCAAGTAAATGGTTTGCACGCGCAGCGCCGGAAAGCCCAAGGCCAACCCAATCACAAAGCAGCCCAATGCCGCAACGGGCAAACCTAGCCAAAAGCTGTAGCCGGCTTGCATCAGAACAGCCACGGTGTAGGCGCCGATGCCAAAGAACGCGGCATGGCCTAAGGACTTCTGTCCGGCATACCCCGTGGTGAGGTTCAAGCCCATGGTGGCAATGACGTAAATCAGCCAATAGGTGAACAAATAAATGCCGTGGCTTTTGAGCAGCGTAGGCACAAAAATACAAGCAGCCAAGCCCAATAGCCCAGCCAATAGTCCGAGCTTCTTCATACTTTGCGCTCCACTTTTTGACCCAGCAAGCCTTGCGGCTTGAACAAAATCACCACCATGAAAATGATGAGCGCCACCGCATCTTTATAGGCGGGCGAAATGTAGGCCGCAGCCAAATTCTCGCTCACCCCCACCAACAAGCCACCCAGCAAAGCACCGCGTGAGTTGTTGAAACCACCAATGATGGCGGCAAAAAATGCCTTGTTGCCCAGCGATGCGCCCATGTCAAATTTGGCCAAATACGTGGACGTCACCAGCACCGCAGCGGCCGCCGCTAACACCGCATTGATGGCAAAGGTGTAAAAAATCATGCGCGGTACATTGATGCCCAACACCGAGGCGCTCTCCGTGTTTTGAGCCACGGCTTGCATGGCACGGCCGGTCACCGTCTTGGCTAAAAATGCTTGTGTGATCAAGACCAGTGCAATCGCAAACGCAAAGGTTCCTACATCGGTGGCAGAGATGGTCACGCCCGCAACGTTGAACACCGTTTCAGGAAACAAACTCGGAAACGGGTGCGGCTCAGCGCTGTAGCCGGCACGCACCGCATTGCGCATGGCGATCGACAAACCAATCGTGGCCACCACGATGGGCATCATGCCGAACTTGAACAAAGGGTCAACCACCCCACGCTTGAACAACCAGCCCAAAACAAACACCGACAACACACAACTCACGGCGAAACTTGCAATCAGTGGCATGCCTGCGGCCAAACAGCCCATCATCATGAACGCAGGCAGCATCACAAACTCACCTTGCGCGAAGTTGATGGTGCCCGAGGCTTGCCAAAGCAAGGTGAAGCCCAAAGCGGCCAGCGCATAAATGCTGCCCGTGGCGAGGCCACTGAAAAAGAGTTGAAAAAAGTCGGTCATGTGTTGATCGCTCAAAAAAGAAAAGAACACCCCTACCCCGCGTCACACAGAGTGGGCACACGCAGCGTTCAAAAAACTCGGGGGCAGCACGCGCTCTGGCGTGCGAGGGTTTATTTCTTGCCCAGTGCGGGCAAGGTGTCGACCACCACTTGACGTCCGTTCTTCACTTCCACCATGTAGCTCTCGCGGTCCACATCGCCGTTGGCGTCAAACGTCACATCCATGATCACGCCTGGGGTCTTCTTGGCGCTGATGGTCAAGCCGTGCAGGGCTTGTGCAATGGCTTTGGGTTCGGCTTTGCCAGCCTTCTCAATGGCAGCTTTCAGCGCGTAGACACCTGTGTAGCCTTTGATGCCGTTGTGATCCGAAATGGTGCCGTAGGCTTGGTAGAACTTGGCCTTGAATTTCAGCATCTCAGGGTTAGGCGCATCCACCGTCAAGCCCACGTGTGCGATCGCGCCATTGGCGGCGTCACCGGCCAGCTCAATCACTTTTTGACCGGTCAACGTGGTTTCACCAATCACGGGCTTGGTCCAGCCTTGCTTACGCAATTCGCGCAACAAACGGGCTGACTCTTCTTCGTTGGTGTAGGCAAAGATGGCATCTGCATTGCTTTGTTTGGCTTTCAACACCGCCGATGAAAAGTCCACTTGTCCTGCGTCCGTCGAAATGTCAGCCACGATCTTGGTGGTGCTTCCGTCCAAGATTTTGGTCATGGTGTCGCGACCACCTTTGCCAAAGTCGTTGTTCACGTAAATCACAGCCAAAGTTTTGGCTTTGGCATTGATGTACTTGGCCAACTTAGGAAATGCAGTGCTTTGACCGAAGGACGTGCGAAACACATACGGGTTGCCCTGTTGTGTGATGGAAGCAGCCTCACCGCCCGTGAAGTTAGGAATACCAGCGCGCTTGCTCTCGGCCATCGAAACCATGATGGAGCCCGAATACACAGGGCCAAAAATGGCCACCACGCCATCATCCACCGCTTTTTGGGTCAAACCTTTGGCCACGCCAGGGTTGGTTTGCGTGTCCACGGTGCTGCTCTCGATCTTCTTACCCAAGATGCCGCCTGCCTCGTTGATCTCTTTGACCGCCAACTCGACACCGTTTTTAAACAACGTGCCAGCCGTTGTGCCGGGGCCTGACAGCTCCACGATGTTCGCAATCTTGATCGTGTCTGGGGCGCTCATGGCGGCACCTGCAAAGGTGAAAAGTACGGCTGCGGCAATGGCTTTGAGTGAGGTACGTTTGTTCATCAATGTCTCCTTGGGACTTGGGAAATGTGCTTTGTGAGTGGAACAGGACCGTGAAAATCCTTTGGCACCACTCAGACTAAGTTGAGTGCCTGTAATTTAGTGGGAAACAATGAATTTCTCAGATTAATTCCCTAAATATGCGCGATTAACGAACGTCCGTGTGCGATCATCGCTCTCACTTCGGGTTTCCCCTCTTCGCTGCCATGCACAACTTGACAAACACAGCCCCCACAGGGATGGACAAAAAAGACTGGATTGCGGGTCTAGAAAAAGGCTTGGCCATGCTGCAAACCTTTGACGAACACAACCCACGCTTGACCGCCACACAAGCCGCACAGCGCTGCGGGCTCACGCGCACCGCAGCGCGCCGGTATTTGCTCACCCTCGCCCACTTGGGCTTTGTCACCACCGACGGCAAGCTCTTTTGGCTCACGCCCAAGGTCATGCGACTGGGTCAGTCGTACTTGGAGTCGGCGCGCTTGCCGCGCATCGTGCAACCTTCTCTGCAACGCTTGGCAATGGGCACACAAGAAATTTCGTTTGTTGCCGTGCTCGACGGCTACGACTTGGTCTACATCGCGCGCAACGGACAAAACCGCAGCATGAACACCAGCTTCGCGTTGGGTGCGCGTGTGCCGGGTTACGTCACATCAGCGGGTGTGCTGCTGATGGCCATGCAAGGCCCAGAAGCCGTGGACGCGTGGCTGGCATCGTGTCAGTTGCAAACCTTCACCTCACACACCATCACCGACCCAGAACGTATGCGCGCCGAGATGGTGCAAATCAGAGCGCAAGACTGGGCCATGTCCGAACAACAACTGGACTTGGCTTACCGCGGCGTTGCGGTGCCACTGCGCGATCACAAAGGACACGTCGTCGCGGCGCTCAGCGTGAGCATGCCGATTCAATATGAGACCTCGTCTGAGGCCGTCGCCCGAGTTCTGCCCGTTCTGCGTGAGGTCGCACAAAGTTTGCGACACCTGATTTGACGCAACATGCATCCATCCATGACTGAACGCATCGGGAATGGGCAAGTCCATAACGATGGCTGCCCCATGCATCACGCGTTGAGTTGCAACTCCAACTCGTGCAGTACCTTGTAGCAAGGCAGCACTTGCGCCACGCTGGAATTGGGCTCGCGGCCCTCTTGGATGGCGGCAAAGAACTCACGGTCTTGTAACTCGATGCCGTTCATCGAGACGGCCACTTTGGACACGTCGATTTGTTCTTCTTTGCCGGTGTACAGATCGTCGTAACGGGCCAGGTAAGTACCGGTGTCACCGATGTAGCGGAAGTAGGTGCCCAAGGGGCCGTCGTTGTTGAACGACAAGCTCAAGGTACAAATCGCACCGTTGGCAGCTTGCAACTGGATGCTCATGTCCATCGCAATGCCCAGTGTGGGGTGGATGGGGCCTTGCACCGCATTGGCTTTGACGATGGGGCTGCCAGCTTGGTAAGCAAACAAGTCCACGGTGTGGGCGGCGTGGTGCCACAGCAAGTGGTCGGTCCAGCTGCGGGCTTGGCCCAAGGCGTTCATGTTGGTGCGTCGGAAAAAATAGGTTTGCACATCCATTTGCTGGATGTTGAATTCACCTGCTTTGATTTTGTTGTGCACCCATTGGTGGCTGGGGTTGAAGCGACGGGTGTGTCCGCACATCGCGACCAAGCCTTTTTCTTGGGCCACACGCACGACTTCGTCGGCATCTTTCCAGCTGTCAGCCAAGGGAATTTCCACTTGCACGTGTTTGCCGGCTTTCAAGCAAGCCAAGCTTTGTGCAGCGTGCATTTGGGTGGGCGTGCACAAAATCACGGCATCGACTTCGGGCAAGGCCAAGCTGTCCGCCAAGTCGGTGGTGACGTGTTGGATGCCGTATTTGGCCGCAACTTCTTGGGTCTTGGGCAACTCACGGCCAATCAAGGACACGACTTCTACGCCGTCGATGTTTTGAATGCCGTCCAAGTGTTTGATGCCGAAGGCACCTGCGCCAGCTAGGGCGACTTTGATGGTTTTGCTCATGTTTTTTCCTCTTATGCGTTCTCAAGAATAGCGTGACCCACAGCGGTGTTCGATGCAGGTACGTGATAGAAACGATGCGTCAATTTAGGCGCTGGGCCTGTGGCCTTGCCGTCTTGGATGTCAGACATCGCACCACGCGCGATGAGCCACATCACCAGTTCAATGCCTTCACTACCGGCTTCACGCACGTAGTCAATATGCGGCGTGGCCGCACAAGCGACGGGGTCGTTGATCATCTGATCGAGCCAGTTGTTGTCCCACTCGCGGTTGATCAGGCCCGCACGCGCGCCTTGCAACTGGTGGCTCATGCCGCCTGTGCCCCAGATGTGCACGTTGATGTCTTCGTCGTAGCTCTCCACCGCTTTGCGAATCGCTTGGCCGAGGTTGAAACAACGCTGACCACTGGGCACAGGGTACTGCACCACATTCACCGCAAACGGAATGACGGGGCAAGGCCAAGCACCCTTCACGGGGTCTTGCTCGCCGCACATCAATGACAGCGGCACGGTCAGGCCGTGGTCCACGTCCATCTTGTTGACGATGGTCAAGTCAAAGTCTTGTTGAATCACAGACTGTGCGATGTGCGAGGCCAATTCGGGATGGCCTTTCACTTTAGGCACAGGGCGTGCGCCGTAGCCTTCGTCGGCAGGGATGTATTCAGCTGCTGTGCCGATGGCAAACGTAGGAATCATGTCCAAGCTGAAGGCTGTGGCGTGGTCGTTGAAGACCAAGAAGATGACGTCTGGCTTGTTGTCTTTCATCCATTGTTTGGAGAAGTCATAGCCAGCAAAAACGGGCTTCCAGTAGTCTTCGTGGGTCTTGCCGAGGTCCAGGGCTGCGCCGATGGCGGGCACATGGGAGGTGTAAACGGATGCGGTGATTTTTGCCATGTTCAAGCCTTGTTTGCTGCGGCGCTTTTTCCTGCAGCACCTTGGGGTTGGTTCTGCACTTGCGCACTGCCGTTTTCGCCGATGTAGCGATTGCCTTCAACCGAGCGACCGCCCTGGATCATCATGTTGCGGTATTCGTCTTCGGTCATGCCAGTCATGGAACCCGCCATTTGTTGGAAGCTCTTGCCATCGGTCGCGCCAATTTTGGCGAGGAAGTAAATGTTGCCGCCCGTGCGCATGCACCAGTTCAAATCGCGTGCCAACACGGCCTGCTTTTGTTCCTCAGTCATGGCCCACTCGTCCAGGTAAGCACGCTCGTTGGCTTTGAAACGCGTGCGGTTCTCCGCCTTCATCAGCGACATACAAAACTGGTTGAGCCAGTAGCCTTTGCGCGATTGCTCGGCATCAAAAATGATGGTGCCGGGGACGTCGGTGTAGGGTTTGTCGAGTGCCATTAAAACGTCTCCTCAGGCCAGTAGAGGCGCATGGGGTTGTCAACCAACAACTTGCGTTGCTTCTCTTCGGTGGTGGCGATGTGCGGGATGAAGTCCACCAACAAGCCGTCATCGGGCATGTGGTCTTTGAGGTTGGGGTGCGGCCAATCGGTGCCCCAAATCACGCGGTCTGGAAATTCGTCCACGATGCGTTTGGCAAATGGAATCACATCCTTGTAGGCGTTTTGCTCGCCGTTCAAAGCTTTAGGGCCAGCCACTGACAAACGCTCAGGGCAAGTCACTTTGCTCCACACGTTTTTGTGTTCGCGCATGAACTTCACAAACAACTCAAACTCAGGGCCATCGACAGGCTTGGTCACATCGGGGCGGCCCATGTGGTCCACCACCACATTGGTGGGCAAAGCGGTGAAGAAGTCCCACAACTCGGGCAAGTCCACCGCTTCAAAGTAAATCACCACATGCCAGCCGTACATCTGCACGCGCTTGGCAATTTCCAGCAATTCGTCTTTGGGTGTGAAGTCGACCAAGCGCTTCACAAAGTTAAAGCGCACGCCGCGCACGCCTGCGTCGTGCATGGCTTGCAACTCATCTTCGGTCACGCTGCGCTTGACGGTGGCCACGCCACGCGCTTTGCCGCCTGAGCTGACCAAGGCATCGACCATGGCGCGGTTGTCTGCGCCGTGGCACGTGGCTTGCACCACCACGTTGCGGGCAAAGCCAAGGTGGTCACGCAAAGCATAGAGCTGTGCCTTGGACGCGTCGCACGGTGTGTACTTGCGCTCTGGCGCATAAGGAAACTCGTTGCCAGGGCCGAACACATGGCAATGGGCATCCACCGCACCTGCGGGCAATTTAAATTTTGGTTTGGCGGGGCCTGTGTACCAGTCCATCCAGCCGGGTGTTTT
>CANBRM010000105.1 GCA_947371915.1 Comamonadaceae bacterium | reverse complement strand
GCTGTTGAGTTCGTGCGAGTTGAAGTCGCAATACGGGCACTTCTTCAAGCACCACGGCAAATGCACGTACAGCGAGAGCGGCGGCAAGCTGTTCAAAGACAGCGTGCCGGGGCGCATGAGGTGTTGGATGTCTTGAGTCACAAAAGTTCTTGGTAATAGGTGCGGCCACTTAAGCGAATGTCACGCACGCATGACACATGTGAAAGCCTCTTTAAGCAAACCAGCGTTCACGCATCAGCGCAAGCATTTGCTGCGCGGCTTGGCCTCGGTGGCTGTTGGCGTTTTTCACCTCAATGGGCAGCTCAGCAAAGGTTTTGCCAAAGCGCGGGATGAACATGATGGGATCAAACCCAAAGCCGTTCGCGCCCACAGGTGCACGGGTGATGTCGCCCACGGCGCGGCCTACCGCAATGAGCGGCTCGGGGTCGTCGGGGTGACGCACGGCCACCAAGGTGCTAACCAAGGCGGCGCGGCGGTTGTCGATGTTGGCCATTTGCTCTAGCAAGGCGCGCACGTTGTTGTCGTCGCTTTTCTCGTAGCCAAACTGGGTGGCGTAGAAGGCGGTTTGCACGCCGGGCAGGCCGCCAAAGGCGTCCACGCAGAGGCCCGCGTCGTCGGCCACGGCGGGCAAGCCGCTTTCTCGCGCGGCATGGCGGGCTTTGGCCAAGGCGTTTTCAACAAACGTGTGAAACGGCTCTTCGGCTTCGCCAATCTGCAAATCGCCTTGGCGCACCAGCTCGACGCCCAGCGGCGCAAACATGGCTTGCAGCTCGGCGAGTTTGCCTTTGTTGTTAGAGGCCAGAACGATTCGCCGCATCTGAGGGCTTGAGGGCTGCGACATGGGCGTTTAGGCAGCCAAGGCTTCTTGCTGCATGGCAATGAGTTCGCGCACGCCTTTTTCGGCCAAGGCCAGCAAGGCATTCATTTGGTCGCGGGTGAACGGCAGGCCTTCGGCGGTGCCCTGCACTTCCACATAGTGGCCTGCGCTGGTCATGACCACGTTCATGTCGGTGTCGCAGGTGGAGTCTTCGGTGTATTCCAAATCGAGCAAAGGCAAATCGCCCAACATGCCCACCGAAATCGCGGCAATGCCTTGGGTGATGGGGCTCTCGGTCAGCTTGCCTGCGGCCATGAGCTTGTTCACCGCGTCTTGTGCGGCTACAAACGCGCCGGTGATGCTGGCGGTGCGTGTGCCGCCGTCGGCTTGAAGCACGTCGCAGTCCAAATGGATGGTGCGCTCGCCGAGTTTCTTGAGGTCAAACACGGCACGCATAGAACGGCCAATGAGGCGCTGAATTTCTTGGGTGCGGCCCGACTGCTTGCCGCGAGCGGCTTCGCGGTCGCTGCGGGTGTGGGTGGCGCGGGGCAACATGCCGTATTCGGCGGTGACCCAGCCTTCGCCCGAGCCTTTTTTATGACCCGGCACTTTTTCTTCCACCGATGCGGTGCACAGCACTTTGGTGTGACCAAACTCAATCAACACCGAACCTTCGGCGTGCATGGTGAAGTTGCGGGTGATGCGCACGGGGCGCAGTTGGTCAGCAGCACGGGTGTGGCGAGAGGCGGGCAAAGTGGTGGTCATTTTTTATGGCTTTGAATGAAGCGTTTGAGGGGTTCAATAAAGCGTCAATTGTCGACCAATCGGGGGATTGCGTCGGGATGTCACATTCACCCTGAGATAATGCAGTCTTTGCAAAAAGAACAACACACATGCCCATTTACAGCATGACAGGTTATGCCAGCGCGCAAACCGAGCTGCCTCGCGAGACGGTCGACACCGCGCCCACAGGCCCGGCCCTGCGCTTGGGGCTGGAAATTCGCTCGGTCAACAGCCGTTTCTTGGACCTGACCTTCAAGATGCCCGAGGAGCTTCGCCCTCATGAAGCCGCCGTGCGTGAGTTGATCACCCAGCACCTCAAGCGTGGCAAAGTCGAAGTGCGTGCCAACCTCGAAAGCACCGCCAGCACAGAGTTTGCCGCGCCCACGCCAGCTTTGTTGCAACGCCTTTCCATCTTGCAAGACACTGTGCAAGCGTGGTTACCCAAAGCCAACCCACTGTCGGTGGCCGACGTGTTGCGTTTGACCACCGCCCAACCCTCCGCCCCCGCTGACATTGGCCACAGCTTGCTCAAACTGGCCAAAACCACCTTGAAGCAACTCAGCGAAGGCCGCGAGCGCGAAGGTGCACGTCTGGCGCAAACCCTGCGTGACCGCTTGAGCCAGTTGCGAGTATTGGCCCAACAAGCTGCACCACTGGTGCCGCAATTGGTCGAACAACAGCGTTTGAAGTTTTTAGAGCGGTGGCGCGACGCCATGGCCTTGACCGAAGGCACTACGCTGCCCGAAGCCGCCCAAGACCGCGCCTTGACCGAAGCCACCGCCTTTGCCATTCGCATTGATGTCGCCGAAGAGCTGACCCGCTTGGTGTCGCACTTTGACGAGATGGACGATTTACTGGCCAAAGGCGGCAAGGCCGAAGGCGTGGGCAAACGCCTCGACTTTTTGATCCAAGAGCTGCACCGTGAGGCCAACACCTTGGGCTCCAAGTCAGCCACGATGGAAATGACCCGTATTTCGGTGGACATGAAAGTGTTGATCGAACAACTCCGCGAACAAGTACAGAACCTCGAATGATGGACAACTTCCCCGGCAACCTCTTTGTGGTCGCAGCCCCCAGCGGGGCTGGCAAATCAAGCCTCGTCAAAGCGTTGATGGAGCTTGATGCCAAGGTGCGGCCCTCGGTGTCCCACACCACCCGCCAGCCACGCGGTCAAGAAAAACATGGGCGCGAGTACTTCTTCGTGTCAGCGCCCGAGTTTGACCAAATGGTGGCGACCAACTCTTTTTTAGAGTGGGCCAATGTGCACGGCCAGCGCTACGGCACGTCGCGCAAAGCCATTGAAGACCGCATTGCCCAAGGCGCCGACGTGATTTTGGAAATCGACTTCCAAGGTGCCATTCAGGTTAAAAAGCTGTTTGCGAATGCGGTGCTGATTTTCATCTTGCCGCCCAGCTGGGAAGAGCTCAAGTCCCGCCTGCACAACCGGGGTGAAGACGCCCCAGAGATCATCGACCTACGCCTGCAAAACGCGGCCGACGAGATGGCACAGGCCAAAGAATTTGACTACGTTATAATCAATGAATTATTTGAGACCGCCTTGTTCGACCTGAAAGCGATCGTGCATGCACAGCGCCTCAAATACCTGGCTCAGCGCCGGGCTCGGGCTGATATCTTTCAAGCCCTGAACATCACCTGAATTCTGGAGTATCCACATGGCCCGCATCACTGTTGAAGACTGTCTCGAACAGATCCCTAACCGCTTTCAGTTGGTGCTTTGCGCCACGTACCGCGCTCGCATGCTCAGCCAAGGCCACACGGCCAAGGTCGAAAGCAAGAACAAGCCATGCGTGACTGCTTTGCGTGAAATCGCAGCTGGCCAAATCGGCATCGAAATGCTGAAAAAAGTTCCAGGTTAATTGATCTAACCCGTCACTTCATCTACAAAAAAGCACCGATTTTTCGGTGCTTTTTTTATTGCGGGTAAAGTGTTGTTTATGTCTGCTGCCAAGCCCTCTTCTAAGCCTTTGACCAAGCCTTCCACAAAACCCGTGGTAAGTCCTGCCGCCGCCAATGCAGCCGCGGCCAGCTTTGCCGCGCTGACAGAAAAACTCAACTATTTAAATGCTGAAGGCTTAGACATGGTGCGCCGCGCCTACCGCTATGCCGACGAAGCGCATTTAGGCCAGCTGCGCAGCAGCGGCGAGCCCTACATCACCCACCCCATTGCCGTGGCAGCTCAGTGCGCCGAATGGAAACTGGATGCGCAAGCCCTGTCAGCCGCCCTGCTGCACGACGCGATGGAAGACTGCGGCATCACCAAAACTGATTTGATTGAACGCTTTGGCATCCAAGTCGCTGATTTGGTGGATGGCTTAACCAAGCTGGACAAGCTGGAGTTCAACACCCGCGAAGAGAACCAGGCAGAGTCGTTCCGCAAAATGCTGCTGGCGATGGCACGCGATGTGCGCGTCATCCTCATCAAGCTGGCCGATCGCAGCCACAACATGCGCACCATGGGCGACATGCCGCGCTCCAAATGGGGCCGCATCTCCAACGAAACTTTAGAGATTTACGCGCCCATTGCGCACCGCTTGGGTTTAAACCAAACCTACCGCGAATTGCAAGAGCTGTCGTTTGAGCACCTCTGGCCTTGGCGTCACAAAGTGCTCAGCAAAGCCGTGCACAAAGCCCGTCATCGTCGCCGTGACTTGATGCAAAAGGTGCAACAAGAAGTGGAGACCAAGTTTGCCGATGCCGGCTTGCATGTGCGCATCTCAGGGCGCGAAAAAACGCTGTATTCCATTTACAAAAAAATGGACAGCAAGCACCTGAGCTTTGCCCAAGTGACCGACATTTACGGCTTTCGACTCATCTTGCCGCAAGTCGTCGACTGTTACACCGCCTTGGGCGTGCTGCACCAGATGTACAAGCCGGTGCCCGGCAAGTTCAAAGACCACATTGCGATTGCCAAACTCAACGGCTATCAGTCGCTGCACACCACGCTGGTGGGTCCCTCGGGTTTGAACGTTGAATTTCAAATGCGCACCGAGGCCATGCATTTGGTAGCCGAGACTGGCGTGGCCGCTCACTGGCTCTACAAGGACAAAGGTTCTGGCAACGAACCTGGGCAAAACTTGGGCAACAAATGGCTGCAATCGTTGCTGGACATCCAAGACGAAACGCGTGATGCCACAGAGTTTTGGGACCACGTCAAAGTCGACTTGTTTCCCGATGCGGTGTATGTGTTCACCCCCAAAAGCCGCATCATGGCCATGCCACGCGGCGCCACGGTGGTCGACTTTGCATACGCTGTTCACAGCGATGTGGGTGACCGCACGATGGCTGCCAAGGTCAATGGCGAGCAAGTGCCGCTGCGCACCGAGTTACGCAACGGCGATGTGGTGGAAGTGGTCACCTCCAGCGTGGCTGCACCCAACCCTGCTTGGCTGGGCTTTGTGCGCACGGGACGTGCACGCTCCAAGATTCGCCACCATTTAAAAACCATGGCGCACGCGGAGTCGCAAGAGTTGGGACAAAAACTCTTGGCCCAAGCCTTGCGCGCCGAAGGCATTGAGCAAATGCCCGCGCTGGACGAGGCACACACCGCCTTGTGGGACAAACTGCTGCGCTTCACCGGCAGCAAAACGCAAGCCGAATTGCTGATCGACATTGGTTTGGGCAAGCGTGTAGCCAGCATTGTGGCCAAGCGTTTGGCCTTACTGCTGTCTGAAATTGGCCTCAAACCCGACGCGCTGCTGATGAGTCGCGAACGCTTCACGGCACACGAAAACGTCTCGCAAGGCAGCGTCATCGTGGACGGCAGCGAGAACGCTTCTGTGCAATATGCACCGTGTTGCCGCCCTATTCCTGGCGACAACATTTTGGGCTACTTGGGGCGCGGTGAAGGCTTGGTGGTGCACACCGACCAATGCGGCGTGGCCCAACGCCTCAAGCACAAAGACAGCGAACGCTTCATTGCCGTGGAATGGTCTGAAGAGCCCACGCGCGCCTTTGAAGTCAGCGTGGTGGTGACGGTGAGCAATGGCAAAGGCGTGCTGGCACGCGTGGCGTCCACCATCACCAACGCCGAAGCTGACATCACCATGGTCAACATGGCCGATGAAGTGAGTGGCCAAGAAGCCACCGATTTGCGCTTTGTGTTTGCAGTGCGTGATGTGCAGCACTTGGACCTGGTGTTGCGGAATTTGCGGCGCGTGCCCTCCGTGCTGCAAGCCCAACGCGTGGTCTCAGGCGTCGAGCGCGAACATTAAGCCCTTGCCCGTGACGGCATCAAGCCGTCGCCTTGGGTTCTGGATAGTGAACGGCTAAAACTTCCACCTCCTGCACGCCCATGGGAGTGACCAACTTCACCACATCGCCTTCGCGCGCTTTGAGCAAGGCACGGGCAATAGGCGACACCCACGTCACCTGCCCTTTCAGGCTATCGGCTTCGTCAATACCCAAAATCGTGACCGTGCGCTCGGTGCCCACCTCGTCGACGTACGTGACGGTGGCACCAAAAAAGACTTGATCGCGCCCGTGGTGCACGCTCGGGTCGGTCACCTCGGCAATCTCCAAGCGTTTGGTCAAAAATCGGATGCGACGATCGATCTCGCGCAAACGTTTTTTACCATAGTGGTAATCACCGTTTTCTGAGCGATCGCCATTGCTTGCGGCCCAATGCACGATCTCCACCATGCGCGGGCGTTCGTTGTCCATCAGGTCAAACAACTCCGCACGCAACACGGCGTAGCCTTCGGGGGTGATGTAGTTTTTGCTGCCTGGCGGAATCGGCGGCAGCGTGCTGTCTTCGTCGTCAGCGTCTTGCCCTTGGGCGGACTGCGTGCTCATGCGGGGTCAGCCGCTCAATGCCAGCCAATGACTTGGTAGCCGCGTTCACCCAAACATTGCTGCACGAATTGGCGGTACAAACCGCTGCCACCCACGGACTGGCCCGCCGCTGTGGCCGCCGCACCGCCCGCACCAATGGCCGCTGCGCCTGCCGCAATGCTCCTTAAATCTGGCTTTTGCCCGCTGAGCAAAGAACCCACCACACCCGCCGTGCCAACGCCTGCAGCTCCCGCGGCAGCTGCACGGCCTGCATCGATCTTGTTGACAGCGCCCACTTCAGACTGACGCGCCATGTCGGAACACGACTGCGCATCGGCCTGTGCCTGTGCAGGGCCCATCTGTTGGTAATGTGCGTTCGGGTAAAACGCAGGCTTGGCCACCGGTGTGGCACAACCCGACAACAAAGCGGCACTGAGGCCCAAAGCAATGGCGGCGAATGAGGAGGAAGCATGGTGTTTCATGCCGCGAATTTTAGTCGTGCAACTCAAATCCGCCGTCTAAGCGCAACTGCCGCGTTGAGGAACCCGTCAACAAATCGGCCAACTGCTGCGCCAACGCCGGTTGCTGCGCTGTTGTAGGAATTCCCAAGGCGTAAACCGTGGCTAACTCGAACTCTTGCGGCAGCAAGCCAATCAAATCAATGCCTGCGGTGTATTTGATTTCGGTCACTTGGGTGCAGCCGATCAAGTTGGCACCGGTGTCTTTGGCCATGGCCGCCATGGCGGTAGCGCCATTCGGGAAGGTGCGAAAGCGGTCGGCCAGTTCCACATCCAAGCCCAAGGTTTGCAGCACTTTGAAGAAGTGAATGCCGGCGGTGGCCAGCTTGGGGTCGGGAAAGTAAATGCCTTCTGCCGCGCGAAATGCGGCTTGCAAATCGGCACGGGTTTGAATCGCTGGACGTGCGGCCCCTGCCTTGACGGCAATGCCTGTTTTCACCACACCCAACGCCGCCAAGCTGCCCGCACGCACATGACCCGAGGCGATCAAACCTTCGATCAAGGACTGCGTCAAGATGAGCAAATCACAAGGCTCACCCGCCAGCAATTTTTCTTTCATCGCCCCCACGGCACTGAAGGTGCTGTGCAGCTGGCAGGCATGGGCCGCTTCAAAATCGGCCTTCAGGGGGTTGACCAAACCGGCGGCAGCACCGCCGCTCAAAATACAAAGTTTCATTTCAATTCCTAGGTTCAAAAAATGGGGGGGGGCTCGCGATCGGCGGCGTCGATGGCTTTGACGATTTGTTCGGGGGTCATGGGCATATCGCGCACGCGCACGCCCAAAGCATGAAAAACGGCGTTGCCAATCGCAGCGGCACACGGGCCCACTGAGGCTTCACCCGCGCCCAAAGAGGCATGCTCGCCCGTATCGATCAACGAAACCGATACCTCGGGCACATCGTCAAAACGAAGTATGGGATATTGCTCCCAGTCGACGCTGAGCAGGCGTTGACGGTCAAATTTGGCGGCTTCCAGCAGGGTCCAACTCGCGGCTTGAATGGCACCGCCTTCGAGTTGGTTGATGGCCCCGTCCGCATCCACCACATGGCCGATGTCAGCGATCACCCACAAGTGCTTGAGGCGCACGCGCTCGGCCACCACCACTTCAGCGACCACAGCGCAATAGGCGCCTGTGTT
>CANBRM010000104.1 GCA_947371915.1 Comamonadaceae bacterium | reverse complement strand
ATCAAAGCGTCTTGAAGTGTGACGCTTTTCATGTAGGCCAAAAACTGATCCGCAGGATTCTTAATTCCCCCCACCGCACCAGCCAAACCACCCAAGCTACCCAGACTAGCCAACATACTAGCCGCAGCACTTTGTTGTTGCTGAGGTGGCAAGAACATCGTCTTAGCCGTGAAAGTTGGTGGAATAAAAAAGCTTATCCCTAGAGCAGCAACACCAACAGTAAATGGGCCAAGGATTAACAACCTCAGGTTGTCAACGATGATCTGGAGCAATTCCAACAAGCTTAGTTCATCATCGTCTTGCAAGCCCACTGGCAAATTGCTTTGAACGCCTTGATTTTCAATCACTGAATTACTCATATCAATTCTTCAGCGTCTTAATGGCTGCAGCACCAATTCCCATGTTACTGAAAATCTGTGTCCAGTCTCTCAGGCCTCGCATCAAAGTGTTGTAACCACTCTCACGGTCCACTTTAGAGGGCACCACTACAGTATCGCCAGGCATCAACTTAGCACCTTCAAAACGGCTGAACCAGCCTGCAGTCTTGCGGCTAAATATGGAGCCATCTGCACGCAACACAAATGCTTCATTAGGTTCTGAATCTTCATTCAGACCAGCCGCCGCCAACACATCTGCCACAGTTTTGCCTTGGCGGTAAATGAACACGTTGTCGTTGTTCACACTGCCCGCAGCTGCCACAAAGGCGGGCAAGGTGGGAATCAAGATGGTGTCGCCATCTTCCAAGGGCAGGCTAGGCAAAGTTTGTTTGTCTGCATCTAACTCCAAACTCACGCGGCCTTTGCTCTTCAATGCTTTAAGGCGATTGATTTGGCCTTGCATTTGTTGCTGTTGTTGCTGCTGCAAGGTGGCCGCTTGTGCAGCGCGGTCACCCGTCAAATTGGCCGCCAATGTGGCGCCAGCACTCACGCCCTGCGCTTCCAGCCGGCGAATCACTTGGTCTAAGTTTTCTTGCTGTTGCTTGCGCACGCTTTCACGGGTGAACTCGGTGCCAAACACATAGGCCTGAGGCGTGAGGCCACCCACTCGCTGCAGCAGTTGGGGCAATGTTTCGCCTGGCAAGGTTTGATACACACCTGGCGCTGCCACTTCACCCTCAATGCGCACCATGCGGGTTTTGCGCTCAGAGGGCAGCTGCACATCGGTGCTGCTCAAAATGGTGACCACGTCGCCAGCTTGCAGCACCAAGTTGTGGGCGGGGTCTTTTTGCACCACGGCTTTGCCGAGGTTAAAGGGAATAAGTTCTACGCGCAGGTCTTTGGGGTTCAAACGCTCCACCACAGCGTAGTCCCAGTTAATTTGGTCCACCATGCTGTTGATGCGCTGGGCCACTTCTTTGCCAGCGTCTTTGGTGTCTTTCAGTTTGGCGGACTCTTGTGTGTCATAGGCAAAGGCTGGGTCACGTGGGTCACGTTGATCACGAATCTCTTGGCCGGTACGGCCATCTTTGGCCTTGTCTGTTTCAATGGTTTGAACCAGTTTGTTTTTGCGCTTGTAGTAGTCGGGCGTGATGAGTGCGTCGCGGTCTGGAATCAGGTCAGACACCCGCATATTGCTCACCCAGGGGTGGCGCAGCGGCTGAGCCACAGTGCCTTGCAGGGTAATGGCGTTGGCAAAGGCGGGGCTGATGGGCAACAGCATGAGCACGTCGCCGTCTTGCAAGGCTTGCTCCAACCCTTGCGGGTTGAGCATCAGGTTTTGCACTTGGCGGGGGGCTTGCTGCGTTGGGTTGCTGGGTGGCATTTGCGCAATTTGCGCAGTTGGCGCAGTTGGCGCAGTTGGCGCAGTTTGCAAGTTGATGCGCTCTAGCAAAGCTTTTTGTTGGCTGACCAATGCCGACAAGCCACCGCCCAGCGCCAAGATGTCTTTGACTTTGGAGCTTGGCTTGAGTTCGTAAATAGCGCCATGGTCTGTGGCGCCCACCAAGGCCATGCGGGGGCCGGCAGGGGGAATCATGATGACGTCGCCGGGCTGCAAGGCGGCGTCTTTGCTTTTGTCGCCCTTGCCAATGAAGTCGTACAGGTCCAGCGTGGTGATGGTTTTGCCACCGCGCTTGAGTTCAATTTGGCGCATGCTGCCGTTGGTGTTGGGGCCACCGCTGGCAAACACGGCATTCACCAAGGTGCTCAGGCTGTTCAAGTTGTAGGTGCCGGGCTGGTTGGCTTGGCCCACCACGTAAACCGTGATGCCACGCAGCTTGCCCAGGGCCGCATTGACGCTGACGTTGTTAAACACCGTGCCCACTTGTTTGCGCAGCACGGCCTCTAAGTCTTTAACCTGCACGCCGCCCAAGTTGATGGCGCCAATTTTGGGCAAGTTGATTTGGCCGTTGCGGTCTAGGGTTTGGTTGCCAGCAAAATCGACGGTGCCCCATATTTGAATGCGCACTTCGTCGCCTGGGCCGAGTACATATTCAGCAGGGGCTGGGGCGGCTGCATCTGCCGCGTAGGCCATGGGGTTTTCAAACAGGCTGGCACCAAACAAGGGCAGCAGCTTGCCGGTGCTTTCTTGCACAAACTTTTGAAACTGGCTGGGGGTTTGGGGTTTGAGTGCGCGCAGAGGGCTGAGGTTGTAGCGCTGCGCGTCTTGGGCGCCGAAGTCTGGGCGGGGGGGGATGGTCGGGGCTTGCAGGCCGGGTTGTGCCATGCCGGCTTGCCCGATACCGCCCAAACCACCTGCGTTAGGGGCTTGGGTTTGTCCGGGCATTTGACCCTGGGCCCAAGCCGTGCCCAAACCACTGATGAGAAGCGCCAAACCCAAGCGAAGGGCGGGAGAAAATGAATTCATTGAATGAGCTTTTTCTAAAATACGTTGCGCAGGCTACCGCAGTGCCGATTGTAGGAAGTCCATACTCAGCAAGGGTGAATTTTAAGCCCAAAGGCTACAGCTTACGTGTTATCACGTACACCGCCGCCCATATCGTTTTTATAAACGTCACCCCTGATGATATGTCTTAATTGCTAAAAATTAATGACGGTCAAATGACAATCTGGAGAGCCAAGCCTTAAGCGATGGTTTCAACTTGATGGTGTTCCATTTGCACCACAGTGGGCCGGCCTAAGATTTCCAGCAAGACGGCCACGCGCTTGGCCGACACACTTTGCACCAAGCCTTCCATATTGCCCAGGGCCACATGCTTGAGCTTGACCTTTTGGCCGGCTTTGAAGTTGCTCATTTCTTCTAGCGTGGCTTGGTTTTGAGAGGCTTCAAAGGCTTGAAGGGTGGCCACCATGTTGGCGCTGACAACGCCAGGCTCGAAACCAAACCTCACCACATGCGAGATGCCTTTGGTGCTGCGCACGGTTTCGATGCTCTGCTCGGGCTTGCTGGGGCGGAACAAGATGTACCTGGGAAACATCGGCTCGAACACCGGCACGGGGCCGGCTTCGGTGTTCTTGAACTTTTTGTAGCGCGGCAGGTAGGCCTCAAAGTGCTGCAGTTCTAGGTTTTGCAAAGCCACCGGCTCTTGGCGGGGCTTGGTGTAAGCCACCAGCCACTTGTCTTTCCATGTCGCTTGGCAAGGCTGGGGGGTCGTGTTGTGCATGGGGCTGAATGATTGTTTTTAGAATTGTAGGCACTTGCGCAAAGCCACACCCGTGTGTGTGCCAAGCTTAACCACTTGCTCGGGCGTGGCACTGGCCACCACCTGGCCGCCGGCTTTGCCGCCTTCGGGGCCCAGGTCAATCACCCAGTCGGCTTCGGCAATCACGTCCAGGTCGTGCTCAATCACCAGCACGCTGTGGCCGGCATTGACCAAGCGGTGCAACACATGAATCAGCTTGTCGACGTCGGCCATGTGCAGACCCACGGTGGGTTCGTCCAGCACGTACAAGGTGTGCGGGGCTTTGTTGCCGCGCTTGCCCACTTCGTCTCGCACCTTGGTGAGTTCGGTCACCAGCTTGATGCGCTGCGCTTCGCCGCCGCTGAGCGTGGGCGACGGCTGGCCCAAGGTGAGGTAGCCCAAGCCCACGTCTTTGAGCAGTTGCAAGGGGTGGGCAATGGAGGGCATGGTTTCGAAGAAGCTCACGGCTTCGTCCACTTCCATGGTGAGCACGTCGCCAATGCTCTTGCCGCGCCATGTGACGGCCAAGGTTTCGGGATTGAAGCGCGCACCGTGGCAGGCTTCGCAAGGCACCTTGACGTCGGGCAGGAAGCTCATCTCGATGGTGCGCAGGCCTTGGCCTTCGCAGGTGTGGCATCTTCCTTCGCCGGTATTGAAGCTGAACCTTCCGGCTAAGTAGCCCCTTGCCTTTGCCTCTAGTGTTTCGGCAAACAGTTTGCGAATGGTGTCCCAAAAACCGATGTAAGTGGCCGGGCAGCTGCGCGGTGTTTTGCCAATGGGGGTTTGGTCGACTTCTAGGACCCGGTCGATGGCTTCGAAGCCTTTGAGTTCTGTGCAGCCGCTGAGCTGCGGGAACTTGCCTTCGGCTTGTTCATCTCTGCCCGCTTTGGTGCTGCGTTGGCTCACGTGGGTTTGCACGTTGGCTAACAAGACGTCGCGTGCCAGCGTTGATTTGCCGGAACCGCTCACGCCGGTAACGGCTACCAGGCGTTGCAAGGGAATTTGAACGTTGACGTTTTGTAGGTTGTGGAGGTTGGCGCCTTTGAGTTCTAGCCATTTGAGGCTTGATTCGGCACTATTTTCTTTGTTGTTTTCTTTGAAAGCAGGCATGGACCTTCTGGCTTGCAGGGGGTGCTTCATGGCGTGCAACAAGTATTTGCCAGTTTGCGAATCTTGCGCGTCGGTAATGTCTTTCACGCTGCCTTGCGCTACCAAGCGGCCGCCGCGCTTGCCGGCGCTGGGGCCAATGTCAATGATGTGATCGGCGCGGCGGATGGTGTCTTCGTCATGCTCCACCACCACCAGCGTGTTGCCTTTGTCGCCCAGCTTGTGCAGCGCGTTGAGCAAAATCTGATTGTCTCGGGCATGCAGGCCAATGGTGGGTTCGTCCAGCACGTAGCACACGCCTTGCAAATTGCTGCCCAATTGTGCGGCCAGCCTGATGCGCTGCGCTTCGCCACCACTGAGGGTGGGCGCGCCGCGGTCTAGGGTGAGGTAGCCTAAGCCTACTTCTTCTAAGAACTCTAAGCGGCTTTCAATTTCTGGCAACAGGTCGCGCGCAATGTCTTGTTCTCTTTGCGTCAGGGTTTGGGTTTGGGTGGGGGCTTGGGCTTGGACTTGGGCGTTGTCTGCACCCAAACTTTGCACCCACTTGCGCACATCGGTCACGCTCATGCGGGCAATGTCGGTGATGGGCAATTGCGCGGCCGAGAACTTGACGTGGCGCGCCGTGTTGTTCAGGCGTGTGCCTTCGCAATGCGGACACACATGCTCAATCAGGTCGTCAATTTCTGGTTCGGCAAAACTTTGCTCGCGGCCTTTGTTGTCGTCGTCTCGCACGGAGTCGTCAAACACTTTGCGCTGGTCTTTGGTCAGCTGCACGCCCGTGCCCACACACTCGGGGCACCAGCCGTGCTTGCTGTTGTAACTGAACAAGCGCGGATCGAGCTCGTTGTAAGACGTGCTGCAAACCGGGCAGGCGCGCAGTGTTGAGAACACTTGCAGTTTGCCGATGTGCGCTGTGGGCGGGAAGGCTTCTACTTTGTCTAGCTTGGTACCTTGGGCGCTTAGGTTGGCGGCTTCTTGCATGGCTTCTTGCAAGCCATCTAGGTTGCTCAACACGTGCACCACGCCTTTGCCTAGCTCCAAAGTTTTGGTGAGGGCTTCGCGCAGTTGTTTTTCTTCATTGGCACTCACTTTGAAGCTGGCCACTGGCAGCTCAATGGTGTGCTCTTTGAATCTGTCGATGCGCGGAAAGTTTGTAGTGGGTAAGAAATTGCCATCCACCCTTAAGTGTGTATAGCCACGTGGCCGCGCCCAATCGGCTAACTCGGTGTACACACCTTTGCGATTCATGACCAACGGCGCCAGCAAACCAATGTGCTGGCCACGGAAGTTTTTCATGAGCTGCGCGGCAATGCTGTCGGGCGTTTGCGGTTGCACTGCGGCGTTGTCGTGAATGCAATGTTGGGTGCCTAGCTTGACGTACAACAAACGCAGGAAGTGCCACACTTCGGTGGTGGTGCCTACGGTGCTTTTGCGGCCGCCACGAGACAGGCGCTGTTCAATGGCCACGGTGGGTGGAATGCCGTACACCGCGTCGACTTCTGGGCGCCCTGCGGGTTGCACAATGCTGCGGGCGTAGGCGTTGAGGCTTTCTAGGTATCTGCGTTGGCCTTCGTTGAAAAGGATGTCAAAAGCCAATGTTGATTTGCCAGAACCACTCACGCCTGTGATGACGTTAAATTGGCCCCTTGGAATATTCACGCTGAGGTTCTTTAGGTTGTGTTCTTTGGCGTTGACTATTCGAATGCTATTTTGCTCAGCAATTTCAGCGGGTGAGCGGGTTGCGCCGGGTAACGATTTTGCGCTTGCGTATGAGGCACCCGGCGTAACCCGGTCGCCCGATGAAATGGCGGCCTCAGAAACCTTCAGCAAACCACCCAACTCACCCATGGCTTCAGCGTACTCGCGTAAAGCCAAAGCAGTATGCGAAGTAGCGTGATTACGCACATCCTCAGGCATGCCTTCAGCCACCACATAACCACCAGCATCACCACCCTCTGGCCCCAGGTCGATTAACCAATCACTAGCTCTGATAACGTCAAGGTTGTGCTCAATCACAATCAGCGAATGACCACCTTCAAGCAGCTTGCGCAACGCGCGCATGAGCTTGGCAATGTCGTCAAAATGCAAACCGGTGGTAGGTTCGTCGAATAAAAACAGCGTGCCTTTTTTGGCGACAGATTGTTTGCTGGACGTAGCCGTTTTGGCAGCACCTGCCAAGAAGCCCGCCAACTTCAAACGCTGCGCTTCGCCGCCAGACAAGGTGGGCACGGGTTGGCCCAGCTTTACGTATTCAAGGCCCACATCCACAATGGGCTGCAAGGCCCGAATGACGTCGCGGTCTTGTGCAAACAACGCCGCCGCTTCACTCACTGTGAGGTCCAGCACATCGGCCACATTGAGGTGCCTTGCATGCACGCTGCCCATGGCCTGACGCTCAATGGTGATTTCTAAAATTTCGGGTCGGTAACGCTTGCCATCGCAATCGGGGCAGCGCAAATACACGTCGCTCAGGAATTGCATTTCGACGTGCTCGAAGCCTGAGCCACCGCAAGTGGGGCACCTGCCGTCGCCACTGTTAAAGCTGAACTTAGACGCTGTGTAGCCCCGCTGTTTAGACAGCGGCGCTAATGCAAAAATTTCTCTGAGTGAATCCCAGGCGCCCACATAACTGGCGGGGTTGGAGCGCGCTGTTTTGCCAATGGGCGATTGGTCGACAAACACCACATCGCTCAAATGATCGGCCCCTAAAAGTCTGTCGTGCGCGCCGGGTGTTTCGGTGCTTTTGCCAAAGTGCCTGAGGAGCGCGGGGGCCAACACGTCTTGAATCAAACTGGATTTGCCCGAACCACTGACGCCCGTGACGCACACCATGCGTTGCAGCGGAAATTCAAGGGAGACGTCTTTGAGGTTGTGCTCTTTCGCACCTTCCAAAATGAGGCGCGGCGTGTTGTCGGTCACGGGCCGCTTAAAACCCATGCCCACTTGCTTGCGGCCGCCCAAGTAGGCGCCCGTTAAGGTGTCGGCGTTTTTAAGGTCTGCGGTGCTGCCGTCAAACACAATCTGGCCGCCCTTCTCGCCAGGGCCCGGGCCCATGTCAATCATGCGGTCGGCGGCCAACATCACGGCGGGGTCGTGCTCGACCACCACCAGCGTGTTGCCAGCGTCTCTTAATCGGTGCATGGCCTGCGTGATGCGATTCATGTCGCGCGGATGCAGGCCGATGCTGGGCTCGTCCAAGACGAAAAGCGTGTTGACCAATGAGGTGCCCAAGGCCGTGGTCAGGTTGATGCGCTGCACTTCGCCGCCGCTCAAGGTGCGGCTTTGGCGGTCGAGGGTGAGGTAGCCAATGCCCACGTCGCACAGGTATTTGAGGCGGTTGGTAATTTCTTCAAGAAGCAGTTTGAGCGCCTGAGCTTCGCCGTCTTTGCTGTTTTCTAAGATGGCGGCGGCCGACATGCGGTCGAAGAA
>CANBRM010000103.1 GCA_947371915.1 Comamonadaceae bacterium | reverse complement strand
CCTTGAAATCGATCGGCGTGAAAAAAGGCGACCGCGTGATGATCTACATCTCCATGTCGATCGAAGGCGTGGCCGCGATGCAAGCGTGCTCCCGTATCGGCGCCACCCACTCGGTGGTGTTCGGCGGCTTCTCTGCCCAGTCGCTGCGTGACCGCGTGGAAGACACAGGCGCGGTGGCCATCATCACCGCTGACCAACAAGTGCGCGGCGGCAAAGCCCTGCCCTTGAAAGCCATCGTCGACGAGGCCCTGACTTTGGGCGGTTGCGACTCTGTGAAAAACGTGTTGGTGGTCAAGCGCACCGGTGGCGACATCGCCATCAAAGCAGGCCGCGACACCTGGTTGGCCGAGTTGGCTGCCCAACAAGCCACCACCTGCGAACCAGAATGGGTGGGCGCTGAGCACCCCCTGTTCTTGCTCTACACATCGGGCTCGACTGGCAAACCAAAAGGCGTGCAACACAGCACTGGCGGCTACTTGCTGCACGCAGCCTTGACCACCAAGTGGACCTTCGACTTGAAAGCCAACGACGTGTTCTGGTGTACCGCCGACATCGGCTGGGTCACAGGCCACACCTACATCACCTACGGCCCCTTGGCTTTGGGCGGCACTGAAATCGTGTTCGAAGGCGTGCCGACTTACCCAGACGCTGGCCGCTTCTGGAAGATGATCCAAGACCACAAAGTCTCGATCTTCTACACCGCACCAACCGCGATCCGTTCACTCATCAAAGCCGCTGAAGCCAACGATGCCGTGCATCCAAAGAGCTACGACTTGTCTAGCCTGCGTTTGTTGGGTTCGGTCGGCGAGCCAATCAACCCAGCAGCTTGGGAGTGGTACTACAAGCACGTGGGCGGCAGCCGTTGCCCAATCGTCGACACCTTCTGGCAAACAGAAACCGGTGGCCACATGATCACCCCTCTGCCAGGCGTGACACCGATGGTTCCCGGTTCTTGCACACTGCCCTTCCCCGGCATCCAAGCTGCCATCGTGGACGAAGCAGGTAACGACATGCCTAACGGCCAAGGCGGTATCTTGGTGGTCAAACGCCCATGGCCTTCGATGATTCGCACCATCTGGAACGACCCAGAGCGTTTCATCAAGAGCTACTACCCTGAAGAATTCAAGGGCAAGTACTACTTGGCTGGCGACGGCGCGATCCGCGACGAGAAAACAGGCTACTTCACCATCACCGGCCGTATCGACGACGTGTTGAACGTGTCGGGCCACCGCATGGGCACGATGGAAATCGAATCGGCCTTGGTGAGCTGCACCGAGTTGGTGGCTGAAGCCGCTGTGGTGGGTCGTCCTGACGACACCACGGGCGAAGCCATCTGCGCGTTTGTGGTGCTGAAGCGTTCACGTCCAGTGGGCGACGAAGCCAAAGCGATTGCCAAAATCTTGCGTGACCACGTGGGCAAAGAAATTGGCCCCATCGCCAAGCCAAAAGACATCCGCTTCGGTGACAACTTGCCCAAGACCCGCTCTGGCAAGATCATGCGCCGCTTGCTGCGCAGCTTGGCCAAGAACGAGGCGATCACACAAGACATCTCGACACTGGAAAACCCAGCGATTCTGGACCAGTTGACTGATAACCACTGATCGGTCCACTGCGAAAGCAACCTTCCAACAAGGCTGTGCGCTAACAAAAAAACCCGCCAGTTTGCGCCGGCGGGTTTTTTGTTGCTTCAGCGAACTTCAGAAAACTGGTTCACACCAAGCTATCGATCTGACCGCCTTGGCCACGCAGCATGCTCAACGTAGAGGCTACTTGCTGATTGTTCGCATTGGCCTGCGCAGAAACAGGGCTGGTGGTGCGATTCTTTTGCAATGACTCTGCAATCTTTTCTGCGCCTGCCAAGTTGCCATTTTTCAACGCATCACCGAGCTGGCCCATCGGGCTGTCGCTCTTGATTGGGTTACTGGCAGCAAAGGCGGCATAGGCTTTTTGAGAACCCGCCAAATTGCCAGCACTGAGTTGAGAAAACAGGTCTTTCACGCCCTGTTGTCGCTGTTGCCAGCCGCTGACCGCAGAGACTTGACTGGCCATACCTGCCGATGAACTTCCAATGCGCATACCCATGATGGAACCCTTCAAAAACACAAGAAGCAGAAGTTGCTTTTATACATCTCTCAAGATCGACCCAGATGTAGCAAGCTTGAGCATCTTTACCTTGTAAAGCTCATGACAGCTGCGGCAGAGGTTTGCCAGCCTCTGACTCTGCCTAGCCGCTTGCGGCAAAACACTGCCGCCGACAGTGGCCAACGTTCGCCGTCAAAAAGCTTTTGGCATAAGCATCTATGTGTGTGGGTCATCATCTTCAAGTTTTAACCGCTTGTTGATGAGCTCTAAAGCGGACTTATGAATTACTTGGCGCATGTAAAGCGTCTTTACTCTGTAAACCCCTACTTGTGGCTTGGATATTGCGGGCATTCTGCTTTGTCAATCAACTTCTTCAAGGAGAACACCATGGGTATGCGCGTAGGCGGCTCAAGCGCTGGCTGGTCTGGTTATCAAACCAATACCTCAGTCAGCGGTTGGCAACAAAGAAAACAGGGCATGAAGGATTTGTTTTCCTCATTGCAATCAGGCAATCTTGCCAGCGCTCAAAAGGCATTTGCGGGGGTTCAAAACAATGCGGGCTCTGGTAACAGCGCTTTGACCAAAGTGGGTGACGCGTTGCAAGCGGGCGACTTGGCCGGTGCGCAACAAGCGGCAAAAGCCATGCACGCGGGTCGTGGCGGTCATCACCATGCGCGTACGGCCGCACAAGCAACGGATAGCACCTCATCGACCACCACAGGGGCCACCGCCGAAGCCTCCAGCGCTGACACGGCATTCAACACCTTCATCACCAACTTGGAGGCAGCACTCACACAACAGGGCCAGACCACGGCGGGGGCAAATGGCCAAGGTAGTTTCTTGCTCAACATGCCACCACCTCCTCCTCACGCCATGGCAAGCACAGGCACATCCAGCCCAGCCACAACACAAGCTTTCCTGGACAGTCGGTCAACAACAGCCCCATCTAATGCGCAGCTAGAAGCAAGCTTAGAAAGCTTGATTCAGCAAATGAGTGGCACGCCTGGCGTCACCACTGACGCCACCACAACAACCGCTGGTAACGCACAGGTCAACAGCAATTTGCAATCAAGTTTTGCAAACCTTATTGGCGCGCTGGGCGGTCAAAGTGCTACAGCTTCAGTTTCTAACTTTCTACAAGGCTTAGACAACAAATTGAAGAGCATGGATACAGCTGGCAGCACGATCAACACAACCGCTTAATGCCGAATGACCTTGCCCATGATCCGTACCCAACTCACACGCCGCCCCCTCCTGATGTTCATGGGGTTAGCAGCCCTGCTGCTCGCACATTCGGCGTTCAGCGCTGACTTCCTCACGGACTACCCTAACAAGCCCATTCACGTGGTCGTCCCTTTTCCGGCTGGCGGCAGTGCGGATTTGGTGGCGCGCATCATGGCCAAGCCCTTGGCTGAGAAATTAGGCCAATCCGTCATCATTGAAAACAAGCCTGGAGCCGATGGTGCCATTGCCGCAGAAGCGGTGGCATCCGCTGCGCCCGATGGCTACACTTTATTCATGGCAACTTATGGTGCCATGTCTGCCGTACCGTCTCTGCACAAAGTTGTGCATTACGACCCCATCAAAGACTTCACGCCCATCAGCACCGCAGGCAAGTTCACCATGTTCTTGTTTGCGCATCCCAGCGTTCCGGCCCAAACGCTGAGCGAATTCATTGCCTACGAGCATGCCCACACGGGTGAGATCAATTACGGTACAGGCAACGTGGCCTCGATCGTGATGGCAGCCGAAATGGGGTCTCAAGCCAAGCTGCACATGACCCAAGTGCCCTACAAAGGCGAAGTGCCCGCCATGACCGACTTTGTTGCAGGACGCATACAACTGATGTTTGCGACCCCCGCCAACGCGCTGCCTTTTGTAAAAGAAGGTAAGTTAAAAGCGTTTGCCACGCTGTCTGACAAACGCAGCCCTTTGCTGCCGGAGACACCGACATGGCATGAAGCCGGCATGCGCGATTTACCGATCGTTCCATGGGCCGGTATGTTTGGCCCGGCCAAATTACCGAATGACATTGCACTTCGTTTGTCCAAAGCGATCAACGAAGTTTTACAACGTAACGAGGTAGCGGCTGAACTCAGCAAGCTGGGTTTTGAACCCTTTGGGTCGTCGCCGGACAAGCTACAGAGCTACAACCAGAGACAACTCACAACTTGGCATACAGCCATTCAAAGCGCAGGACTGACACCAGAATAAATATGGCACATTTACTCATCATTGAGCTGCCAGGCGGTAACGATACCGACATCCTTCAAGCGGCGATAGACCGTGACGACAGCTTCACGTTTCTCAGCGCAGATTTGGCTTTGTATCGGCAGCAACCCGCCGTTCATGCCCTGCTTCAACACGCACGCGACTGCATTGAGGTGGCGGATTTCGACTTAGCAGAGCTTGAGTCCAAAGTACTGGCAGTCCATGCCATCACCCCTATTGAAGCCGTGTTGTGCTTGCTCGACATTCGCTTGATTGAGGCGGCCACCATCGCGCAACGCCTCGGTTTGAAATATCTCAACCCGACATCAGCCCAACTTCTGCGCGACAAATTCAGCGTGCGTGTTCGCCTGCTAGAGCGTGGCATTGCGCAGCCGATGTTTGCTTTAGCCACCTCCAATGAATCACTCCAAGAAGCTGTCGCCCAGATAGGCTTACCCGTGTTGATCAAACCGTCCGACGGTTACGGCTCGCAAAACATCGTGATGTTGGAATTTGAAGAAGACTTAGCGCCGTGGATGACCCCACTCAACGACATGCTGCCTTCGGGTGCCGATTACGGTTTAGGGGTCAAGGCGAATGACCGCTTGCTGATTGAGCAATACATGCAAGGCGTGGTCATTGGATGCGACACACTGACCCAAAACGGTCAACACATCTTGGTGGGCGTTAATGAAAAGCTCTTTTTTGAGCCCCCGTCATTCGCCATTCGTGGCGGCTGCTTCACACCCAACCGTGGGCAATTCAAAACCATCGAAAACTATGTCTTTGCTTTGCTAGACGCCGTGGACTTTGATGACGGCGCTGCACACATTGAATTGATGCTTCACAGCGACGGGTTGAGCCTGATTGAAATCAATCCGCGCTTAGTGGGCGCGAAGATTCCTCGACTCATCAATTTAGCTTGCAAACGATCGATTCACAGCGATTTGATCGATCTGCACCTCAACCTGCCTATTGCGCCGTTCGCTGACGCCAATGATGTGGCCGTTACACGCTGGCTGGTTGCCAACACCTGCGCTACCTTGGCTGCCATTGAATTACCACAAACGAATGACGCGCATATCCATTGCGTTGAAATGCTCAAGGCAGCGGGTGACCCTGTCCGCCCACCTATGGAAAACGCTGACCGCATAGGCTATGTGATGAGCTGCGCACCCACACAACAAGAAGCAGACGCAGCCGCCGACAAATTCATCAGCGACGCTGTGCTTGTTTACGATTAATGCGCAGAAAACGCACTACACACCCATTCGAGACACCGTAGTTTCAATCACAGGCGGCTGCAACAAGGTTTGATAGACCATGCAATACCGCTCGGTCTGTTTGATGAGCAGCGCCACCTGTTCGTCGGTAGCGGGTGAATCGACCTCGAAGTGCAAGCGAATGTGGGTCACGCCCACCGGCACCTCTTTGTTGATGCCCAAAGCGCCGCGAATGTCGGACGCGCCGTGCACCTGGATCTTCACATCGTTGAACGGAATGCCCATGGCCGTCGCGACCAAATTGAAGGTCAAGCCCGCGCAACCCACCAAAGCCTCTAACAAGATGTCTATCGAGCAGGCTTCGCTGCCATCGCCGCCCACCGCGGGGTGCATGCCAGCAACGACGGGGCCTTGCAAGGTGTCGATGCGACAGGCGGGGTGGTCCAGCAACAAAGCGCCCGTGACGCAGCTGTGAATCACAGCGGTCTCAGGCGAGACCTTGTACTTGGCCTTGAAAGGCGCTTGAATTTCGCGCAGTTCGTCAGAGGTCATGCCTGGCTCCCCGTGTTTGGCTGCTTTATTGGTCGTAGCCCGGGTTCAACCGATCTAAACGGCGCAGCAGCGCTGGCCAAGCCAGTTGCCCCGCCGAGCCTCGGCCTTGCCCCTGCTGCAGACGCATGGCGGTTTCAACACCGTCCAAGACGGTTTGCGGCACCATGTTCAGTTCACCGCCCGCTTGTGCGCTGATTTGAATTTGGCAGGTGGACTCCAAAAAGTACATCGCCAAAAAGGCGTCTGCCACCGTTTTGCCGACCGTCAACAAACCGTGGTTGCGCAGCACCATGTAGTTGCTGCTGCCCATGTCGGCCTTCAGGCGCGCCCGCTCGTCGTCATGCACGGCCAAGCCTTCGTAGTCGTGGTAACACAGCGAACTCATCAACAAAGTGGCTTGCTGAGAAATAGGCAACACGCCTGCCTTTTGTGCACTCACCGCCACACCCGCGCGCGAGTGGGTGTGCAACACACACGCGGCGTCGTGACGCGCTTCGTGGATGGTGCTGTGAATCACAAAACCTGCGCGATTGACATTGAACTCCGACGGCGTGATTTGGTTGCCCGCCATGTCGATGCGAATCAACGACGAAGCCGTAATTTCATCGAACATCAAGCCATAGGGGTTGATCAAGAACTGCGGCGAATCACCCGACACGCTGTCAGGCAACTTGGCGCTGATGTGCGTGAAGATCAAATCGCTCATGCCATACATCGCCACGAGGCGATAACACGCGGCGAGGTCTACACGCAAAGCCCACTCTTCGGGGCTGACTTGGTTTTTGAGTGAAGGTATGTGCATGAGAAAAGGATATCAGCCTTCGCTGACCTCATGTGACGCCATCAGCTCTAGGGATTTCACCAATGCCGAGTGATCGAGTTGGTCCCACCCCTGCGCCGCACACACTTGCATGAGCTGCGCAGCCGAGGCCGTTTGTGGCAACGCCACGCCCATGGCCTTGGCACCGCTGAGCGCGAGTCCCAGATCTTTTTGGTGCAGGGCAATGCGAAAACCAGGGTTGAAAGTGCGCTTGATCATGCGCTCGCCGTGGACTTCCAAAATTCGGCTGGAGGCAAATCCACCCATCAAGGCAGCGCGCACTTTGGCGGGGTCAGCACCCGCTTTGCTGGCAAACAACAAGGCTTCACCCACCGCCGCAATATTCAGCGCCACGATGATTTGGTTGGCCACCTTGGTGGTCTGACCATCTCCATTACCACCCACATGGGTGATGTTTTTGCCCATCAACTCGAACAGCGGTTTGACACGCGCGAACGTGTCATCCGTGCCGCCGACCATGATGGTCAAACTGGCGGCCTTGGCGCCCACTTCGCCGCCCGACACAGGCGCATCCAGGTATTCAGCGCCCTTGGCGTTGACTTGTTGGGCGAAGGTTTTGGTGTCGATGGGCGAGATAGAGCTCATGTCCACCACCACTTTGCCCGCGCTCAAGCCATCGGCCACGCCGTCTTTGCCAAACAACACGGTCTGCACATCGGGGGTGTCGGGCAACATCAAAAAGATGATGTCTGCCGCACGTGCCACATCGGCGTTGGTCGCACACACCGTGGCACCTTGCAAGCCTTCGGGCACTTTGCTGCGGGTACGTACAAACATCTCGTGGCCAGCGGCCAACAGGTGTTGGGCCATGGGCGCGCCCATGATGCCTAAGCCAATAAATCCAAGTTTCATAAGTTGCCTTTCAGGGAATGGTGAAGCCTGCAGACGGGGGTTAGTCTGCGGTGATGCCGCGCGTTTTGATGACGGCGGTGTAACGCTTGCGGTCGTTGTCGATGAATTTACTGAACTCAGCGGGGGATGAGGTTTTGGGAATGCCACCTAAATCGATCAAGCGGTTTTTCACGTCCGACATCTCAACAACGTCGCGGATGTCGGCTGCGATTTTTTCAACTAATGCAGAGGGCGTCCCAGCAGGGGCCAACACACCGATCCAGCTGATCGAATTAAAGCCAGGCACAGCGCCTTCGGCCAACGTGGGCACATCAGGCAAAGCGCTCACACGCTGCTCGCTGGTCACGGCCAAGGCACGTAGCTTGCCGGCCTTGTTGTGTCCACTCGCCTCCAACACCGTCATGA
>CANBRM010000102.1 GCA_947371915.1 Comamonadaceae bacterium | reverse complement strand
CCAGAAAAAGGCGCCATCATCAGCGCGTCTGAAAAAGAAGTCAAAGACATCGAACAGCAATACGTGTCTGGTTTGGTGACTTCTGGCGAGCGTTACAACAAGGTGGTTGACATCTGGGGTAAGGCTGGCGATGCCGTGTCCAAGGTGATGATGGACCAACTCCGCAAAGAGAAGACCATCGACCGCCACGGTAACGAAGTCGAGCAAGAATCGTTCAACTCCATCTACATGATGGCCGACTCTGGCGCGCGCGGTTCTGCCGCTCAGATTCGTCAGTTGGCCGGTATGCGTGGTTTGATGGCCAAGCCTGACGGCTCCATCATTGAGACCCCCATCACGGCGAACTTCCGTGAAGGTCTGAACGTGTTGCAGTACTTTATTTCCACCCACGGTGCACGTAAAGGTTTGGCTGACACGGCGTTGAAGACAGCGAACTCGGGTTACCTGACCCGTCGTTTGGTCGACGTGACGCAAGACTTGGTGGTGACCGAGCTCGATTGCGGCACACAAAACGGCCAACTCATGCGCGCCATCGTCGAAGGCGGTGAAGTGATTGAGTCCTTGCGCGATCGTATTTTGGGTCGTACCGCGTTGGAAGACGTCGTGCATCCAGAAACCCGCGCGGTGTTGGTCAAAGCCGGCGAAATGCTGGACGAAGACTACATCGACATCCTCGAGGCCGAAGGCGTCGACGAAGTCAAAGTGCGTACCGCTTTGAACTGCGAAACACGCTTTGGTTTGTGCGCCATGTGCTACGGCCGTGACTTGGGTCGTGGTGGCTTGGTCAACAACGGTGAAGCGGTTGGCGTGATCGCTGCGCAGTCCATCGGTGAACCCGGTACCCAACTGACCATGCGTACCTTCCACATCGGTGGTGCGGCTTCTCGTGCGGCTGTGGCCTCCAGCGTGGAAGCCAAGTCCAACGGCGTGATCGGCTTCAACGCCGCCATGCGTTATGTGACCAACAGCAAAGGCGAGTTGGTGGTGATTTCTCGCTCTGGCGAAATCATCATTCACGACGAACACGGCCGTGAGCGTGAGCGTCACAAAGTGCCTTACGGTGCCATTCTGTCCGTCAAGCCTGACCAGACCTTGAAGGCTGGCGTGATCTTGGCGAACTGGGATCCATTGACACGCCCTGTGATCACTGAATTCGCGGGTAAGGTCCAATTCGAAAACGTCGAAGAAGGCCTGACCGTTGCCAAGCAATTGGACGAAGTGACCGGTCTGTCCACCTTGGTGGTGATCGATCCAAAGCGTCGCGGTTCGACCAAAGTGGTGCGCCCACAGGTCAAGCTGATCGACGCATCCGGCAAAGAAGTCAAGATTCCTGGCACCGATCACGCGGTGACGATTGGCTTCCAAATCGGTGCGCTCATTCAAGTGCGTGACGGCATGGATGTGGGCCCTGGCGAAGTGCTGGCACGTATCCCTGTTGAAGGTCAAAAGACCCGCGACATTACCGGCGGTTTGCCACGCGTGGCCGAACTGTTTGAAGCTCGCAGTCCTAAAGACAAGGGCATGCTGGCTGAGATGACCGGTACCGTGTCCTTTGGTAAAGAAACCAAAGGCAAGGTTCGTTTGCAGATCACAGATCCAGAAGGCAAAGTGTGGGACGAACTCATTCCTAAAGAGAAGAACATCTTGGTCCACGAAGGCCAAGTGGTCAACAAAGGCGAGAGCGTGGTGGACGGCCCAGCCGACCCACAAGACATCTTGCGTTTGCTCGGCATGGAAGAGTTGGCGCGCTACATCGTCGACGAAGTGCAAGACGTTTACCGTTTGCAAGGCGTGAAGATCAACGACAAGCACATTGAAGTGATCGTGCGTCAAATGCTGCGTCGTGTTGTGGTCGAAAACGTGGGTGACACCAACTACATCGCTGGCGAACAAGTGGAGCGTTCAGAAATTCTGAACACCAACGAAGCGCTGATGCGTGATGGCAAAGTGCCTTCGACGTTCACCAACTTGTTGCTGGGTATCACCAAAGCGTCCTTGTCGACCGACTCGTTCATCTCTGCGGCTTCTTTCCAAGAAACCACACGTGTGTTGACCGAAGCGGCCATCATGGGCAAGCGCGACGAATTGCGCGGCTTGAAAGAGAACGTCATCGTCGGTCGCCTGATTCCCGCAGGTACCGGCATGGCCTATCACAAAGCCCGCAAGGTCAAAGATGCGATGGACGACGCTGAACGCCGCGCCATTGCGGATGCCGAAGCGGCTGAGTTGGCAGGGGATTCTTCAGAAGAAGAAACCCATGTCGATCACGGCGCTGGCGAAGAAGCGTAAAGTGACCCTCTCAACAAAGGCCCGCAAGGGCCTTTGTTGTTGGTGGGCCTGTGTTTTGACAATCCGATCAAAGGTGACGGCATGGTAGAAACGTGGTGGTTTTGGGCAGTGGTGGCCGTGCTCGTGTTTTGGGCCGTCGGCGCTTACAAGCGTTTGGTGGGCTTGCGCTCGCAAGTGATCAAACAATTTGCGGTGCTCGAGGAATTGATGCTGCGCTACCAAAGCTTGGTGCAAGAGGCAACCACAGCTGCGGTGACCGCGCCCTCGGGTTGGCACACCTCAGTGGCACCAGAACTCGGAGCCAGCCATTGGACCCGCTTGCAAGTGGCTGCCAATTTGTCGGCTATGGCGATGGCGCGCATGCAAGAGCATCCGCTGGACCCGTCGTCGGCCATCGCCTTGGTGGCGACCAGCCGCGATCTGCAAGAGGCTTGGGAAGCCCTGACCCACCCCGATGTGTATTACGTGTCGGTGCCTACCGAGCTCACCCAGCATTGGCGTGAGTTGGGCATTGCCATTCAACCCGATTTACAGCGGTTCAACCAAGCGGTGCGTGTTTATAACGACGCCATCGCCATGTTTCCAGCCGTGGTGCTGGCCCGAGTTTTTAAATACAAAGCAGGACGCGTTCTCGAATGACACAAGCCCCTCAAACGTCGGGCGCAGCTGTGCCCCTTTGGCAGCAGTTGCAAGCCGTCGCGCAAGCCGTGGCGCAAGTGCGCCGAGGTGTCTCCGGTACGGCCGCGCTCGACGCGGTGCCTCCTGCCTTGCGACCCGGCGTTCAAGCGCTCATGTTCCAAGTGCTGCGTCAGTTAGGGCGCGCGCAAGCCTTGCGCGCGCAATTGGCCAGTCGTGCGCCACCGCCGTTGCCTGACGCTTTGCTGTGCACAGCTTTGGCCTTGGCGTGGGACCCAGACAACGCGCCTTACGAGCCTCACACCTTGGTGAACCAAGCAGTTGAGGCTGCTAAAAACACCCGCACCTTGCAGGCCAACGCCAGTTTTTTGAATGCCTGTTTGCGCCGGTTTTTGCGTGAGCGTGATGCCTTGGTGCGTGCCACCGACGGCGACGTGCAAGCGCAGTGGAACCACCCCGCTTGGTGGGTTAAGCGCGTACAAGTCGATCATCCACAGCATTGGCAAGAGATATTGCGTGCCAATAATCAAGCCGCCCCCATGACCTTGCGGGTCAACACACAACGCATCACGCGTGACGCGCTGCAAGCGCGTTGGCAAGCCGCCGGTGTCGCCTCACAAACTGTGGGTGAACAAGGCTTGGTGCTGAGCCAAGCGCGCTCGGTGCGGGATATTCCTGGCTTTGACGAAGGCTTGTGCTCTGTGCAAGACGCGGCGGCTCAGTGCGCCGCGCAATTATTGTTGACCGGATTGGTGCCCGCACAAAAAGGCGGCATGCGCGTGTTGGATGCCTGCGCCGCGCCAGGCGGCAAGACGGCGCATCTTTTGGAGATGTTGCCCGCCAACGCCCAAGTCACCGCCTTGGACATCGACCCCAAACGCTGCGAGCGTGTGGCTGAAAACCTGGCTCGCCTCGGCCTGCATGCCAACGTGATTGCAGCGGATGCCGCATTGCCCAAAGGCTGGTGGGATGGCGAAATGTTTGACGGCATTTTGTTAGACGCGCCTTGTACGGCCTCTGGCATCGTGCGCCGTCACCCAGACGTGCGGTGGTTGCGCCGCGAGTCTGACATTGCGCAGTTGGCTGCGATTCAAAAAAACCTGCTCAAACGGTTGTGGCCCATGGTGCGTCCGGGCGGTCGTTTGTTGTACTGCACATGCTCGGTTTTCAAGGCCGAAGGTGACGATCAGCTCAAAACGTTTCGTGAACACAACACCGATGCCCGTTTGATGCCTTCTTTCGGACATTTGAGACCTCAAAACAACCACCAAGAGGCCACTCTCACCGACAATCTGGCGGGTGATCACGACGGCTTTTACTACGCTCTGCTGGAAAAAACTTCGACCCTTTGACCGTCTGGCCTCAGGAGCCCTTGGGCGTCTGTGGCTGTTCCTTGGGTTGATGTTTAGCCTGTGCTGCACCAGCGTGGCTTGGGCCGATACGCCCGTCGAGATGCAAGGCTTGCTGGTCGAGCGTGTGGACAGTGCAGTGACGGTGTCAGCCAATTTGCGTTTTGATCTGCCGCTGCCGCTGGAGGAAGCCTTACTCAAAGGCGTGTCGCTTTACTTCGTGACTGAGGTCGAAGTGGTACGTGAGCGCTGGTATTTCTATGACAAGCGAGTGGCGCACGCCGAGCGGCATATTCGCTTGTTTTACATGCCGTTGACGCGGCGATGGCGTGTCAACATCTCGCCGCGGCCATTTAGCGCGGGTGGTCTAGGTATGAGTTTGGGACAGAGCTACGACACCGTCGAGGAGGCCATGACGGCCGTGCGGCGCATCGCTCAATGGCCGATTGCACAAGCCTCAGACATCGATGCAGAAGCCAAACAAAACATCAACGTGAGTTTCAAATTGGACTTAACCCAATTGCCACGGCCTCTGCAAATCGGCGCAGCTGGCCAGAGCGAGTGGAACTTGAGTTTGAATAAATCCATGCGACTGGTGCTGGAGCCCGGACGGTGATGTTTTGGGCGGATAAGCGGGCCAAGATTACAGGCTTTCAGTTCCGTTGGTTGCTGGTGATCAGTGCCGCCGTTGTGCTGGCTTTGGGCTTGGTGTTGTTGTTTTTACTGACGCAGGCCACTGACAACCGCCAGCTCTATGAGCAAAATTACCAGCAGTTGTTTGGCCTGAACGTGGTGGTGGCCGCCTTATTGATGGGCGTGATTGCTTGGTTGTCGGTGCGCTTGGTTGTGCGTCTGCGACAAGGCAAATTCGGCAGCCGTTTGCTGTTAAAAATTGCAGCCACCTTTGCGTTGGTGGGCCTCTTTCCGGGCTTGCTGATTTACAGCGTGTCTTACCAATTCGTGTCGCGCTCGATTGAAAGTTGGTTCGATGTGAAGGTCGAAGGGGCTCTTGACGCAGGCCTGAGTTTGGGACGTGCGACCCTCGACACCTTGGCCAGCGAATTAGGGCAAAAAGCGCGTAACGCTGGTGTGCAAATCAGTGATTTGCCAGATGCATCGGCGGGATTGGCGATGGACCGCATCCGTGAGCAATTGGGCGCAGACGATGCCATTTTGTGGAGTATCTCTGGCCAAGCTTTGGCCAGCGCGGGGGAATCACGCTTCAAAATCAACCCGGTCAGGCCCACCTCGGCACAAATTCGCCAAGTCAAAACGCAGGGCACGGTGACACAGATCGAAGGCCTCGAAGACGCCAACTCGCAAGGCACAGCCCAGGCCCGAATTCGGGCATGGGTGTTGGTGGCACCTTCGGGGCTTGGGCTGATGGAAGAGGTTCGCATACTGCAAGTGACCAAGGCCATCCCCCCCACCTTGGTCAGCAACGCCTTGGCGGTGGAGACAGCTTACCGCGAGTACCAAGAGCGAGCCTTGGGGCGCGATGGTTTGCGCAGCATGTACATCGGCACCTTGACCCTGAGCTTGTTTTTGGCGGTTTTTGGTGCAGTGCTGCTGGCGGTGTTGCTGGGCAATCAATTGGCGCGTCCCTTGCTCATGTTGGCCGAAGGTGTGCGTGATGTGGCTGCGGGTGACTTGAGCCCCAAACCCGCCTTGCAAGGCCGCGATGAACTCGGCGGCTTGACCCGCTCATTTGCCGACATGACGCAGCAGCTTGCCGACGCTCGTGCTGCGGTAGACCGAAGCATGCAGCAGGTGCACACCTCGCGGGCTAATCTTCAAACCATTTTGGACAACCTCACCGCCGGCGTGATTGTGCTCAGCGATCAAGGGGTCATTCAATCGTCTAACCCTGGTGCCACACGCATCTTGCGCGTGCCTTTGGCGGCTTGGGAAGGGCGTGTGTTGGGCGAGATCGAAGGTTTGGCCGAATTCGCGCAGCACGTGCAAGACGAGTTTGAGGGGTTTTGGGGCGAGCGCAGCCAACATGGCTTAGACCATTGGCAGCAATCGTTTGAGTTGCACGCCACGGCCATGAGCCCCGCGGTGCAGCTGACGGATGAGCATCGCCAGCACATCACCTTGTTGGCGCGCGGCGCGGTGCTGCCCAACAACGCGCGTTTGTTGGTGTTTGACGATATTTCTGAAATCGTGTCCGCCCAGCGTGCGCAGGCTTGGGGCGAAGTGGCGCGTCGGTTGGCGCATGAAATTAAAAATCCGCTCACACCCATTCAGTTGTCGGCGGAGCGTTTGGCCATGAAGCTGGAAGGCAAAGTCGAAGAGCCTGAACGCTTGATCCTCAACAAATCTGTGAAAACCATCGTCGATCAGGTCGATGCGATGAAGCGTTTGGTCAACGAGTTTCGCGACTACGCGCGGCTTCCCGTCGCAGAGCTGAAATCCCTTGATCTAAATACCTTGGTGCAAGACGTGATGCAGCTCTACGGCAGCGAGAACGCTGCCGTGCCTGTGTATGCTGAGTTGGATGCGCAATGCCCGCTGATTCAAGGCGATGCCCAGCAGCTGCGGCAAGTGGTGCACAACCTGTTGCAAAACGCGCAAGACGCGACCGGTGCCAGCGACCACCCGCAAGTCTCAATCGCCACGCAATGGGTGCCCACGTCGGGGCGCGTGCGCTTGGTGGTTCGCGACAACGGACCTGGCTTTCCACTGAAAATTTTGAAACGTGCCTTTGAACCCTACGTCACCACCAAGAGCCGAGGCACCGGTTTGGGCTTGGCGGTGGTGAAGAAAATTGCCGATGAACACGGGGCACGCATCGATTTGAAGAACCGTGAATCCGAGGGCTTGGTGGTTGGGGCCCAAGTGTCGTTATCATTCCAAGTTGCAGATTTGCAACACACATAATTTTTAAGTGCAACGAGACACGGGCAGACATGGCAAACATATTGGTGGTGGACGACGAGTTAGGCATTCGTGACCTGCTGTTTGAAATTCTTAACGACGAAGGTCATGCCGTTCAGGTGGCTGAAAATGCGTCGCAAGCGCGTGCAGCACGTCTGGCGGCGCGTCCCGATTTGGTGCTGCTTGACATCTGGATGCCTGATACCGACGGCGTGACCTTGCTGAAAGAGTGGGCGGGTTCTGGCTTACTCACAATGCCTGTGATCATGATGAGTGGCCATGCCACCATCGACACGGCTGTCGAAGCCACGCGTATTGGTGCCCAAGCGTTTCTAGAAAAACCCATCACCATGCAAAAGTTGCTCAAGGCGGTGGAACAGGGGTTGGTACGCAAACTTCCCGTGGCTGCGACCGCGAAAAACCTGCAAGCACAAGGGGCCGGTGAGGGCTCGAAAGTGGCTCATGCTGTCGCTCCCGTTGCGGTGATGCCCGCCACCCACCAGAGCTTCGAGTTGGAATTGCCCCTGCGTGAGGCGCGCGACGCTTTTGAGCGTGCGTATTTTGAGTATCACTTGGCACAAGAGAGTGGCTCAATGACGCGCGTGGCTGAAAAGACGGGCCTAGAGCGTACGCATCTTTATCGCAAGCTCAAACAGCTGGGCGTAGATTTGTCCAAAACCAAGCGCCACGCTTGATCGTGAGGGCTTAGGTCGCCTAAGCAGCACCAAGGTCCAACGTCCCCACCACATCCCCGTTCAGCTCGCCCAGCCAAGCCGAGCGAGAGCTCGGGTTAACAAACAAACTTGTCAGTCTCTTGGCGGGTGTTATTGGCAATTTTCGAGAGCTCAATGATGGTCGATGTGATTTCTTCCGAGGCCGCCGCGTTGCTTTTGGTGACCTGATCCACATTCGACAAGTTGACACTGATCTCTTCCACGGCCGCGCTTTGACCGTCCATGGACTTGGAGATATGCGCCAACATTTCGTTGGTTTCGTTCGAGCTTTTCTCAATCGCTTGCATGTCTTGTGTCACCTCGATCACGGCGCTAACGGCCTGCTT
>CANBRM010000101.1 GCA_947371915.1 Comamonadaceae bacterium | reverse complement strand
GTGCGTGCAACAAAATCATCACCAAACACCATGAACGGGGTGCTGAATATTTGCGATATCTGACGCGCGAGGTGGCGCTCAATGTTGCACATCTGGGCGCAGGGCAAACCGTTTCGCAATTGCACTTAGGCGGCGGCAGCCCCACGTTTTTGAGCGACGGCGAGTTGCATGATTTGATGGCCATGTTGCGCCGCAACTTTGTCTTCACACCGGGCGGTGAATATTCTGTTGAGGTTGACCCACGCACCGTCACGCCAGAGCGCTTGCAGCGACTCGGCGAGTTGGGGTTCAACCGGCTGAGTTTCGGCGTGCAAGACTTTGAGCCGGCGGTGCAAAAAGCGGTGCACCGCATTCAACCTGCGGCGCAGGTGTTTGACTTGGTCGCCGCTTCGCGCGCGTTGGGCTTTGAGTCCATCAATGTGGATTTGATTTATGGCTTGCCCATGCAAAGCCCCGAGACCTTTGAGCGCACCTTGGCGCAAGTCGTGAAGTTGCGTCCCGATCGCATCGCGCTCTACGCTTATGCGCATTTGCCTGAGCGGTTCAAGCCGCAACGCCGTATTCACACGCAAGACTTGCCGCCTGCCAGCGCTAAATTGGCGATGCTGGCCAGTGCCATGCGTGTGTTGGCAGCGGCTGGGTATGTCTATGTCGGTATGGATCACTTTGCGTTGGCCACGGATGCGCTGGCCGTTGCCAAGCGTCAAGGGCGCTTGCACCGAAACTTTCAAGGCTACAGCACACAACCCGATTGCGATTTGCTGGCCTTGGGTGTGTCGTCCATTGGCCATGTGGGCAGCACTTTCAGCCAAAACGTGAAAACCATCGAGGCCTACTACGACTTGCTCGACCAAGGGCGTTTGCCTGTGGAGCGCGGCTTAGCCATGTCACGCGATGACTTGGTGCGACAGTCGGTCATCATGGCGTTGATGTGCCAAGGGCATGTGCTGTTTGAGTCCATCGAGTTGGCGCATCTGATTGACTTCCAGCCTTACTTTGCGCAAGAAATGGAAGCTTTGCTGAAGATGCAAACACAAGGCCTTGTGGCCCTTGATTCGACGGGCATTCAGGTGACGGAGTTGGGATGGTTTTTTGTGCGCGGCGTCGCCATGGTGTTCGATAAGTATTTACAAACAGACCGCAACCGCGCGAGGTTCTCTAAAATCATCTGATGGTGATGAATTCAACTTTAGCCCTCACAGCTTTGCTGATGGGGTTGGCGGGCGGCCCCCATTGTTTGGCCATGTGCGGTGCTGTCTGTGCGGGTATCGGCCGATCTGCGCAAAAGCAAGGCGCAGGGCAAGGCACATCGGCCATGCTGTTGTTTCAGCTGGGCCGCATCGCTGGCTACAGCACATTGGGCGCAGTGGCTGCATCCACCATGCAAGGCGTGGGTTGGCTCAGCACGCAATCTGCCGTGTTTCGCCCGGTGTGGACGTTGTTGCACTTGTTTGCGTTTTTGGTGGGTTTGCTGTTGTTGTGGCGCGCAGAACAGCCCGTGTGGCTGGATGGCGTGGGACGCAACATCTGGCGTCGTGTACAGGCCATGACGGCGCATCTCAAGTTGCGCAACGGCGGCGCCGTCATCTTGGGCTTCTTGTGGGCGTTGATGCCCTGCGGTTTGCTTTACGGCGCTTTGCTGGTGGCCGCATTAAGCAACAGCCCTTTGGAAGGTGCAGGTGTGATGGCCTTGTTCGCCTTAGGCAGCGCCGTCGTGCTGACGGTGGGCCCTTGGTTGTGGCTGCGTATGCGTGGATTCAAGCCCACGGGTGTGGCTGGTGCATCCAGTGGTGCATGGGGCGTGCGCTTGGCTGGCTTGGCATTGGCCGCCAGTTCCGGTTGGGCCTTGTGGATGGGCTTGGTGGAGTACCAAGCACCGTGGTGCGTGGTACCGCAATAAAGCGCTGCCTGGACAGACTTAGCTTTTGAGATGATCGCTCAACAGTTGCGCCACATGAATGGCTTCGCGTGCTGCGGCATCTTTGATTTGATGGCGGCAACTGGTGCCATCAGCCACGACGATGGCATCGGGCTTGGCGCGAACCGCAGGCAATAAGCTCAATTCAGCCATCTGCATTGACACGTCAAGGTGCGACGACTCGTAGCCAAAGCTACCCGCCATGCCGCAGCAGCTGGTTTCGATCAATTCAGGCGCTGCCTCGGGGATCAGTCGAATGACCTCCAGCACCGGCGGCATCAAACCAAAGGCTTTTTGATGGCAGTGGCCGTGCAGCATGATGGCGTGTTGGGTGGGTTTGAGTTGTTGCTTCAACGCGTCTAAGGCCCCAGCTTTCGCTTCGCTGGCCAGGAACTCTTCAAACAACACAGCCTGTTCGCTGACTTGATGTGCGCTGTCGCCCAAGCCCAGCACCAATGCTTCATCACGCAGCGTCAGCAAGCACGAGGGTTCTAAACCGACGATGGCGATGCCGCGCTCGGCAAAAGGCAACAGTGTGTTGATCAGCTCGCGGGCGTGTTCACGTGCCTTGTCCACCATGCCGTTGGCCAAGAAGGTGCGGCCGCAGCACAAATGACCGGCGTCCGCACCGTGACCGCGCTCGTTTTTAGACGCCACATGCACGCTGTAGCCCGCCGCTTGCAACACACGCAGGGCGGCGTGGGCGTTGCTCGACTCAAAGTAGCCATTGAAGGTGTCCACAAACAGCACCACGGGTTTGCTGGCGCTCAACACAGCTTCTTTTGAAACGCCCTGTGTGCCTTGGTTAAAGAAATGTTGGCCCTGCCAAGTGGGCCAGCTGCGTTGTGCAGACAAGCCTGTGAAGCGTTCGGCCAGTTGGGCCAGCAGCGGTACTTTGTTACGTAAATTCAGCAAACCAGACCAACGGGCTGCGTGTTGTGCGTAGCGAGGCAGGTAGGCAATCAGCCGGTCTTTGAGGGTGAAGCCATGCTTGGCTTTGTAGTGGTGCAGGGTCTCGACTTTCATGCGTGCCATGTCTACGCCTGTCGGGCAATCGCGTTTGCAGCCTTTGCAGCCTACGCACAAATCCATGGCTTCGAGCAACTCAGGGTTGCTCAAACCCTCAGCGCCGAGTTGGCCGCTTAACGCCAAACGCAAGGTGTTGGCGCGGCCGCGTGTGAGGTGTTTTTCGTCGCGGGTGACGCGGTAGCTGGGGCACATGGTGCCTGCGTCAAATTTGCGGCAGGTGCCGTTGTTGTTGCACATCTCCACGGCTTTGGCAAAGCCTTGGGCAGCGTCGCCGCCGGTGCCGGGTGCGGTGGTTAGCTCGGTGGCAGGGTCGTTTTGCACGTCCCAAGCGCGCCAGTCGAGGGCGGTTTGAATCGGGATGACTTTGTAGTCGTTGCCGAAGCGCATCAGCGAGGTGTCGTCCATCTTGGGTGGATTAATGATGCGTCGTGGCGACAGCAAATTTAACGGGTCTAAATGCTGTTTGATTTGGGTGAAGGCGTCGTTGATGCGGGGGCCAAATTGCCATTCGATCCATTCACCACGGCACAGACCATCGCCGTGCTCGCCGCTGTAAGCGCCTTTGTATTTGCGCACCAAGGCGCTGGCCTCGTCAGCGATTTCCCGCATCTTCGCGGCACCATTGCGGCGCATGTCCAGAATAGGGCGCACATGCAGCGTGCCCACCGAGGCGTGGGCGTACCACGTGCCTTTGGTGCCGTGGCGTTTGAATACTTGGGTCAGCTCGTCGGTGTATTCGGCCAAGCTCTCGAGGGGCACCGCGCAGTCTTCGATGAAGCTCACAGGCTTGCCGTCGCCTTTGAGGCTCATCATGATGTTGAGGCCGGCTTTGCGTACTTCCCACAGGTTTTTTTGGGGCGCATCGTCGATCATTTCCACCACGCTGCCTGGCAGCCCCAAGTCACCCATCAACTCCACGAGTTGGCGCATTTTGGGTTTGAGCATGTCTTTGTTGGCACCCGCAAATTCGACCAACAACACAGCCTCTGGCTCGCCAATCAAGGCGGTGCGAATGGTGGGCGCAAAGGCTGGGTTTTGCAGTGACAGGTCGATCATGGTTCGGTCGACCAACTCGACGGCCGTGAGCGTGCCATCGCCCAGTTTGACGATGTGCTGAGCTGCATCCATGGCTTTGTAAAAGCTGTCAAAGTTCACCACACCCAAGACTTTGGCGCGCGGCAAGTCGCTGAGCTTCAAGGTGAGTGATTGGGTCAAGCCCAGCGTGCCTTCACTGCCGATGAGCAAATGCGCCAAGTTCACGGAGCCGTCGCTGGTGTAGGGGCGCTCGTTTTGGTTGTTGAAAATATCGAGGTTGTAGCCTGCCACGCGGCGCATCACTTTGGGCCAGTGGGCTTCTAGTTCGGGCGTCAAGCCCTGCGCCAAGTGTTTGACAAAGTCGCCAATTTCTTTCGAGCGTCCGTTGCTCGCGCCATAGGCTCCGAATGGCAGCAAGTCGCCGTTACTCAGCCATGCGTTGGCCCCCACCACGTTGTGCACCATGTTGCCGTAGGCAATGGAGCGACTGCCGCATGAGTTGTTGCCTGCCATGCCGCCCAGGGTGGCTTGGGCGCTGGTGGACACATCGACGGGAAACCACAAACCATGGCTTTTGAGTTCGGCATTCAAATGGTCCAACACCATGCCGGGTTCGACTTCGACGGTGCGCTTTTCCAGATCAAGGTGAATCACCTTGCGAATGTGTTTGCTGTGGTCAATCACCAAACCTGCACCCGTGGTTTGGCCGCATTGGCTGGTGCCGCCGCCGCGCGGCACGATGGGTACACCTAAGTCGCGGCAAATTTGTAACGCGATGGGCACCTCGTGCGCGTGACGTGGCACAAACACGCCCACGGGGGTGACTTGGTAAATCGACGCGTCGGTGGCGTAGCGGCCACGGTCGGCGGCCGAGAACAACACCTCGCCTTGGGTTTCAGCTCGCAAGCGCGAGGCCAATTTGCCCGCAACTTCGTTGCTGACGGTGGCAACGCGTTCGTAGGTGTTGGCGGTGGTGTCGGTGATGTGGCGGGGCAGAGGTGCGTTCATGGTCAGGCTTTGCGGGTGTGTTTGGTGGGCGTGGTGGCGCTGGTCTGTTGGGCGAGGAGTTGGGCAATTACCACGTCGCGTTTGTTTTCTAGGTGCTTGAGCAGCACATCACTCAGTGCGGTGGCATCACGGGCTTGCAGGGCGTCGATCATTTGTGTGTGCTCTGCCATGGCCTTGTTCCACTTGTCTTCATCTTGGTTGGATCGAAAGCGCAAGGCTTGTAAACGGGCGTTGACTTGGTCGTAGGTGGCCGAGAGCACAGGGTTTTTGGCGGCTGCATTGATGGCGCGGTGAATGACGGCGTTGAGGCGGTAATACGTGGAGAGGTCGCGGCGCACATGGGCCGCCATCATCTCCAAATGCAGGGCGCGAATTTCGTTCAGTTCGGCGTCTGTGATGCGCTGCGCGGCCAGCATGCCGGATTGGCTTTCTAAGCCTGCCATGACTTCAAACGTGTTGCGGACATCCGCCTCGGTCAACGCCACGGCCACCGCCCCACGGTTCGGCAGCAACTCGACCAAGCCCTCGGCGGCCAAGGCTTTGATGGCCTCGCGCAAAGGGGTGCGGGAAATGTTCAAGGCCTCGCACAAGGTGCGTTCATTGAGCTTGGCGCCGGGCGCAATTTGGTTTTCCACCAGCATTTGCCGCAGTCGATGGGTGACTTGGTTGTGCAAGGCGGCACGGGGGATAGACAAGATTTCTGCAGTCATGTGTTTATTTTGTATGCAAAAAAGTTGACCGTCAATCATTCAATTTAATGGGAATTTAGGGTATTCGATAGTTGTTAAATGAATTTTGTATGCAAAAAATAGACAAACCTTCAGGAGACATCGCTTCATGCTCAAATTAGACTTTCACCCCACAGGCCGCCACTTCTTGCAAATTCCAGGGCCGTCGCCGGTGCCAGACCGCATCTTGCGGGCCATGAGCTTGCCCACCATCGATCACCGCGGCCCCGAATTCGGCGCGCTCGGATTGAAGGTGATGGCGGACATGCAAAAGATCTTCAAAACGCAGCACCCCGTCATGATTTACCCAGCCTCAGGCACAGGCGCTTGGGAAGCTGCGTTGGTCAACACCTTGAGCGCTGGCGACCATGTGTTGATGTTTGAAACCGGCCACTTTGCGTCCTTGTGGCACAAGCTGGCAACCCGCTTAGGCATACAAACTGAGTTTTTGGGTTTGCCCGGCGCCGAAGGCTGGCGCCATGGTGTCAACGCCGACATGATCGAGCAACGCCTCAAGGCTGACACGGCGCACAGCATCAAGGCCGTCTGTGTGGTGCACAACGAGACCTCCACAGGCGTGACCAGTGACATCGCTGCGGTGCGCCGCGCCATCGACAGCGCCAAGCATCCGGCCTTGTTGTTGGTCGACACCATTTCAGGCTTGGCCTCTGCCGACTACCGCCACGACGAATGGGGTGTGGACGTGACCGTCAGCGGATCGCAAAAAGGCTTGATGCTGCCACCCGGCATCAGCTTCAACGCCTTGTCGCCCAAAGCCATCGAAGCAAGCAAACAGGCGACTTTGCCCAAATCGTTTTGGGCTTGGGACGAAATGTTGGAGATCAACAAAACGGGTTATTACCCCTACACGCCCAACACCAACTTGATGTACGGCCTGAGCGAAGCCTGCGACATGATTTTGGGTCAAGGCTTAGACGTGGTGTTCAAGCGCCACCTGCGTTGGGGTGAGGGCGTGCGCTCTGCGGTGAACGCGTGGGGCTTGCCGATTCAATGTGCCGACGCCAAGGTCTACTCGCCGATTTTGACGGGTGTGATGACGCCCGAAGGCATCGACGCCGACGCCGTTCGCAAGGTGATTTACGAGCGCTTTGACTGCTCACTCGGCACCGGTTTGGGCAAGGTCAAAGGCCGCATGTTCCGCATCGGGCATTTGGGCGATTGCAATGATTTGACCTTGATCGCCGCACTCTCTGCCTGCGAAATGGGCCTCAAGCTCAGCGGCGTGAAGCTGGCGGGCTCTGGTGTGCATGCCGCGATGGATTTTTTCTCGGCAAATCCAGTGCCTCCCTTGCTCAAGCCATAAACAAATGAAGGAGACAGCATGAAACGCAGAACGCTACTTCAAGCCAGCGCAGCCACGGCGGCCACTTTGGCTGCGCCCATGATCAAGGCGCAAAGTTTGCCCAGTGGCCCCATTCGCATCGTGGTGGGTTTCCCGCCCGGCGGAGGCACCGACGCTTTAGCGCGCGTGTTGGCGCAAAAGCTGCAAGCCATGTGGGGTGTGACCATCGTCATCGACAACAAAGGCGGCGCAGCGGGTGTGATTGCCGCAGACTACGTGTCTAAGCAGTCTGCCGATGGCAACACCTTGCTGATGGCGCACATCAACAGCCACGCGATTGCTCCAAGTTTGCAGCCCAAGCTGGGCTACAACGTGGAGCGCGACTTCACGCCTATTGGGCTGGTGGGCGTCACGCCTAATTTGTTGATTTGCAACGACAACCAACCTGCCAAAACGGTGAAAGACTTGGTAGCGCTGTGCAAGAAAAATCCTGGCCAAATCAGCTTTGCATCAGCGGGTGGTGGCTCTGCGCAACATTTGGCGCTGGAGATGTTCAAGCTGCGTGCGGGCATCGATGCGCTGCATGTGCCTTACAAGGGTTCAGGCCCTGCGTTGACCGATTTGATTGGGGGTCAGGTGCAATACTGTTTTGAAACCATGACCTCGGCCACGCCGCATGTCAAAAGTGGCAAAGCGATTGCGCTGGCACAAACCCGACCCAAGCGCGCAAAAGGCCATCCCAATGTGCCGACCATGGACGAGCAAGGCTTCGCGGGTTTTGACGCCACCACTTGGTACGGTTTGGTGGGTCCCGCCAAAATGAACCCTGCTTTTGTCAAACGCATCAACGAAGACATGAACCGCGTGATGGCCATGCCTGATGTGATTGAAAAATTTGACCAATACGGCGCCGAGGATGGCGGTGGTTCACCAGAACGGTTTGCCGAATTTATCCGCAGCGAGACTCAGAAATGGGCCAAAGTGGTCAAAGACGCCAAAGTGCAGGTTGACGCTTAAACGGGGTTGGAACAAGGCCCTAGTGCAGGGCCTTGGCGGTTCAACTCGACAGGCCTTTGTAAAGCATGTAGGCCGCCAACAAATACAACACGATGGCAAACACACGCTTGAGCTTTTTGACGGGCAGGTTGTGTGCGGCTTTCGCGCCCAAAGGGGCCGTGAACACGCTGCACAACGCGATCACCACCAATGCGGGCACCCAGATGTACCCAAAGGCGTCAGCGGGCAAGCCCTCGACCGAGCGGCCGCTGATGACATAGCCCAGCACGTTGGCCAGTGCAATCGGAAAACCCAGCG
>CANBRM010000100.1 GCA_947371915.1 Comamonadaceae bacterium | reverse complement strand
GGAACGCACGACCTTGACGGGGCAACAAACCCTTGGCCACATCGGCTTTGGAGGTGGTGTCGTCTTTGCGAGCTTGGCGCACCAAGGAGCGCAGCTGCTGGCTGTCGGTGCTGGGGTGTTCGTTCATCCATTCTTGGACGGCGGTGTCGTCGGCGATCAAGCGGTCGCGCCAGTGCTCGGCCAAGTGAAGCGCCAAGGTGTCACGGGTGCTGCCCATGCGTTGCTCGTTGAGCGCGTCTTTGACAGCGGCAATGGATTCTTCGCTCAGCTTGCGCATGAGTTTGCCCACGTACTGCATTTGACGGCGCTTGCCTTCAAAGTTCGTGATGCGGCGGGCTTCGGCCAAGGCGTCGCGCAGTTGGTCGGTGACGTGGCCTTGGAGGTTCAGACGCTGCGCCAAGTCGTTGCGAAGCGTCAGCATGTCCACGCCCAAGTCTTGGCGATCGTCGCTGTCTTTTTTGCGGTCGGTGCGGCTGGCGCCGTCAGTGCCTTTGAGTTCAGCTTTGAGTTCGAGGTCGAGTTCGCTACCTTCGGCCACAAATTGGCCGCGGACGAAATAACCTTTTTTGGGTTTACGTGACATAGAGGGGAGAGGTAAATATCGGCTGTTTCGCCCTCCAACACGGAGGCCAACGCACTGACAAGTATCATAGCCGCCGATATGACCAAAGCCTCTAAAAACCAAGCCCCTCAACACACGCCTGCGCAAGGCTTTAGCCACAGCCGCGAACAATTCGAAGCGCTGGTGGACCACGCCATTGCACACGCCAAAAAACTGGGTGCCACCGATGTGGGTGCTGAGGCCTCTGAAGGCTGCGGTTTGAGCGTGTCGGTGCGCAAGGGCGAGTTAGAAAACGTGGAACGCAACCGCGACAAGTCGTTGGGCGTGACCGTGTATTTGGGCAACCGCCGTGGCAATGCCAGCACCTCTGATTTCTCAGGTGCAGCCGTCGAGCGCACGGTGCAGGCGGCTTACGACATCGCCCGCTTCACAGCGGAAGACCCCACCGCCGGCTTGCCGGATGAAAAAGACATCGCCAAAACGCACCGCGATTTGGATTTGTTCCACCCTTGGGCCATCACCAGCGAAGAAGCGGCTGCGCTGGCCTTGCGTTGCGAAGATGCCGCTTTGCGCACCAGCAAACGCATCACCAACAGCGAAGGTGCGGCGGTGTCGGCTCAGCAGAGTCACTTCTTTAGCGCCCACACGCACGGTTTTCGTGGCGGCTACGCCAGCTCGCGCCAAGGTTTTTCGGTGGCTCCGATTGCGGGCAAAGGCAATAACATGCAGCGCGACTCGTGGTACAGCTCCATGCGCGCCGCCGAAGATTTGGCCTCGCCCGAAGCGGTGGGGCGTTATGCGGCAGAGCGTGCCTTGAGCCGTTTGAAGTCTCGAAAAATTGCCACCACCGAGTGCCCTGTGCTGTTTGAAGCGCCGGTCGCTGCGGGCTTGTTGGGTGGTTTTGTGCAGGCGGTGAGCGGCGGGGCCCTGTACCGCAAGAGCACGTTTTTGCTGGACTCGTTGGGCAAGCGCGTGTTCCCCAAGCACATCGATATTTTGGAAGACCCGTTCATTTTGCGCGGCAAAGGCAGTTCGCCGTTCGACGACGAAGGCGTGACCACCCGCGCTCGTAGCGTGGTCAAAGGCGGTCGTGTGGAAGGCTACTTTTTGAGCACCTACTCAGCCCGCAAACTGGGCATGCCCACGACGGGCAATGCCGGTGGCTCGCACAACTTGGTGATGCGTTCGCGTTTGACCCAAAGCAGCGACGACTTAGACGCCATGTTGAAAAAACTCGGCACAGGTCTGTTCGTGATTGAGCTGATGGGCCAAGGCGTGAACTACGTGACCGGCGATTACTCGCGTGGCGCGAGCGGTTTTTGGGTGGAGAACGGCCAAATCGCCTTCCCCGTTCAAGAAATCACCATCGCAGGCAACATGAAAGACATGTTTCAAGGCATTGAGGCGATTGGCGCTGACGCCTACAACATGGGCGCCAAGACGATTGGCTCCGTGTTGATCAACCGCATGAAGGTGGCAGGCAGTTAAAACGTCAAACCTCCAAGCAAAACGGGCCTTCAAGGCCCGTTTTTTTATGCGTGGCGTGCGTTTTTAGCCCGCTAATGCCGCTTTTACGGCCGCAGACACCAAGCCCATGTCGGCCTTGCCGGCCAATTGCGCTTTCACCGCGCCCATGACTTTGCCCATGTCGCCAGGACCAGCGGCACCGACTTCAGCCACGATGGCTTTCACGGCGGCTGTGATTTCGTCGGCGCTCAGGCGTTGGGGCAAGTACACCTCCAACACTTTCATTTCAGCGCTTTCCACGTCAGCCAAGTCTTGGCGTTGTGCGCTCACATAAGCGGCGACCGAGTCTTTGCGTTGCTTGATCAGTTTGTCGACGATGGCGATCACCATGGCGTCGTCCAGCTCCACGCGCTCATCCACTTCTTTTTGTTTCATCGCGGCTTGCAGCAAGCGGATGGTGCCCAAGCGCACGCTGTCTTTGGCGCGCATGGCGGTTTTCATGTCTTCGGTGATTTGTGCTTTGAGGCTCATGGTCGGCTCCGTTGGCGAAAGGTGAGAAGTGTGATGAGGCAAAAAAAAACTCGCATGAGCGTCCCCATGCGAGCGTCTGATTAGGTTTTGCAACCCAGATCAGGAAGAAGTTGGTTAGTACAGCTTCTTGGGCAACTGCATGCTGCGGATGCGCTTGTAGTTGCGTTTCACGGCAGCTGCTTTTTTGCGCTTACGTTCAGCGGTTGGCTTCTCGTAAAACTCGCGAGCGCGCAAGTCGGTCAACAGACCCAATTTTTCAATGGTGCGCTTGAAGCGACGCAGGGCAACGTCAAACGGTTCGTTTTCTTTAACACGGATAGTGGTCATTACCAAAATTTTCCAAATATTGCAGCCAGCGGACGTTTTAAGAAGATCGTGCTCAAACGCCATGTCTGCGGGGTTCCCCAACACAAAGTTGATCAGGCCGTTGGGGGTTTGCCAGCAAAGACATAAATTATAGCGGCTTATCCAGCGGGTTTGAGGCGTTCGCCCAAGGCTTTTGCACAGGCATGCGCGCTGGACCACGCCCATTGGAAGTTGTAGCCGCCCAACCAACCCGTGATATCGACCACTTCGCCAATGAAATACAGCCCGGGCTGCTTGGATTCCATGGTTTGTTGCGACAAGTCGCGCGTGTTCACGCCGCCCACCGTGACTTCGGCTTTTTTGTATCCTTCGGTGCCTGTGGGGGCGAGCGGCCAGCTGCTCAAGCGCTGCGCCAACAGGTTCAGGGCCTTGTCGCTGGCCTCAATCACAGGGCGTTGCCATGCGGCATCTTGGTTGGTCCAAGCATCCGCCAAACGAGAGGGCACCCAGGCATTGAGTTCGTTGGCGATTAATTTTTTAGACTGTTGTTTGGCACGCAAGAGCGCATCGGCCATGTCGACCTCGGGTGCCAAGTTGATGCGAATGTCTGAGCCAGCATGCCAATAGCTTGAAATTTGCAGCACCCCGGGGCCAGAGAGGCCGCGATGGGTGAACAACAGGTCTTCGTTAAAGCTTTGTAGCGTTTTTTTGTTGCCCGTCTCAATCCGAACCGGCAGCGACAAGCCAGACAGTTGGGCGTAGGGCCCCCAAGCGTCGCCATCAAAGGTGAGCGGCACCAGCCCTGGGCGGGGTTCGACCACACGCAGATCAAACTGCTTGGCCAATCGGTAACCGATGTCAGTCGCCCCAATTTTCGGGATGGACAGGCCGCCTGTTGCAATGACGACAGCGGCGGCTTGCACCGTGCCTTGGCCCGTGTCCACCTCGTAGCGCTGGGCCTCGGGGGCGGCGTCTGAGTAGCGAATGGCTTTCAGGCTGCAGGGCTGCCAGCGCGTCACGTTGCCGCCGTTCGCGGACCCGTTGCATTCGGCCAAGAGCATTTGAATCAGGTCTTCAGCCGAACGGTCGCAAAACAGCTGGCCTTTGTGCTTTTCGTGAAACGGGATGTTGTGTTTTTGCATGAGCGCCACAAAGTCTTGCGGCGTGTAGCGCGAGAGGGCGCTGCGACAAAACTGTGGGTTGTCGCCCAAAAAGTGCTTATGCGGAGCCCGCACATCAAGTTCACGGTTGGTGAAGTTGCTACGGCCACCGCCTGAGATGCGGATTTTTTCGGCCACTTTCTCGCTGTGGTCCAGCACCAGCACTTGCAAGCCCTGTTGCGCAGCCACGCCTGCACAAAACAAGCCGGCAGCGCCGGCACCCACGATCACCACATCAAACAATTTCATGGCGTGAGTTTAGTGGCCTAGTTTTTTGTCGTTCAAGATGTGTTGTTTGAATGCCTCTGCGACCGGTGAAAGATTTTTTGCAGCGAGGTGTACCAAATGCCATGAAGAGCGCAATGGAAACCCCGGCACCTGAATGACGCTGGCGCCATGCTCTTTTTGATGCCCATGCAAAGCATGTTGAGAGATCACACCAATGCCGAGGCCGCCAGCCACAGCTTCTTTGATGGCCTCGTTGCTCCCCAGCTCCAAGCGAATGTTGGGGCGAAATTTTGTTTTGGCAAAGTGCGCATCGCCAACCATTCGGGTGCCCGATCCCTTCTCACGCAAAATGAATCTGTGCTTTGACAATTCGGCGAGCGAAACTTTGGCTTGTTTGACCAGTGGGTCCTTAGAGGCCGCAATCATCACGATCGGGTTGGGCATCACGATTTCGTCGATCAGCGCGAGGTCAATCGGCGGCATGGACATGATGTAGAGGTCATCTCGGTTGTCGCGCAAACGCTCTAGTACGCCATCACGGTTCAAGATCTCCAGCGAGACATCGATAGACGGGTGACGTTTGCAAAAAGAACCCATCAGTTTGGGCATGAAGTACTTGGCCGTACTGACGACAGAAATTTTCAGTCGACCTCGCGTGATGCCCTTGATGGCATCGACGCCTTGCTCAAACGATTCCCAGGTCTGACCCATTTCGCGCGCGGTGGCCGCCAGTAACAGGCCGGTCTCGGTCAGATAAATCTTTTTACCAATCACCTCGTAAAGCGGTAGGCCGATGGCCAAGCTCATTTCTTTGAGCTGCATGGATGCCGTGGGCTGCGTGACATGCACCGCTTTTGCAGCGGCGCTGACACTGCCTTTATCGGCCAATGCTTGAAAAAGTCGCAGTTGGCGAAACGTTAAATGCATAGACTTTTATCTATATTGATGTATTGAAGAATCAATTTTACAAAATGGTGCGAGAAATTTACGATTTCGGCAAAGGAATCCGCCATGCACAATCTTCTCGACCCCGCCATCTTGTTTTTTATCGTCGGGGTCCTAGCCGGGGCTGTCCGGTCTAATCTTGAAATTCCGCCTGCTATTTCCCGTTTTCTGTCTTTGTACCTGCTCATGGCGCTGGGTTTGAAAGGTGGCTTTGCGCTGTCGCATTCAGGTTTGACGGCCCAAGTTGGCATCAGTTTGGCGGCGGCCGTCGCGCTTGCCATCTGCATTCCACTGATGGGGTACTGGTTTTTACGCCGTTTCGTTTCGGGGTTTGATGCTGCGGCGGTTGCTGCTACGTACGGGTCTGTGAGTGCGGTGACGTTTGTGACGGCCGTTCAATATTTGGAAAATTCAGGGGTGTCCTATGGCGGACACATGGCGGCAGCGATGGCTTTGATGGAGTCTCCGGCCATCATCATGGCGGTGGTGTTTGCCAATGTGTTGCGGCAAAACAAGGGCCATGCTTTGCTGCCCTTTGGTGGCGGCGCTGTTGCGCCACAGGCTTCATCTGCGCTGCCCAGTATGAAGGTGGGCAAGATTTTGCACGAGTCCTTCACCGACGGCGCCCAGTTGCTGCTTTTGGGTGCGATGCTGGTGGGCTTGCTCACGGGTGAAGCGGGCAAGGCTGCCATGCAGCCTTTCTCAGGCGATCTGTTCAAGGGCATGCTGTCGTTCTTTTTGCTCGACATGGGTTTGATGGCCGCGCGCAACTTGCCCAAGGCGAGCGATCGTTCACCTGTGTTGATGGCCTACGCCGTGTTGGGTCCTTTGACCCATGCCAGCTTGGCCTTGGGGCTGGCTGTCTTGTTGCGCCTGCCTGTGGGTGACGGCGCCTTGCTGATGGTCTTGGCGGCCAGTGCCTCTTACATTGCGGTGCCTGCTGTTTTGAAATACGCACTGCCTGAATCCAACCCGTCCTTGTACTTTGGCTTGAGTCTTGGCGTGACCTTTCCCTTGAACATTTTGTTTGGCATTCCGATTTATGTATCCTTGGCGCAAAATTTTTTAGGATGAGGTGTGAATGGCAACGTGTGCAGGGCTTGTTTACCAAGGCAGTCAAGTTGCCTTTCTGACTCAGCACGGCAAAGAGCAATTGGTCCGAGATCGCTTAGAGGCGTCCTTGGGTTGCCAACTGGTGCACACAGCGGCTTACGACACGGATTTGTTGGGCACATTCACCAAAGAGGTGGCACGACAAGGTTCGCAACTCGATGCTGCCAGGGCCAAAGCACAGATCGGTATGCGTCTGACGGGTTTGCACATTGGGATCGCCAGTGAGGGTGCATTTGGGCCCGATCCGTACGTGGGTTTCACCCCTTGGAATTCGGAAGTTTTAATTTGGGTTGACCTAAAACTTGGCTTGGAGGTGCAAGGCTTCGCGCATGGTCCGGCTCAGAGCGTGCAAAGAACCCTCCACACCTTGGATGAGCTGCACAGCTTCGTTGGCCAGGCTAATTTCCCGAGCCATGGTTTGAACTTACGCCCTGAACACGCAGACGCGGGTGAGTGGCAAAAAGGCATTTGTGATACGCAGGCACTGACGCACGCATTCCATGTCGCTCAGACGCAGTCTGCAGGGGGTGGGGTGGTGGTTGAAAACGACCTGCGGGCATTTTCAAACCCGACCCGACAAGCGCTGATCCGTCAAGCCATGGACGATTTGATACAAAAGTTACGTTCAGCCTGTCCTCAATGTGCCAAGCCTGGTTTTAGCTTGACGAAAAAAAGTCCAGGCTTACCTTGCCGAGCATGCGCACGTCCTACGCATTTGCCGCTCGAAGAAGTCTGGCAGTGTGTGTCGTGCAATTTTCAAGAGCAGAGGGCTGTTGAGCGCGCTGAATCCGCCGACCCTGCGCGCTGCAACTATTGCAACCCTTGATCCGTGAACTCAGACGCTGGGCTTGGCTGGCGGTGTCTCCAAGCCGCCCATGTAAAAGCGGTTGAAGGTGGGCGAGATGATGAGTTCGTTGATGCAGGTGCGCGCCGGCATTTGGGCCAAAAACAAAATGGCTTGTCCCATGTCCTCGGCTTGCACCATGCGGTCGCGTTGTTCTTGCGAGGGCGGCACGGGGCGCTTGTTCAAAATGGGTGTGGCCACTTCGCCCGGCAGCACCGAGCTGGCGCGAATGCCGTTGCCGCCTTCTTCCATGTTGATCGATTCGGTCAAGGCGATCACCGCACGTTTGGTGGCGTTGTAGGCGGGGCCGGTGAGCTTGGAGGCATACAAACCTGCCCACGACGAGACGTTGATGATCAAGCCGCCGCCTCGTGCGCGCATGCTCGGCAACACGGCGTGGACGGTGTAGAACGAGCCCGACAGGTTGATGGCCACCACGTTGTCCCAATCGTCGACCGAGACCACATCGAAGTTGCGTTTTGTCGCGTTCGTGCCCGCGCTGTTGACCAAAATATCAATGCGGCCGTGCTGGGCCAAGATTTGGTCCGCCGCTGTTTTGACTGCATGTTTGTCGGCCACGTCGAGCTCAATGCCTTGCGCACTGCCCAAGGCTTGCAGTACCGCCAAGCCCGAGGCGTTCGAGGCTGCGTTGCGCCCAGAAATCACCACATGCGCGCCGGCTTTGACCAATTCAATGGCCCCTGCCAAACCAATGCCACTGCCGCCGCCTGTGACCCAAGCCACTTGACCTTTGAGTGAATTGCCCATGACTGTGTCTCCTGTGTTGTTAGATGCATTGATCTGAGCACAGGCCCTTCGTCAGCGCTGTTCTGCGTGCGACAGCAGGAGAGGCGCTTTGTCGCCTAGGTGGCTGTGCTCAGCTTTGAGCAGCTTGTGGCAGGTTCGCCGTCGCTTGGTGTTGCATTTCCAGCAAACCTTTGAACACATCGCCGACCACGATCACGGAAGGGCTGGCCAGTTTTTCGCGCACCACCGTGTCGTGCAACTCTGCCAGTGTGCACACCGCATGGCGTTGCGTAGGCAGGCTCACCTGATGCACGATGGCCACGGGCGTGTGAGCGCGCAAGCCTTGCAACAACGCAGCTTGCAAGGCCGCGGCCCCACTCATACCCCTGTAAATGACCAAGGTGAGCTTGGCTTGGTGCGCGGTTTTGGCCAGTGCCACCCAGTCGACACCGTCTGACGCCCCCAG
>CANBRM010000099.1 GCA_947371915.1 Comamonadaceae bacterium | reverse complement strand
GACCCCAGCTACTGCCAGCAGATCGTCACTTTGACGTACCCGCACATCGGTAACTACGGCGTCAACGTGGAAGACATCGAAGCTGACAAAGTCCATGCTGCTGGCTTGATCATCAAAGACTTGCCTTTGGTCGCAAGCAACTTCCGCTCAAACCAAACCTTGTCGTCCTATTTGATCGATGCAGGCACGGTCGCGATTGCCAACATCGACACCCGTCAACTCACACGCTTGTTGCGCACCAAAGGTGCTCAAAACGGTGCCATCTTGGGCTTGGCTCAAGGTGAGCAAGTGACGCAAGCGTTGATTGATCAAGCGTTGGCTGCGGCACAAGCTGCGCCTTCGATGTCTGGTCTCGATTTAGCACAAAAAGTGACGGTGTCTGAATCGTTTGACTGGACCGAAACTGAGTGGGTCTTGGGTCAAGGCTACGGCTCGTTGGCATCACCCAAATTTCACGTGGTCGCTTACGACTTTGGCGTGAAGAAAAACATTTTGCGCATGTTGGCCGAGCGTGGCTGCCAAGTGACCGTGGTACCTGCCAAAACATCGGCGGCCGAGGTGCTCAAGCACAACCCTGACGGTATCTTTTTGTCCAACGGCCCAGGAGATCCACAGCCTTGCGATTACGCGATTGCTGCGGCCGCAGAGTTGATCGAAACTGGCATTCCGACATTTGGCATTTGCTTAGGTCACCAAATCATGGCCTTGGCCAGTGGTGCGAAGACGTTCAAGATGAAGTTCGGTCACCACGGTGCCAACCATCCTGTGAAAGAACTCGACACAGGTCGCGTGTCGATCACCAGCCAAAACCACGGTTTTGCGGTGGACGAAAAAACCTTGCCTGCCAATTTGCGCGCCACCCATGTGTCGCTGTTTGACGGCACCTTGCAGGGCTTGGCCCGCACAGACAAGCCTGCGTTTTGCTTCCAAGGTCACCCCGAAGCTTCGCCAGGCCCCCACGATATTGCTTACCTCTTTGACCGCTTCATCCACCTGATGGAGGCGAAATAACATGCCAAAGCGCACCGACTTAAAAAGCATTCTCATCATTGGCGCAGGCCCGATCATCATTGGTCAGGCGTGTGAGTTCGATTACTCTGGCGTGCAGGCTTGTAAAGCTTTGCGTGAAGAGGGTTACAAGGTCATTTTGATCAACAGCAACCCCGCCACGATCATGACTGACCCCGCCACGGCCGACGTGACCTATATCGAGCCCATCACTTGGCAAACGGTTGAGAAGATCATCGCTAAAGAGCGTCCCGATGCCATTCTGCCCACCATGGGCGGCCAGACGGCGCTGAACTGCGCGTTGGACCTGTGGCACAACGGCGTGCTCGACAAGTACAAGGTCGAGCTGATTGGCGCGACACCGGAAGCCATCGACAAAGCCGAAGATCGTTTGAAGTTCAAAGACGCCATGACCAAAATTGGTCTGGGTTCTGCGCGCTCCGGCATTGCTCACAGCATGGAAGAGGCGTGGGACGTGCAAAAGACCTTGGGCTTCCCTACGGTCATTCGCCCCAGCTTCACGCTGGGCGGCACGGGCGGCGGCATTGCCTACAACCCCGAAGAATTTGAAGTGATTTGCAAACGCGGTTTGGAGGCTTCGCCCACCACCGAGTTGTTGATTGAAGAGTCTTTGCTCGGCTGGAAAGAGTATGAGATGGAAGTGGTTCGCGACAAGGCGGACAACTGCATAATCATTTGCTCGATCGAAAACTTGGACCCCATGGGTGTGCACACCGGTGACTCGATCACCGTGGCGCCTGCCCAGACCTTGACCGACAAGGAATATCAGATCCTGCGCAACGCCTCTTTGGCTGTGTTGCGCGAAATTGGTGTGGACACTGGCGGTTCGAACGTGCAGTTCTCCATCAACCCCAAAGACGGCCGCATGGTCGTCATTGAGATGAACCCACGCGTGTCGCGTTCATCTGCATTGGCTTCTAAAGCCACTGGTTTCCCGATTGCGAAAGTGGCTGCCAAGTTGGCTGTGGGCTACACGCTCGATGAGTTGCGCAACGAAATCACGGGCGGTGCAACGCCTGCGTCGTTCGAACCTTCGATCGACTACGTGGTCACCAAAATTCCACGTTTTGCCTTTGAGAAATTCCCAACCGCCGACAGCCGCTTGACTACCCAAATGAAATCGGTGGGTGAGGTGATGGCCATGGGGCGCACCTTCCAGGAGTCCTTCCAGAAAGCCCTGCGCGGTCTGGAAGTCGGCGTGGACGGCATGAACGAAAAAACCCAAGACCGCGAAGTGCTCGAGAAGGAACTGGGCGAGCCCGGCCCCGAGCGCATCTGGTATGTGGGCGATGCCTTTGCCATGGGCCTGAGCGTGGACGAGGTGTTTGCCTTGACCAAGATCGACCCTTGGTTCCTGGTGCAGATCGAAGAGATTGTGAAGATCGAACTGGAACTGGAAACGACCACACTGGAAGCCATCACGGCAGACGAGTTGCGTGCGCTCAAGAAGAAAGGCTTCTCGGATCGACGCCTGGCCAAGTTGCTCAAGACCACCGAACATGTGGTTCGCGCACGTCGCCACGAGCTGAATATCCGTCCCGTGTACAAACGCGTGGACACGTGCGCAGCTGAATTCTCGACTGACACCGCCTACATGTACTCGTGCTACGAAGGCAACGGGGAAGCGTTCGGCGTGGGTGCCGCTGAGTGCGAAGCCGAACCCACTACGAACAAGAAAATCATGGTGCTGGGTGGCGGTCCTAACCGCATTGGTCAAGGCATCGAATTCGACTATTGCTGCGTTCATGCTGCTCTCGCCATGCGCGAAGATGGTTACGAAACCATCATGGTCAACTGCAACCCTGAGACCGTGTCGACCGACTACGACACTTCGGATCGCTTGTACTTTGAGCCCGTCACCTTGGAAGACGTGCTCGAAATCGTCGACAAAGAGAAGCCCACGGGCGTCATCGTTCAATACGGTGGCCAAACGCCTTTGAAGCTCGCTTTGGATCTGGAAGCCGCTGGCGTGCCCATCATCGGCACCAGCCCCGACATGATCGACGCTGCGGAAGACCGCGAGCGTTTCCAAAAGCTGCTGCAAGACTTGGGTCTGCGTCAGCCGCCCAATGCCACAGCGCGTACCGAGCCAGAAGCGCTGGAAAAGGCAGCCGCCTTGGGTTACCCCTTGGTCGTTCGCCCCAGCTATGTGCTGGGTGGCCGCGCCATGGAAATCGTGCACGAGCAACGTGACCTAGAGCGCTACATGCGCGAAGCAGTCAAGGTTTCGCATGACTCGCCCGTGCTGCTGGACCGTTTCTTGAACGACGCGATCGAGTGCGATGTGGACTGCTTGCGCGACCCCGAAGGCAAAACCTTCATCGGTGGCGTGATGGAGCACATCGAACAAGCGGGCGTGCACAGCGGTGACTCGGCTTGCTCATTGCCGCCTTATTCGTTGTCGGCTGAAACCGTCAACGAACTCAAGCGCCAATCGGCTGCCATGGCCGGTGCTTTGAACGTGGTCGGTTTGATGAACGTGCAGTTCGCGATCCAAAACATCGATGGCAAAGACGTCATCTATGTGCTGGAAGTAAACCCCCGCGCTTCACGCACCGTGCCTTACGTTTCTAAGGCCACGGGCATCCAGTTGGCCAAGGTCGCTGCTCGCTGTATGGCTGGCCAATCGTTGGCGTCACAAGGCATCACGAAAGAAGTTACGCCTCCATATTTCAGTGTGAAAGAAGCCGTGTTCCCGTTTGTGAAGTTCCCAGGCGTTGACACCATCCTCGGCCCTGAGATGAAGTCCACGGGCGAAGTCATGGGCGTGGGCAAGACCTTTGGCGAAGCTTTTGTGAAGAGCCAATTGGGTGCAGGCACCAAACTGCCGCGCCCCACCAAAGCCGACGGCACGCCCTCAGGCAAGGTGTTTATTTCGGTCAAGAACAACGACAAGCCACGCGTCATTGAAGTGGCTCGCCAATTGGCAGCGCAAGGCTTTGCGCTGATTGCGACCAAAGGCACAGCCAACGCCATCAATGCTGCGGGCGTGGCTTGCGCTATCGTGAACAAGGTCACCGAAGGTCGCCCGCACATTGTGGACATGATCAAAAACAACGAAGTGGTGTTGGTCATCAACACAGTCGAAGAGCGTCGCAATGCGATTGCTGATTCACGTCACATTCGTACCTCGGCATTGCTCAACCGTGTGACGACTTTCACCACCATCGCGGGCGCAGAAGCGGCTGTGGAGGGGATGAAGTACATGGACCAGTTGGATGTCATTTCTGTGCAGGAAATGCACGCTCAGCTGATGGCTTAAGCCGCCAGATTAGAAAAATACCATGGCTACTATTCCTATTACCAAACGCGGTTCAGAGAAGCTCAAAGACGAGTTGCACAAGCTCAAAACCGTTGAGCGTCCCTCGGTGATCAATGCCATCGCCGAGGCGCGTGCGCAAGGTGACTTGAGCGAAAACGCCGAATACGATGCGGCCAAAGATCGTCAAGGTTTCATCGAAGGTCGCATTCAAGAAATTGAAGGCAAGCTGTCGGTGGCGCAAATCATTGACCCATCCGAATTGGATGCGGGGGGCCGCGTCGTGTTTGGGGCCACTGTGTCGTTGGAAGATGAAGATTCTGGTGACAAGGTGACTTATCAAATCGTCGGTGAGGACGAGGCCGATTTGAAACTCGGTTTGGTCAACATCAGCAGTCCCATCGCGCGTGCTTTGATTGGCAAAGAAGAGGGTGATGTGGCTGAAGTGCAGGCGCCAGGCGGCATCAAGCGTTACGAGATCGTGACGGTCTCGTACATCTGATCGCAAAGCCATGGCGCGTTTGCAAATCTTTTTAGCAGCGCTGTGGTGGGGCAGTTTGATGGCAGTTGGCTTCGTTGTGGTACCGCTGCTGTTTGTGCATTTGGACACATCAGCCATTGCCGGGCGTATGGCCGCCAAGCTGTTTACGGCACAGAGCTGGCTGTCCGTAGCATGCGGCCTTCTTTTGCTTTTGGCGGCCAGACGTCAGGCCACAGACTCGGCGAACACGCCTTCTATTTGGGTAGTAGGCGGTGTTTTGTTGGCGCTCTTGCTAGAGCTTGCCGTGGCACCGCACATCGTTGCGCGAGAAAACCTCATGCTTTGGCACAACCTTGGCAGTGCGTTTTATCTGCTGCAGGCGTTGTGTGCAGCGAAGGCCTTGTGGCAGCTGAGCACGGTCAAAACTCAGGTCGTTGCTACATAAAAAAGGGCATTCCATGGGAATGCCCTCGCCAGTCAAGAACGCAAAAGTGGGTCAGCCCAAGGTGCGTTTTTTGATCGAAATTTTCTTAGGTTTTGCGCGTTTGACTTGACCGCCAGAGGTCAAACGTTGGTTCCCTAAAACGCGCAATGTTTTGACTTCAGGGCGCTGTCCGCCGCGTTTGCTGTACTTCAGTACTTTCACGTCGCGCGGGCCTGCCATGCGGTCCTCGTCGGTGTCATCTCGAAGTTTGTCAGATTTAGGGCGCCACAGGATGAACAGCTTGCCGATGTGCTGGATCGGCGCGGCGTTCAGTTGGTCGGCCAAAGCGAGGAACATGGCTTCGCGTGCAGGGCGGTCATCGCCAAGTACGCGAATTTTGATGAGGCCGTGGGCGTTCAAAGCCATCTCGGCTTCTTTGAGAACGGCGGGCGTCAAACCATCGTTGCCGATCATCACGACCGGGTCGAGATGGTGCGCTTCGGCACGGTGAATTTTGCGTTGAGCAGGTGTGAGTTGTATTGCAGACATGAGGGTATTATCCCCGCTCGCTTAAGGGTATGAATTGAAAGCTAAAACTAAAAGCAAAAAGGTCAACAAGTCGTGGCTAAACGACCATGTGAATGACCCTTATGTCAAGCTGGCACAAAAAGAGGGCTTCCGTGCCCGTGCTGCTTACAAGCTCAAAGAAATTGACGAGCAACTGGGGCTGATCAAGCCTGGCAATGTGGTGGTCGACCTAGGGTGTGCCCCTGGTGCATGGAGTCAGTATCTGCGTCGTCGCATGTCGCCCGATGGGGCCGCTTCGGGTACGCTCAATGGCACGATCATTGGTTTGGACATCCTCCACATGGAGCCGATTGAAGATGTCACATTTTTGCAAGGTGACTTCCGAGAGGCCGATGTGTTGGCGCAGCTCGAGGCCGCGTTGAATGGTCGCATTGTGGATGTGGTGGTGTCAGACATGGCACCTAATTTGTCTGGCATTGAATCGTCAGATGCCATGCGCATTGCGCATCTGGTGGAGTTGGCGGTTGAGTTTGCCCAAAAGCATCTCAAAGACGACGGCGCTTTGGTGGTGAAACTTTTTCATGGCAGCGGCTACAGCCAACTGACCCAGCTCTTCAAAGACACGTTCAAAGTGGTCAAGCCGTTCAAGCCCAAGTCCAGCCGTGACAAGTCCAGTGAAACCTTTTTGATTGGTATGGGTCTCAAACATCGCGATTTGGCTAATCCTTGAGCCTTGCAAGGCTGAATCGTGCAGGTAAATATTTATCAGCGCTTGAAAAGCCTAAAATCACGCCCAACTGATACGTCTTGTATCTCTTTTTATTTCGGAGCCCACATTGAACAATCAATGGTTCTCAAAAGTCGCAGTTTGGTTGGTGATCGCTTTGGTGCTGTTCACCGTATTCAAGCAATTTGAAACGCGTCCAAACGCAAGCAATGGTTATGTGGGCTACTCGGACTTCTTAGAAGAGGTTCGTGCCAAGCGCATCAAAACGGCCACCATTCAAGAAGGTGCTGGCGGTACAGAAATTGTGGCCGTCACCAATGACGAGCGCAAACTCCGCACGACCGCCACCTATTTGGATCGCGGCTTGGTCGGTGACTTGATCGCTAACGGCGTGAAGTTTGACGTCAAGCCCCGCGAAGAAGGCTCACTTTTGATGACCTTGCTGGTCAGCTGGGGCCCCATGCTGCTGTTGATTGGCGTCTGGGTGTACTTCATGCGCCAAATGCAAGGCGGTGGCAAAGGCGGCGCGTTCAGCTTTGGCAAAAGCAAAGCGCGCATGCTCGATGAGAACAACAACACCGTGACGTTTGCGGACGTGGCTGGTTGCGATGAGGCGAAAGAAGAAGTCAAAGAAGTGGTGGACTTCTTGAAAGACCCTCAAAAATTCCAAAAACTGGGTGGCCGTATTCCGCGTGGTTTGCTGTTGGTGGGCCCTCCCGGCACCGGTAAAACTTTGTTGGCCAAGGGCATCGCTGGCGAAGCCAAAGTGCCGTTCTTCAGCATTTCAGGTTCTGACTTCGTCGAAATGTTTGTGGGCGTGGGCGCAGCCCGCGTGCGCGACATGTTTGAGAACGCCAAGAAGAACGCACCTTGCATCATCTTCATCGACGAGATAGATGCGGTGGGTCGTCAACGCGGCGCAGGCTTGGGCGGTGGAAACGACGAGCGCGAGCAAACCCTGAACCAAATGCTGGTCGAAATGGATGGTTTTGAGACCAACCTTGGCGTGATCGTGGTTGCTGCGACCAACCGTCCCGACATTCTGGATGCCGCTTTGTTGCGCCCAGGCCGCTTTGACCGTCAGGTCTATGTGACCTTGCCAGACATCCGCGGTCGCGAACAAATCTTGAACGTGCACATGCGTAAAGTGCCGATCGGTCAAGACGTGAATGCCAGCATCATTGCTCGCGGCACACCCGGCATGAGTGGTGCGGATTTGGCCAACTTGTGCAACGAAGCTGCCTTGATGGCTGCCCGTCGCAATGCGCGCGTGGTCGAGATGGTCGACTTCGAAAAAGCCAAAGACAAAATCTTGATGGGTCCTGAGCGCAAGAGCATGGTCATGCCGGAAGAAGAGCGTCGCAACACGGCTTATCACGAGTCGGGCCACGCTTTGATTGGCAAGTTATTGCCCAAGTGCGATCCCGTCCACAAAGTGACCATCATCCCGCGTGGCCGTGCCTTGGGCGTGACGATGAGCTTGCCCGCACAAGACCGCTACAGCTACGACAAAGAATTCATGTTGAACCAAATCAGCATGTTGTTTGGTGGTCGTATTGCGGAAGAAGTGTTCATGAACCAAATGACCACCGGTGCCAGTAACGACTTTGAACGTGCAACCTCGATTGCCCGCGACATGGTGATGCGCTATGGCATGACGCAGGCTTTGGGCCCCATGGTCTATGCTGAAAATGAAGGCGAAGTGTTTTTAGGTCGCTCCGTGACCAAAACCACCAATATGTCTGAAGCCACCATGCAAAAGGTGGACATGGAAGTGCGGAGCATCATTGACACGCAATACACCTTGGCGCGTCGCTTGATTGAAGAAAATTCAGACAAGATGCACGCCATGGCCAAAGCTTTGTTGGAATGGGAGACCATCGATACAGAGCAACTCGACGACATCATGGCGGGGCGCGAGCCACGTCCGCCCAAAGATTGGGCCCCTCGCAG
>CANBRM010000098.1 GCA_947371915.1 Comamonadaceae bacterium | reverse complement strand
ACGTCGCCGCAAAGCCTTGGCTGAAGCCGAAGCGATTCGTTTGATGATGAGCACCCCTCAAAAGGTGTTGGTCGCTAAAAAGCCCGAGCCTGTGGTGGACCCTAAAGCGGCCATCAAAGGTACGTTGCACAAGCCTGCTGGCACTCCTGGTGCCACACCACGTCCTGGTGCCGCACCTGCTGCAGCCACCACAACGCCTGGCAACAAAGAAGTTAAGAGTGCGAAGTTGTCGTCCAGCTGGGCGGATGACCAAGCGAAAAAGAAAGCCATCAAAACACGTGGCGACAGCAGTGGCGGCGTCGGTCGCAACAGCTGGCGTGGTGGTCCGCGTGGCCGTCGTGAACGCGGTGGTCGCGATGACGACCACGGCTCATCCGTGCAAACGGAAGCACGTGTGATCGAAGTCCACGTGCCCGAAACCATCACCGTGGGCGAATTGGCCCACAAGATGGCGGTCAAAGCCTCTGAAGTCATCAAGCAGTTGATGAAACTCGGCCAAATGGCCACCATCAACCAGCCTTTGGACCAAGACACCGCCATGATTTTGGTGGAAGAGTTGGGTCACAAAGCTGTTGTGGCTGCCTTGGACGATCCAGAAGCCTTTACCGAAGAAGAAGCCTCTGCACATCAAGCGGAATCCTTGACACGCGCCCCTGTGGTGACGGTCATGGGTCACGTTGACCACGGTAAAACTTCTCTGCTGGACTACATCCGTCGCGCCAAAGTCGCGTCGGGCGAAGCCGGCGGCATTACCCAACACATCGGTGCCTATCACGTTGAAACGCCTCGCGGCATGATCTCGTTCTTGGACACCCCGGGTCACGAGGCCTTCACGGCCATGCGTGCTCGTGGTGCCAAAGCCACGGACATCGTCATCTTGGTGGTGGCGGCGGACGACGGCGTGATGCCACAAACCAAAGAAGCCATCAAGCACGCCAAAGCTCCGGGTGTGCCGATCGTGGTGGCGGTCAACAAGATTGACAAGCCAGGTGCGAACCCAGAACGCGTCAAAGGCGAGTTGGTGTCTGAAGAAGTCGTGCCCGAAGAGTTCGGCGGCGATTCACCGTTTGTCTTGGTCTCGGCCAAAACGGGTGCAGGCATTGACGAGTTGCTGGAGCAAGTGCTCCTGCAAGCCGAAGTGCTGGAACTCAAAGCGCCTGTCGACGCCATGGCCAAAGGCTTGGTGATTGAAGCGCGTCTGGACAAAGGTCGCGGTCCTGTGGCTACAGTGCTGGTTCAGTCCGGTACGCTCAATGTGGGCGATGTGGTCTTGGGTGGCCAAACTTATGGTCGCGTGCGCGCCATGTTGGACGAGAACGGCAAGACCATCAAGTCTGCTGGCCCATCGATTCCTGTTGAGATTCAAGGTCTCACCGAAGTGCCGCAAGCCGGCGATGAATTCATGGTCATGACCGACGAGCGTCGTGCCCGCGAAATCGCTACGTACCGTGCAGGCAAGGTGCGCAACACCAAGCTGGCCAAGCAACAAGCGTCGAAGCTGGAGAATATGTTCTCCGACATGACGTCTGGCGAAGTCAAGCTGTTGCCCATCATCGTCAAGGCCGACGTGCAAGGTTCGCAAGAAGCTTTGGCTGCGTCGTTGCTCAAGCTGTCGACCGCAGAAGTCAAAGTTCAGTTGGTGTATGCCGCAGTGGGCGGCATCAGCGAGAGCGATGTCAACTTGTCGATCGCCTCAAAGGCCGTGATCATTGGTTTCAACACACGTGCCGATGCCGGCGCGCGCAAGTTGGCCGAGAACAATGGCGTGGACATTCGTTACTACAACATCATTTATGACGCTGTGGACGAACTCAAAGCAGCGATGTCCGGCATGCTCACACCCGACAAGAAAGAAGAAGTCATCGGTACAGCCGAGATTCGCCAAGTGCTGCGCGTCAGCAAGATTGGTGCGATCGCGGGTTGTATGGTCACCTCTGGCTTGGTCCGTCGTTCGGCCAAGTTACGTTTGTTGCGCAACAACGTGGTCGTCTTCACCGGCGAACTCGACAGCTTGAAGCGTTTCAAAGACGATGCCAAAGAAGTGAAAGAAAACTTCGAGTGCGGTTTGACCATCAAGAACTACAACGACATCGTCGAAGGCGATGTGTTGGAATTCTTCGAAATCAAAGAGGTGGCACGTACGCTGTAAAGCGTGAGTGACAAGAGGCATGGCACGCAAACCGACCAGCACCCCCAACCGCAGCTACCAAGTGGCCGACCAGATCCAGCGTGATCTGGCCGAGTTGATCGCGCGCGAGTTGAAAGACCCGCGCGTGGGCATGGTCACGCTGCAAGGCGTGGAAGTCACGCCCGATTACGCCCATGCCAAAGTGCATTACAGCGTGCTCACCGGTGACCCTGTGAAAACAGGCGAAGGCCTGAACCAAGCCGCAGGTTTCCTGCGCAACGGCTTGTTCAAGCGTTTGCACATCCACACGGTGCCGACTTTGCATTTTGTGTACGACCGCACACCAGAACGCGCCTCGGACATGAACGCCTTGATTGCCAAGGCGGTCGCTTCCAAAGCGAAGGACGACTGAGCATGAACGCGCCCCGCACCAGGGTGCAGCGCCGCCCTGTACACGGGGTGTTGTTGCTTGATAAACCCTACGGACTCTCCAGCAACGACGCCTTGCAAAAGGCGAAGTGGCTGTTGCGCGCCGAAAAAGCGGGTCATACGGGCACCTTAGATCCTTTGGCCACGGGCGTGTTGCCCTTGTGTTTTGGTGCGGCAACGAAGTTCAGCCAGTTGCATTTGGATGCGGACAAGTCTTACGAAGCCATCGCTATCCTGGGTATTCAAACCAGCACCGGTGACCTTGAAGGCGAAGTCGTTCTTGAAAAGCCCGTGGATTTCACGCCTGAGCAATTGCGTGCGGTGCAAGCCCAATTCACAGGGCCGATCAGCCAAGTACCGCCCATGTACAGCGCCTTGAAAAAAGATGGCAAAGCCTTGTACGACTATGCGCGTGCAGGCATTGAGGTGGCGCGCGAAGCGCGTCCTGTCACGATTCATGCCCTGCAACTGGAAGAGATCGAACCCGAGAATGGCCATCGCCGTTTGAAGATCGTTGTCACGTGCAGCAAAGGCACGTACATCCGTACGTTGGGCGAAGACATCGGCATTGCTCTGGGCACGTGTGCCCATTTGGGTGCTTTACGTCGCACCGTGACAGGCCCTTTTATGGCCAGTCAGTGCATCACCGTGGCTGAGTTAGAAGCCCTCACCGAACAAGCGCGCGAAACGCGCCTGTTGCCCGTCGATGCCTTGCTCGACGGACATACCCCTGTCACCCTTGCCCCTGAAGATGCGGGCAGGTTTTTAAGCGGTGTGCGCCGCCGTGGCTCTTGGCCCGACAGTGCGCATATTGCTGTGTACGGCCAGACGCCGCAGGCCCTGTTGGGCACAGCGCACGTCACGGCTGGTGAACTGATTCCCGGGCGCTTGTTGAGCCCGATCGAAATTCAATCAATATTGGAGTGTCAAGCATGAGTAAACAAATCCGTAACATCGCCATCATCGCCCACGTTGACCATGGCAAAACCACCATGGTCGACCAGTTGCTGCGTCAATCTGGCACCTTCGCCGATCACGAAAAAGTGGTCGACACCGTGATGGACAACAACGCCATCGAACGCGAGCGTGGCATCACGATTCTGGCCAAGAACTGCGCCGTGAGCTGGGAAGGTACCCACATCAACATCGTCGACACCCCCGGTCACGCGGACTTTGGTGGCGAAGTTGAACGCGCTTTGTCCATGGTGGACGGTGTGGTGTTGTTGATCGACGCACAAGAAGGCCCTATGCCTCAAACGCGTTTCGTGACCAAGAAGGCTTTGGCCTTGGGTCTGCGCCCCATTTTGGTGGTCAACAAAGTGGACAAGCCGGGTGCCCGTCCTGACTTCGTGGTCAACGCCGCCTTCGACTTGTTCGACAAACTCGGTGCGACCGACGAACAACTCGATTTCCCCGTGGTCTACGCCTCAGGCATCAACGGTTGGACGTCGATGGAAGAAGGTACCCCTGGCGAGCAGTGGGGCCCTGACATGTCGGCCTTGTTCAACACCGTGTTGAAGCACGTTCCTCCACAAAAAGGTGACCCTGCCGCACCTTTGCAATTGCAAATTTCTGCGCTCGACTTCTCGACTTTCGTCGGTCGTATCGGCGTGGGCCGTATCAGCCAAGGCACCATCAAGCCCCAAATGGATGTGGTGGTCATGGAAGGCCCAGACGGCAAAGCCATCAAAGGCCGTGTCAACCAAGTGCTCAAGTTCCAAGGTTTGGACCGCGTGCAAGTGACTGAAGCCGGTCCTGGCGACATCGTGTTGATCAACGGTATTGCTGACTTGAACATCGGCGTGACTGTGACCGACGTTGCCAACCCTGCACCTTTGGCCATGTTGAAAGTGGACGAGCCCACACTGACCATGAACTTCTGCGTGAACACCAGCCCCTTGGCTGGCCGTGAAGGCAAGTTCGTCACCAGCCGTCAAATCTGGGACCGTCTGCAAAAAGAACTGCAACACAACGTGGCCTTGCGCGTCAAAGAGACCGACGAAGAAGGTATCTTCGAAGTTATGGGTCGCGGCGAATTGCACTTGACCATTTTGTTGGAAAACATGCGCCGCGAAGGCTACGAGTTGGCTGTGTCTAAGCCACGCGTGGTGTTCCGCGACATCGACGGTGTGCGTCACGAGCCGATCGAGATGGTGACCGCTGACATCGAAGAAACCCATCAAGGCGGCGTGATGCAAGCCTTGGGCGAGCGCAAAGGCGAACTCGTGAACATGGAACCCGATGGCCGTGGCCGTGTGCGTTTGGAATACCGTATCCCAGCGCGTGGTTTGATTGGTTTCACCAACGAGTTCTTGAACTTGACACGTGGTTCCGGTTTGATCTCCAACATCTTTGACAGCTACGAGCCACACAAAGGTGACATCGGCGGCCGTAAGAACGGTGTGTTGATCTCCATGGACGACGGTGAAATCTTCACCTACGCGTTGGGCAAGTTGGACGACCGCGGCCGTATGTTCGTCAAGGCGAACGACCCCGTGTACGAAGGCATGATTGTGGGTATCCACAGCCGTGACAACGACTTGGTGGTCAACGCCACACGTACCAAGCAGCTGACCAACTTCCGCGTGTCCGGTAAAGAAGACGCGATCAAGATCACGCCTCCGATTGACCTCACACTCGAATACGGTGTGGAATTCATCGAAGACGACGAGTTGGTCGAAATCACACCGAAGAGCGTGCGTCTGCGTAAGCGTTTCTTGACCGAAAGCGAACGCAAGCGCAACAAGTAAGCAGCCAAGCTGATGCGTTGGACGCATGCCCGTGCAATGTGGACCATGGTGGGCGTCACCGCCCTCTGGTCCATCGCGGGCATCGTCACACGCCAGCTAGAAAGTGCCCAAAGTTTTGAGGTCACGTTCTGGCGGAGCTTTTTCACCGTGGTTTCACTGCTGGTGATCTTGCCCCTCTATCAAGGCCGAGAGTTTTTCTCTCGGCTTTTTTACGCCCCGCGTGTCTTGTGGCTGAGTGGGGTGTGCTGGGCGGTGATGTTCACGGCCTTCATGGTGGCGCTCACGTTGGCACCCGTGGCCGAGGTGTTGATCACCATGGCAGTGGGGCCGTTGTTGTCGGCCTTGGTGGCCCGCATTTTCTTTGCGCAACGCATTGCGCTCCGCACGTGGTGGTCCATCGTCTTGGCAGGCGTTGGCATGGCGTGGATGTTTGCGCTGCCATCCACAGGGACGGGCGCCCATACATCGCCGTGGGGAACATGGGTGGCTTTGTTGGTGCCCACGGCCGCTGCGGTGAATTGGAGTGTGGTCCAACACGCTCAAACCCATGGTGAATCGGTGGACATGGTGCCAGCCGTGTTGGTGGGCGCTGTGCTGTCTGCCTTGTGCACGTTGCCATTGGCATGGCCGCTGCAAGCCAGTGGCGCTGATGTGGCATGGCTGGCCTTGTTGGGCTTGGTGCAGTTGGCCGTGCCCTGCGTGTTGTTGGTCATCTGCGCACGCGTGTTGCCAGCCCCCGAAATTTCTTTGCTGGCTTTGCTTGAAGTGCTATTTGGCATCGCTTTGGCTTGGTTGGGGGCGAACGAAGTCCCGAGTTCGCAAGTGCTCAGTGGGGGTGCCTTGGTGTTGTTGGCTTTGTTGCTCAATGCTTGGTGGACCCAACGATTAACGACTGGAGATAAAAAGACATGAACCTCTATACCGAAGATGTGCAACACCACTGTGTGGGCCACGTAGGACTGATCACTTTGAACCGTCCCAAGGCTTTGAATGCCTTGTCGTTGGCCATGGTGCGTGAGTTGACCCATGTGTTGCAGACCTGGCAAAACGACCCGCAAGTTTGGGCCGTTGCCATTCGCGGCAGCAACAAAGAGGGGCCTTTTGGCGCTTTTTGTGCAGGCGGTGATATTCGCTACTTTCACAAAGCCGCGCTGTCTGGCGATGCGAGTTTGGAAGACTTTTTCACCGAGGAATACAACCTCAACCATCTGATTCACAACTACCCCAAACCCTACATCGCCTTCATGGATGGCATCGTCATGGGCGGTGGCATGGGTGTGAGTCAAGGGGCGGCGTTGCGCATCGTGACGGAGCGCACGCAAATGGCCATGCCAGAAACCCATATCGGCTTGTTTCCCGATGTGGGCGGAGGCTACTTTTTAAGCCGCTGTGCCGGTGCCATGGGCGAGTATTTGGCCTTGACAGGGCAGGTGATGCGCTGTGGCGAAGCCTTGACCGTGGGCTTGGCCGATGCCTGCGCCGCGTCCGCTGACTTGCCCGCTTTGTGGCAGGGCTTGTCCGACAAGAATTGGTCCGATGCCGCCGCGATGGTGACTTGGTTGCGTGAGCAAACGCAGGCCACCACGCAAGCGGCATCCACTCTACGACCCGTTTGGCAAGACCCCGCCATCGATACTGTGTTTTCTTTGCCCACCGTCACAGACATGGTGCAAGCGCTGCAAACACAAGCGCAATCCCAAGTGCAATCTGAATCTCAAGTGCTCGATGGGCAATGGGCCAGCCAGACCTTGGATGCCTTACGTCACCGTTCACCCTTGATGCTGCACGTCAGCTTAGAGCTGGTGCGTCGTGGCCGAGGCTTGAGCTTGGCCGAAGATTTACGAATGGAGCGCGACTTGGTGCGCCATTGTTTCAATACCGATCATCTGGCCCGACGTGGTGTGAGCAGCGAAACCGTGGAAGGCATTCGCGCCTTGGCTGTCGACAAAGATCGTCAACCAAAGTGGCAGCCCAGTCGCATTGAAGAAATCACACCCGACATGGTGCTGCCTTTTTTTGAAAGCCCTTGGCCCAGCAGCGCGCACCCCTTGCGCCATTTGAGCTAAAACTTCTGGGGCGCAAAGCGCGCTGTGATGGCGCGCTAAGCTCAGCCTTGGGTTAACGCGCCAGCGAATGCAGCGGAATGTCTTTGCTTGCGGCCAAGCGGTCGAGCTGTTGACGCGTTTGGGTGAAAAAGAAGGCGGCCAAGGCCTCGTGCGTTGCCTTTTTCTGCATCTGCTTGGCAGCGGTTGCGTCTAGGCCTGCTGCCTCACACAAACGAGCGGCAAAGTGCGGTTCTAAAGCGGCCACGGCCACACGCCCGTTTTTGCAAGGGTAGATCTTGTAGCCTGCGTGTGCGCCGCCCACATCACCTTGTGGCGTGGTTAAGCCCCAGGTGCGCGGCAGTGCCAAATAGGCCGCTGCATCGCTGAGCGCGATCTCTTGAAACACGCCTTTGCCATGGCCACGTCCTGGGCGCTGACGAAGCAGCAAAGCTTGCAGCACGGCTTCAGTGGTGAGCAACGAGCCGCCCATATCGGCATACAAGGTGGCAGGCAAATCGAGCCCTGTCACCAAGTGGTTTTCGGCCAAATAGGTCAAGTCATGGCCAGGCTCCTCGGCACGTTCTCCGGGTGAGCCCACGATGCTGATCAGGCACAAAGAGGGGTAGGCGCGGTGCAAATCCGCCCAGTTCATCCCCAGTTTTTTCAGGGCCGAGGGGCGAAACGACGTGATCAAAACATCTGTTTGCGCCAGTTGTTTGTGCAGCGCCACTTGGCCGCGTTCGGACTTCAAATCAGCCTGAACCACCTTCACCCCTTGGTGCATCACCGCGTAGGCTTCGGGTTTGTAGAGCCCCATCGGGTCTGAGGTCGTGCCGCCGGCAGGCGGTAAGGGCTCAAGCTTGGTGCATTTTGCGCCCATGGCCTGCAATCGCATGACGGCAGCGGGGCCGGGCAAATTCAGGGCAAGGGTTAAGACGCGCACCCCTTTGAGTGGGGTGGTTTGGAGAAGTGGTGTGGCAGCAGTCATGCCGCCATTATCAATGTCAACGCACGGTTGCTGGGTCTAAGCCTGTCGCTCGCACGATGTTGGCCACAGCCGGCGAGGTGAAAAAACGCACCAAATG
>CANBRM010000097.1 GCA_947371915.1 Comamonadaceae bacterium | reverse complement strand
TGACGCGCCGGGTGGTGCGTTGAAACAGACGTACGCCTAAGTGGCTCTCAAGCGCGGAGAGCCGTTTGGTGACCACCGGCGGGGCCAGTTGCAGGGCGCGCGCTGCTTTGACCAAACTGCCGTGCAGCCTGACGGCCAACACCAACTCTAAATCTGAACGGTCCAACTGTTGCCTAAATAGAAATAATCAATTGCTCGATTATTGCTTTTTTGAGCGGTAAGCTTTCAGCATGTTGAATTCATTCCAAGCCCTCACCGTAGAACGCAACGGCGTGCAACTGCACAGCCGAGTAGGCGGGGAGGGCCCGCCACTGTTGTTGTTGCATGGCCATCCGCAGAGCATGGTGATGTGGCATCGTGTCGCGCCCGAGCTGGCGAAAACGCGGCGCGTGGTGCTGATGGACTTGCGCGGTTATGGCGATTCAGCCCGTCCCCCAGCCGACGCCGAGCATGTGAACCACAGCAAACGCGAAATGGCGTTGGATGCGCTGGCTGTCATGCAGCAGCAAGGTTTCGATCGTTTCGATGTGTTGGCCCATGACCGCGGCGCGCGTGTGGCGCATCGTTTGGCGGTGGACCACCCGCAGGCCGTGCAGCGTTTGATGTTGCTCGACATTGCGCCGACTTTGGGCATGTACGAACACACCAGCGAAGCGTTTGCGCGTGCGTATTGGCATTGGTTCTTTTTGATTCAGCCCGCACCGTTGCCTGAGGCCTTGCTGGACGCGGGGCCTTCGCACTATGTGCGCAGCGTGATGGGCAGCCGTCATGCGGGCTTGGCTGCTTTTGCCCCAGAAGCTTTGGCCGAGTACGCACGTTGTGCGGAATTGGCGGGCACCTCTGTCTCAATTTGCGAAGACTACCGAGCCAGCGCCACGATTGACTTGGTGCACGACCGCGCCGATGTGGCGGCAGGGCGAAAATTGACCCAACCGCTGCGCGTGCTGTGGGGCGAACATGGCGCGGTGGCGCGCTGTTTCGATGTGTTGTCACTGTGGCGTGAGCGCGCACAGGATGTTTCAGGGCACGCTTTGCCGTGCGGACACTATTTGGCTGAAGAGGCACCCGAGCGGGTGATCGCTGAGGCTCAAACTTTTTTCACTGTTTAATTTCAAGGAGCATTTCATGAGTAAAAAACATCGCATTGCCGTTATCGCCGGAGATGGCATTGGCAAAGAAGTGATGCCCGAAGGCATTCGCGTGATGGAGGCTGCTGCGCGCAAATTTGGCATCGATTTGCAGTTCGATCACTTTGACTTCTCCAGCTGGGACTACTACGAGAAGCACGGCAAGATGCTGCCCGACGATTGGAAAGACCAAATCGGTGGCCACGACGCCATTTATTTTGGCGCTGTGGGTTGGCCCGAAAAAATTGCAGACCATGTCTCGCTGTGGGGCTCGTTGTTGATGTTCCGCCGCGAGTTTGACCAGTACATCAACTTGCGCCCAGCCCGTTTGATGCCCGGCATCATCGCGCCGGTGGTGCGCCGTGATGGCACGCCACGCCAGCCCGGTGAAATCGACATGTACATCGTGCGCGAAAACACCGAAGGCGAGTACTCCAGCATCGGTGGCCGGATGTACCAAGGCACCGAACGTGAAATCGTGATGCAAGAAACTGTGATGTCGCGCATTGGCGTTGACCGCGTGTTGAAGTTTGCATTCGAGCTGGCCCAGACCCGTCCTAAAAAGCATTTGACCAGCGCGACCAAATCCAACGGTATCGCCATCACCATGCCATATTGGGACGAGCGCGTGGTGGAGATGGCCAAGAACTATCCAGGCATCAACGTCGACAAGTTCCACATCGACATCTTGACGGCGCACTTTGTGCAGCGCCCAGACTTCTTTGACGTGGTGGTGGCCAGCAACTTGTTTGGCGACATCTTGAGCGACTTGGGCCCCGCATGCACCGGCACGATTGGCATTGCACCCAGCGCGAACTTGAACCCAGACCGCAAGTTCCCGTCGCTGTTTGAGCCTGTCCACGGTTCGGCACCCGACATCGCGGGCAAAGGCATTGCCAACCCCATTGGCCAGATTTGGTGCGGCGCCATGATGCTTGAATTCTTAGGCTACAAAGACGCGCATGATGCCGTTTTGGCAGCCATCGAAAAAGTGCTGGCCCCGAACAGTGGTGCGCCCAAAACACCTGATATCGGTGGTAAAGGTAGTACTTCTGATGTCGGTCGTGCAATTGCTGAGGTTTTGTGAGTTGTACGTGTCATGTGATACCTACAAAATCGCTTTAAAAACAGACTAGAATCCGCTTCCTAGTTGCTCTGCAGGGGCTTGTCAGCTTGACACGCCCGCCGCTGAAAGCTCGAATGCTTTGGGTAACGTGAAAGAAAATGCGGCAGCGTTGACAGACAAAATCTGATGATCTGACTTATCAGATTTACCTGCTGTGACAACCGATCAACATCACATCTCGATGAGAGGGGATTTTTGTGAATAAGACTGAACTGATTGAGCACATCGCTAAGCATGCAGACATTTCGAAGGCTGCAGCCACGCGCTCGCTCGAGTCGATCATTGGCGCCGTGAAAACAACCTTGAAAAAGGGCGGCACTGTTTCTTTGGTGGGTTTTGGTACATTTGCCGTTGGCAAACGTGCTGCTCGCACAGGCCGTAACCCACGCACCGGCGACGCGATCAAAATCAAAGCTGCTAAAGTGCCTAAGTTCCGTCCAGGCAAAGGTCTGAAAGACGCGTTGAATTAATTTTGAATCGGTGGGGCGCTTAGCTCAGTTGGTAGAGCGGCTCCTTTACACGGAGTAGGTCGGCGGTTCGAGACCGTCAGCGCCCACCACCACAAAAGTAAAGGCGAACACATGTTCGCCTTTTTTATTGTTACCAAGAATCACATCGGGTTCATAGCATGTTTGATTTTGTCCGCCAGCACACCAGGATCATGCAGTTTTTACTGTTCCTGTTGATTTTTCCTTCCTTTGTTTTGTTTGGCTTGGAAGGCTACAACCGTTCGCGTGAAAAAGGGGCGCCTGTTGCTACCGTGAATGGCGTGGACATCATGCAAGCCGAGTGGGACAACGCGCATCGTGTGCAAGTGGACCGCATGCGCAGTTCCATGCCCAATGCCGACATCAAACTCTTTGATACGCCTGAAGCCAAATACAGCACTTTGGAGCGCATGGTGCGCGACCGTTTGCTGCAAGTCGCTGCAGACCAGTTGCATTTGGGCGTAAGCGACCAACGCTTGGCCGGCGAGTTACAACAAAACCCCAACATTGCAGCATTGCGCCGTGCGGATGGCACCTTGGACATCGAGCGCTATCGCCAACTGTTGGGTAGCCAAGGCATGACGCCTGAGATGTTTGAAGCCCAAGTGCGTGGCGATTTGGCGTCGCGTCAAGTGATGTCGGGTGTGGGTGTGACGAGCTTTTCGCCTCCCGCCTTGGCCAACGTGACCTTGAACGCGTTTTACGAGCAACGCCAAGTTCAGGTGGCGCGTTTTGCTACTGCGGATTACGCCTCACAGATCAAACCGACTGACGCCGATTTGGAGGCTTATTACAAGTCGCATGCCGAGCAGTTTCAATCGGTGGAACGTGCTGACGTTGAATATGTTGTTTTAGATTTGGCATCGGTCCAAAAAGGCATCGTGGTGCCTGAGGCTGAACTCAAAAGCTATTACGAACAAAACCTGTCGCGCTTGGCAGGCTTAGAAGAGCGTCGTGCCAGCCATATTTTGATCAATGCGGACAAAGCCGCTCCAGCCGCTGAGCGCGACAAAGCGCGTGCCAAAGCGCAAGAGTTGTTGGCTGCTGTGCAACAGTCGCCAGACAAGTTTGCTGACTTGGCCCGTAAAAATTCACAAGATACGGGTTCTGCGGCCAAAGGCGGTGACCTCGATTTCTTTGGCCGTGGCGCCATGGTGAAACCTTTTGAAGAGGCCGCGTTTGCCTTGAAAAAGGGCGAGACAAGTGGTGTTGTAGAAACCGAGTTTGGTTTTCACATCATCCGTTTGACCGATATCAAGCAGCCCAAGCAAAAGAGCTTTGAAGAGCAGCGTGCGAGCTTAGAAGTTGATGTGCGCCGCCAATTGGCCCAACGCAAGTTTGCTGAAGCTGCAGAGCAGTTCACCAACATGGTGTACGAGCAGTCTGACAGCTTGAAGCCTGCAGCCGAGCGCTTGAAACTTGAGATTCAACAGGCCACAGGCTTGACCCGCGATGCTTCGCCTGCAGCAGGTACCAGCGTGCTCGCCAATCCAAAGTTTTTGGCGTCTATCTTCTCTGCAGATTCGATTGAGAAAAAGCGCAATACCGAAGCAGTTGACCTGGGTGCCAACGTGTTGGCTGCTGCACGCATCACACAGCACAGCCCAGCACGCACTTTGCCGCTGGACGAAGTGAAAGCACGCGTGTTGGAACAAGTCAAAGCCATTCAGTCGGCAGAACGTGCGCGTCAAGAGGGCGCTGCAAAACTGACCGAATGGAAAGCTGCACCAGAGGCTGCCAAGCTCTCAGCACCCATTGTGATTTCGCGCGAAGAAAAGCAGCAGCTTTCACCCGCAGTGATCGAGGCCGCCTTGCGCGCCAGCACCCAATCTTTGCCTGCTTGGATCGGTGTGGATCTGGGCACCAGTGGCTACGCCGTCGTGAAGGTTGAGAAGATCGTGCCGCGTGATGCCGCACAAAATCGGGCCCGCGAGCGTGCCCAATATGCGCAGTGGTGGGCTTCTGCAGAAGGGTTGGCTTACTACCGCGCATTAAAAGAAAAATTTAAGGCAGAAATCAAAGTAGCTAGGTTATAATTTCATCTCTACGGTGGCTGTAGCTCAGTTGGTAGAGTCCAGGATTGTGATTCCTGTTGTCGTGGGTTCGAGCCCCATCAGCCACCCCAATATCCATGCGCCCTAGCGACCTTTTTGGTTTCTAGGGCGTTTCGCTTTTCGGGCTCATGTAGCCACCATGTAGCCACCAGTACCAAGTTAAGGGCCTTCGATGCCCCTTTGCGCACACGTCTTCGTTTTGCCGAAAAGGCTGTCATTTACGCTCAGGCGGGTGTGGGGGCACATCATGACCCTCATGGGCCATCCATCGTGGTGCCTATAAGCCAAATACGCTATATTCCATTGGCCTTTTGGGATGCTCGGCGGAGGCTGGGACAGGAGCTTTGACCAATCGCCCGCACCCGGATGTGTCGGCAGTTGTAGCAAATCGTGTGATTGACCGGCACGACCAATTGGCAGTCTTGGTTCTCGTGGAACTCGTCTGACCCGAAAGGGTTTTGTCCAGGTGGGCTGTGGAAACACAGTACCTCCGTTCTGGTCAACCAGTGAAGACAGCGGACCCCCACCCAGTACGCCGGTGGCAGGTGGACCCAGTGACGTTAAAGCCCTCGCTCTGACTCGTTCATGGGCTTGGGCACCTTTTTCGCGGAGGCTGTCGCTGCAACTTTTGCGCATTGAATCGATTGCGCAACTTCCCTTTTTCCCGCACAGCCGCGCTAGACTTATATCCGCTCTCAGTTGAGGGTGGTGGGGAAAGATCAGGCTTACCAAGCTCCACTACATCCAAGCTTTCTTCTAGATTGAGAGTCGCCCGTTTGGAGAAATCTGACCAACGGGCCCCATTTTTCCGCTTAAAAGCTAAACTAGCCTCACTCTCTTGGAGGGCACTTGACCCGAAAGGGTTCTGTCAAGGCGGGCTGTGGTGACACAGTACCCCACGTTGCGAAAGCTGAAGACAGTGGGTACCTTGGATAGCGGTCGGCATTGCGCCGATGAGGCGCCAAGAACTCATGGTGTCGAAAGGCCGCATTCATTGCGGCCTTTCTCTTTTCGTCCATCAAATCGATTGCGCAACTTCCTTTTTTTCAGGGCATCCGCGCTAAACTAAATTCACTCTCTTGGAGTACATCTGACCCAGGTTTCGCTGGGTCCTGTCTAGGTGGGCTACGGCGACGTAGTACCTCCGTTGTGAAAGCTGAAGACAGCAACTCCCTGCGCGGCAGGCTAAACCCTGTGGCGAGCGTAGAACTTGTGATGTGAAGGCCACCCGTTAAACGGTGGCCTTTTTTATTGGCTGGTCTCTGCATTCAAGCGGCGCTTACGCTCTTGCATCTCAGCTTTTTGTTTGATCCAAACGCCATTACGTTTGGCTGTTTCATATAGGTTTTCCAGATCAAGTATTTCAGCCGGGCTGAAAGCTTTATTGTCGATTTCAAGTTCAACGCCTTGTGTCGGTCGGCCATGCGCTCGGTCCAAAATCGCGTTACAAGCGCTCACTCGTGCAACGGCTGGCGCGGAGGTATCACGCATAACCGATGCGAGCGTTTGAACTGCTTCTTCGGTGAATGTCTGCGCCACTTCCCGCACGCTGGCTGTCACCTTGTTCGGACGACCTGCTGGTCTGCCAGCTCCGATCCGTGCACCGCCAGAGTTCGACCGCGCGCCACCTCGTTTGGATTTGCCGATTTCGGGCAATATTTTTTCAGCAGAAAACTTCATTGAGTTCACCCTAGCGCATGGTTTATAAATTGGTCTTCGATGATCAAGTCTTTGATATACCAAGTGCCTCTTTGGCGAATCGCAGCGTGCATCTGTTCAAGGTTTCACCAGCGTTGCTACGCGCAATAATTTTGCGTGCCCAATCACGCCCATCATTCACCGCGACAGACGCCGACTTCACGGCAGCTTTCACCTCGAAAAACTTGGCTACCTCGGCCTTAATCCGCTCTGGGTTTGCCTTTGGTTCAGGCAGTCGTGGCAATTCGACTGTTGGGGCCTTGCGACAAAGATTACGAAACTCGATGACATTGGGGCATGCCTCGGGCAGATTTTCAAGGGCCCATTCCACTGCATCCGAGTTGTTGTTGTAGGAGGCCAGTTCGTGGGCCCAAAGCGACTTCACATCACCGATGGGCAATCCCTCCCACTTGCGACCCCACGCCGCACCGTAGGTCAGGCTTAGCTTTTCAAAGAGGCCGTCGATTGATTTTGTGGCCATGCTCATGCTCTGATCTCCCTGCACTTGGGAGTGACATCAATCGTTCGCCGTGCGTCTGCTTCACCGTCATCTGTCGGCCATGCACGCCCCGTCATTTCTGTCCATGCCTTGCGCTTTGCCAATTCATCACGCTCTCGAAAGCTCATGTTGTTTTTAACGGCGTCGTTAGCACCAGCTTTCACCCATCCAGACGCGAACGATTGCCAGCCTCGGGCGCAGCACAGCGAAAGCGTCGCTTCTAGCGTCAGACCTGCCTTATCCGCTTCGCATTGAATCCCGGCCAAAGCTGTCCGAGTCAGCGGCGCTCGCTTTGCTTTTCGGATTTCAATAAAATCACGCCAAACGTCTTGGGCAACTTCTTGAGGGCAGGCCATCGATTCCGTGCGCTTTTGCGCTTTATTCAAGTTCAATTCCGATTCAGTTCCCGTTCTTTCCCTATTGGCTCCCGCCGGTGGGAGTTGTGATGGACATCCATGGGAGAGGTCTGTGCCCACAGGAGGGAGGGGGGAATCCCCTTGAGAGGGAGGGGTGTTGTCGGTGAAAGGAGTGACGTTTGTTGTGGACGTGTCCGTGGCCTCCGCAAAGTTCAATCGATAACTACGTGTTGTTTTTGAAAATGCATCCACATGGTTTGCGACCACATACAAAAGCCCATCTGCCACCAGGTCGTGAATTAACCTGCGCGTTTGCTTTTCACTCAGCCCGCAAAATTTAGCAATCGTGCGTACGCTGGGATTTAGTTGACCTGTCTGCCCGTTGAGCATGTGGCTTAGGCAAAGCAACACCAATTTTTTCGATGCCGGATGCACACTCTCGGCCCACGCTAAGTTGGTGGCTGCGATGCTCATGACGCAACCCCCAAGACACGACGCAGTTCAGCCACTGGCCATGCCAGCCTTCCTTGGATGCGTAACGGTTGGACGGGTCCATTTCCACTAAGGGCCCAAATTCGAAGCGTTTGTTGGGCGCGGTTCAGGTGGATTGCAGCTTCACGAGTTGTGACAGCTGTGCGCAACTCCTGAGCTAGTGGCGTGATTTGAGTGTTGGCAAGCATTTAAAACCTTTAGGTGGGTTGGTGATGCTTCGAGTTTGTTGATGCCAGCAACTACAAATCGGGGTGTTTTCCGTATTTGCATTTCTCCTCTATAAATCAATGACTTAGATGACTTTTATTTCATGAATTAAATGAATGCAAGTTATGTGCTTACTGATCCATCAAGCATTTCATGCAGCAAGCCTGTGTTCACCATCTTTGCTACGGCGTTCATCACCGACGTAGGGTTGAAACTTTTGAGGGCTTGAGAAGGTTCTTTTTTGATAGCTTCAAGAATGGCTTGTCGCGTTGCACGACCATTGTTGTCTTGCAACACTTTCCAAATCAGGTTTGGATAAACAGGTTTTCGGCCGCGCTTGTCCTTCTTCTCTGTGATTTTTTGAGTGCCATTCAGCAAAAATTCAAGATACTCAATG
>CANBRM010000096.1 GCA_947371915.1 Comamonadaceae bacterium | reverse complement strand
ACCGCTTGGTTGTGCCGCCGTTCGTTCTCGGTGTTGTAGTCGTAAATCTGGAAATCGCCATTGGCACAAAAACGATCGGTCATCGTCGCGCTGCAACCTGCGGCATACACCAATCGATCATCTGCTCGCAGCAGTTGAACGCCGTATTGCGTGGTCCAAAGCCAGTTGTTGTCGAGTTGATGTTTGAAACGCACGCTGCCAGTGAGCCCATCAAACACACCGGGTCGTGAGTTGGGTTGGCGGGTGATGTTGCGCGTGCCGTCCACGGGGGCGGGCAGGGCGTTGGTGCCGCTGCCCAACAGGCTGTAAAAGTTCACACCAATTTGTTCAACGTGGCTTTGCTCAAACTCCCATTCCACACGATTGTTTGCATCGAGGCGCCAATCTAGGGCCAGCGCCACTAAGTCGCGCTGACCACGGGTGTCTCGAATGGTGGGGTTCAGATCGGTGTGCGCCACGTTAAATCGGTAGCCAAATTCTGCTTCTTCCCCCCATCGCTGCCCCAAGTCGAGGGCCATTGATCGGGTGTCGCCAGGTCCGTAACTCAGCGTCACGTTGCGAATGCTTTGGGTGTCACGCATGGGGGGGCGCTTGACCACGTAATTCACCAAGCCACCCGGCGCACTGGTGCCTGCTTGTATGCCGCTGGTGCCTTTGAGCAGTTCGATGCGTTCTTTGTTTTCAAGCCCGATGATGGTTTGCGCGGAGATAGGCAAGCCATCGCGTCGGAAGTTGTAGCGGTTGTCCAGAGTGAACCCACGCACGCTGAGCTGGTCCCAGTAGGCGGGCAAGTTGTAGCTCTCGCTCACAGAGGCGTCGAGCAGCATCGCATCACTGACGCGTTGCGCACCGATGTCGCGCAAGTCGGTTTGAGAAAAGGTACTGACGCTCAGAGGCAAGGCATACGCAGGAACATCGTCAAACCCAGAAACACCCAACGGCGGTTGTGCGGTGACCGTGACTTCGTCCAAGGCCGTCTGCGCACTAGCCAAACCAGAACCCAAGCCCGTGCTCAAAAGCAGGGCTAACGCCACGGCTGTTGCGCTGTGAACGTGGTGGAGGGCGTGGTGTTGTGCGCAGGGTTTCATCGCATCAAGTCTTGCAAAGTGTGTGCAGCGGCTTCTGGGTGGTTGGCTCCTGTGATCGCGCGCACCACGGCGATGGACCCCACGCCGCTTTGCATCACCACAGGAATGCGCGCTTCATCGATGCCGCCAATGGCCACCAACGGGCTGTGCTGCATGAGTTTGGCGTAGGCATACAAGCGACCTGTGCCCTGTGGTGCCGTTTGCATGCGTTTGAGGGTGGTGGGAAACACCGCGCCTAAAGCGATGTAGCTGGGGCTGACCGCATCGGCACGCAGCATTTCGGCATAGCCATGTGTGCTCAAACCCAGCCGCAGTCCAGCGGCACGTATTTTTTCAATCGGTGCATCGTCCATGTCTTCTTGGCCCAGGTGCACGCCGTAAGCGCCCTCATCGATGGCGATTTGCCAGTGGTCGTTGATGAACAAAAGGGCGCCTGTGCCTTGAACGGCTTGAACCGCGGCGCGGACTTCCTGGCGAATGGCTGTTGCGTCTTCTGACTTGAAGCGCAGTTGTACTGTGGGCACACCGGCACGCGCCATGCGACCCACCCATTGGGCGTCGGGCAGCACGGCGTAAAGGCCCAGCGCGTGAGGGCAGGTGGGAAATGCGTGGGCACGGGGCGCGGGTGCAATGCCGAAATCTTGCGGTGTGCAAGGCCAGTCATTCACCGAGAACTGACCTGTGCGTTTCGTTTGTAGGCCCCAAGCTTGCGCCACGCACTGCGCGTCATGCTCTAAGAATCCCAGCATGCGACAGCCTTGCAGCACGCCTGCGCTTTGTGTGCTGAGCGTCGCATCGTTGGTGTGCACGGCTTGTGCGTAGGACGAGGCATCACCCGCCAGCATGGCCGCGTGTTGCGTGGCCAGTGCTTGGGCGATGTCTTGTGCTGTGCTCATGTGCAAGCTCATGCTTGGTGCCAAAACGGTGTGCCGAGCACGGGCGTGCTGGGCTGGGCGCTGTCTTGCGCTTGCATCGCGCCCGAGCGGTAGGCGGCGCGCCCGGCATTCACGGCATCGGCAAAAGCACCGGCCATGCTGACGGGGTCTTGCGCCAAGGCCACGGCGGTGTTGAGCAGCACGGCGTCAAAGCCCCACTCCAGCACTTGGCAGGCGTGCGAGGGCAGGCCCAAGCCCGCGTCCACGATCATGGGCACATCCAAGCGGTCACGAAGGGTACGCAAGGCGTGCGGGTTGATGGGGCCTTTGCCCGTACCGATGGGTGCAGCCCATGGCATGACGGCTTGGCAACCCACATCGACCAAGCGTTGGCACAGCACCAAATCGTCGGTGGTGTAGGGCAGCACTTTGAAGCCGGCCTTGATCAAGCGGCTGGCTGCCTCGGGCAAGTTCAGCGTGTCGGGTTGCAAGGTGTAGTCGTCGCCAATGAGTTCGAGTTTGATCCAGTCGGTCTCAAACACCTCACGCGCCATCTCGGCCGTGGTGATAGCTTCTTGCACGCTGTGGCAACCGGCGGTGTTAGGCAACACCGGCACCTTGGCTTCGCGCAGCAGGTTCCAAAAACTTTGCGAGGCTTCACCACCGCTGCCGGTTTGGCGGCGCAGCGAGGCGGTCAGCATGGCCGGTTGCGATCTTTCGATGGCCTGCAGCAACACGCTAGGCGATGGGTAGCGCGAGGTGCCCAGCATCAAGCGACTTTGAAATGTTTCACCGTACAGCGTGAGTGGGTCGGCGTGAAGTGTGGGTGTGGTCATGGTCTATTTATCCGCCTGTGATGGGGGAGATTAATTCAATTTTGTCGAGGTCACATAGCGCGTGCGCTGCATATTGCCCGCGTGGCACAAACTGCAGATTCACAGCGGCTGCAAAGGGTGGCTGAATGCCAGACACTGCCACGGCATCGGCCAGTGTGGCGCCTTGCGGCAAGGTGTACGGTGCTTGGTTGATCAGCACTTCGAGGGTCGTGTTAGACATGTTCAAACTTCAAATGGAATTGCTCGGCCAACTGGGTGGTGTGGTGTTGCACCCATTCCATCACCACGTCGAGCATGGCGGGCGAGATCAAAAAACCGTGGCGGTACAGGCCGTTGATCTGCAAAGTGCGCTCGCCCAAACAGCGGATGGCCGGCAAATTGTCGGTCAAGGTCGGGCGGGCTTGGGTGGCGACCTCCAGGATGCGCGCCTCGGCAAAACCGCTGTGCACGGTGTAGGCGGCGCTGAGCAATTCCAACGTTGAGCGCAAGCTGGCGGGCGATAAATCTTCGGTCTCAATCTCGGTCGCGCCGATCACAAACACATGGTCTTCTTTGGGCGCGATGTAAATGGGGTAGCGGGGGTGGATCAAACGGGTGGGACGCTCCAGCGTGACTTCGGGCGCGTGCAAGCGAATCACCTCACCGCGCACGCCGCGCAGTTGGGTCCATTCGGTGCGTGCGCCCAAGCCGCGACAGTCGAACACCCAATCGGGTTGACCGGCAAGCCCCGGTTGAAAATCTTCGGGCGCGCGGGGGCTGTTCCAGTGCAGGGCGACGTTTTGTTGCTCCAAGCTTTTCAGCAACGCGGCCAGCAGTTGGCGGTTGTCGAGTTGGCCTTCACCCGGCAAGTACAGGGCTTGGTTGAAACGGTTTTCTAACGAGGGCTCGTGCTGCAACAAACCTTCTGCGTTCAGGGTTTGCGCCGCAGGCAAGCTGGGCAGTTGTTGCTGTGTGCGGTGCAGCAGTTGTTCAAACCGTTTGGCCTCGGCCGCGTCTTGGCGGTGCCACAGCACCAGCGTGCCGTTTTGCTGAAAGAACACCGGCTCCGACAACGGCGCGATCAACTCGGGCCAACGCTTGAGCGCGTGCTGGCCCATCTGCACCACGGGCAATTCGGTGATGGCCGACTCGGCCAACGGGGCCAACATTGCCGCCGCCACACGCGCCGCCGCACCTTGGGCATCAGGGCCTTGGGCTTCGTACACCGTCACGTGGTGGCCGAGTTGCGCCAAGGTGTGGGCCAGCAAACGGCCCATCAGGCCCGCGCCTAGCACCACGCTTGAAAGTTGTGCGCTCATTGAATGAGGTCCTTTGTGATTTGCGGATAATGCCGCCCATGAACAATTCTTACCGCTACGCACGCGTGCTCACCATTGCTGGCTCTGACAGCGGCGGTGGTGCCGGCATCCAAGCCGATTTGAAAACTTTTGCGGCCTTGGGCTGCTACGGCATGAGCGCCATCACCGCTTTGACCGCGCAAAACACGGTGGGCGTGCAAGGCATTCACGCCGTGCCTGCTGAGTTTTTGAAAGCGCAAATTCAGGCCGTGGTGGAAGACATCGGCGTCGACGCCATCAAGATCGGCATGCTGCATGCGCCCGGCATTGTGGATGTGGTGGCCTGGGCCATCGACCATTACCAACTCAAGAATGTCGTGCTCGACCCCGTCATGGTTGCCACCAGCGGCGACCGCTTGATTGCCAGCGAGACCGTGCAAGTGTTGGTGCGCGAGTTGTTTCCGCGTGTCAGCGTGATCACACCCAATTTGGATGAAGCCGCTTTGCTCTTGGGCCGCGACATTCCCAATGCCCAAGCCTTGGACACCGCCGCGCAAGATTTGCTCGCCATGGGCGCCAACGCCGTGTTGCTCAAAGGCGGGCACTTGGCGGGCGATGAGGTGGTCGATTTGTTGGTGCAGACCAACGGCCCTTCGCAACGTTTGGCGTCCACGCGCATTCCCAGCCGCAATGTGCATGGCACTGGCTGCACCTTGTCGTCGGCCATCGCAGCGCACTTGGCTTTGGGCCATGACTTGAGCGAGGCGGTGCGCTTGGCGCGCACCTTCATCTTGGGCGCGATCGCGCAGGGTGCAGACGTGACCACGGGCCACGGCCATGGCCCGTTGAATCATGGGTTTGCGCCCGTGCCGCTTCATCGCATCACCAATCCGCCGTCGACCGTCAACACCTGACCGGTGACGAAACGGCTCCAGTCCGAAGCCAAAAACAGCACCGGCCCCGTCACGTCGTCGGGTGTGGCGAGGCGGCCTAATGGCGTCTGCGCGATCAGCAAGTCTTTGACCGATTCTTTGGTGGCGCGACTGGAGTCGGTGGGGCTGACCAAGCCCGGCGCCACGCAATTCACACGAATGCCCAAGGGCCCCAAGTCGGCGGCTAGGTTGCGGCTGAAGCCCACCAAGGCTGATTTGGCCGTGGTGTAGTCGTGGTAGGCGATGCTGGGGCGGTCCACCAAGTCGCTGGTCAAGTTAATGATGCTGCCTTGCCCGCGTTGTTTGAAGTATGGCAAGACCGCTTGACACACGTTGTAGGCCGCATGCACCGCGCCATCGAATTGCGTTTGGTAAGACTGCCAAGGCACATCGCCAAAACGTTGGCGGTGGTCGGGGTCAAAGGTGTAGGGGCTGAACGCGTTGTTCACCACCACGTCGATGCGGCCAGTTTCGCGCAAGGCCTGCGCCAGCATGCTGTTCACGGCTTCGGGCGAACGCACGTCTGCTGACAGCGCCCACGCATCGCCGCCGAGCTGCTGGCATTGGGCCACCACATCTTCGGCGGCGGCTTGGTTGTTCAGGTAGTTCACGAGCACCATCGCACCTTCGCGTGCAAACGCTTTGGCAATGGCAGCGCCAATGCCGCGGCTGGCGCCTGTGACCAAGACCACTTGGCCTGCGAAGTTGCGGGGTGTTTGGGTCATTTTGAGGTTGCAGCTGTGGCGTTGGTTTGTGGCGTGACTTGGGTTTTTGCGGCTTTGTTCGCGCTGGCCGCCACAGGTTGGGTATGGCTTGGCAGCAAGTCTTGACTGACCACATCGCTGACTTTGATGTCTCGTTGAATCACGCCAAAGGCTTTGTAAGCGTTGGCACCTTTTTGCAGGCCAGCCATATCAAAAGCACCCAAGCCGCGTTGGTCGGTGATGGCCGACACGCTGGACTCGTTGCGCAGTCGAATGATGTCCAAGTTCATGCTGGCATTTTGGCCGTCGATGGCGTACTTCACAGCGAGCTTGGCCGCTTCTTCGGGTGACTGCATCATCCACTTGGCGCTGTCTTGGTAGGCGTGCAAGAAGCGCTTGAGCACCTCTTTTTTCTGCTGGTACGTGTCTTCACGCACCACAAAGAAGTCACTGGAAATGTTGAGGTGGTTTTTGACTTCCATCACATTCACGCCGCCCAACCCTTTTTGGCGGCCCACCAGCAAGCCGGTGTCGGTGGCGGCTGTAGCGTCGACTTGGCCTTGCATCAGCGGCGCAAAGTTCAGCAAGCCTGTGACCACCACGGTCACGTCGGCTTCGTTCAACCCGGCTTGGTGCAACAGCACTTGCAAGTTTTGACGGGTGCCGCTGGCCAAGCTGTACACGCCAATGCGCTTGCCCTTGAGGTCGGCGGGTTTGAGGATGTTTTGCGATTTGAGCGACACCACGTTGAACACATTTTGTGGGTAGATGTCATAAATGGCACGCAGCTTTTCGCCTTTGTCTAGCGCGGTGAAAAAAGAGCCGGGGTCGGTGAAGGCTACGTCGGCCTGACCGCTCAGCAAGTTGCGCAGGGCATCGCCGCCGCCCGCACCCGGCACGTAGCCCAGTTCAATGCCTCGGGCTTTGAAAAAGCCTTTGTCTTCTTCCACCAGCAAGTTGGTGATTTCGGTGATGGGCTTGCTCCAACCCGCCACCACCACTCTGTCGAGCTTGGCGGCTGTCTGTGCCCAGCCCGTGGTAGGGGTGACGACAGAGAGCGCCAAGGCGCAAACGACGCCAAGGGCTAGTGCGTGAGCGCTTAGATGGGCGCGTAAATTGGTGCTGACGTTGGCGCGAAGATCGGCATTTAAATGCGCCGTGAGGCGGTGCAACCAAGGGCTAGATGTATGCGAAGTGTTGCGACAAGTCATGACGAAATCTTTGTTGAAAGTGTTGAAACGGTACCGAGCAAACGGCGCTCTAGCCATTCGCAAATTTTGTAAAACATGAGCCCAAGCACCGTGATGACGGTGAGCACCGCAAACATCAGCGGCGTGTCCATCGAGCCTTGCGCGGCAATGATCAACGCGCCCAAACCACGGCTGGCACCGATGAACTCGCCCACCACCGCGCCCACCCAGGCCAGCACCACGGCCACGCGCAAGCCCGCCATGATGTTGGGCAAGCCCGCAGGCAGCTTCAAGCGCCACAAGGTTTGCCAAGGGCTGGCGCGCAGCATGCGAAACAGCTCCAGCTTGTTGGCATCGACTTGTTGCATGCAGGTGGCGGTGTTTTCGAGCAAGGGGAAAAAGCAAATCAAAGCGGTCATCACCACCGTGGGCAACATGCCAAAACCAAACCACACAATGAACAGCGGGGCCAGCGCGAGCTTGGGCACCACTTGGCTGATCACCACATAAGGCATGAGCACGCCGCGCAAGCGGGCCGATTCGCCCAGCACCACGCCACCCACAAAACCCATGGAGGCACCCAGCAACAAGCCCAACACCACCTCGGTCAGCGTGTGAACGATGTGTGGCCACAAATAGCCGCTGTTCAGTCCTTGCCAGAGTGATTGCGCCACCACCGATGGTGCTGGCAACACCAAGGGCGAGGTGTGGCCCACGTGTACGGCGGCTTCCCATGCCGCTAAACAAGCGAGGCCTAAAACGACAGAGAGAGCGGCGTCGCGTTTCATCACAGCGTGGCGTCCATGGCGTGTCGCAGCTGTTCGCACAGCGCGTTGAAGGCGGGGGTGTAGCGCATGGCACTTTGGCGCGGGCGCGGCAAGTCGATGTGCAGCGGCGCTTGAATGCGCCCCTCGTGCATGAGGCTGATCTGATCGGCCAAGTACACCGCCTCTGACATGTCGTGCGTCACAAACAGCACGGCGGTGCCTTGCGCTTGGCAGAGCGCCAAAAAGTCGCGCTGCAAGTCTTCGCGGGTGATGGCGTCCAGTGCTGCAAAGGGTTCGTCCATGAACAACACCGCAGGTCGCGTGATCAAGGCGCGGGCAATCGCCACACGGCTTTGTTGACCGCCAGAGAGCTGATGGGGTTTGTCGTGGCGCAAAGCTGCCAAGCCCATTTGCGCTAGCAGCTGTTCGGCATGCGCGCGTTGGGCGGGTGTGACGGCCCCATGCAAGCTGAGCGGCAGCAACACGTTGTCGAGCACGCTGAGCCAATGCAGCAGCGTGGGGGACTGAAACACAAAGCCCATGTCTGCGGTGGGTTGCAGCACAGTCTGGCCCTTGAGTTGGACTTGGCCTTGTTGTGGCGTGAGCAAGCCTGCCGCGAGTTTGAGCACCGTGGTTTTGCCGCAGCCACTGCGGCCAATCAAACAATGAATTTCACCGGGTGCGATGTGCAAACTCACATCGCGCACCACCTCGCCCCGGTCGGGGTAGGCAAAGTGCAGCGCGTTGAGTTGCAAGAAGTGCATGGGTAAAACGTTTGAAGCTAAAGGGTTCACAGCGAAAGTGCTCAGGCATCACACCTCGTAGGACGTGAAGCGCTCGGCCTCACG
>CANBRM010000095.1 GCA_947371915.1 Comamonadaceae bacterium | reverse complement strand
GCGGCAAGGGCGTGGGCGTGCGTTTGGGCGTCAAAACCACGGGCTGTTCGGGCTTGGCTTACAAGCTGGAGTACGTGGACGACCAAGAACCTGAAGACGTGATCTTTGAAGACCACGGTGTGAAGGTGCTGATCGACCCCAAGAGCTTGGCCTACATCGACGGCACTCAACTTGACTTCGTGCGCGAAGGCCTGAACGAGGGTTTCAAGTTTTTGAACCCGAACGAACGCGACCGTTGCGGTTGCGGCGAATCGTTCCGTATTTAAATTTCAATAGCTTAAAGCGGGGCGCCACGTGAACGAATCGGCCAAGCCGTTGTCGGCGCAGCTCGCTGTCAGCGACTTTGAACTCTTCGGCGTACCAGGGCAGTTTGCACAAGACCGCGCCCAGCTTGATGCACGTTGGAAAGACTTGCAACGCGAAGCCCACCCCGATAAATTTGCCTCTCAAGGCACCGCCGCGCAACGCGTGGCCATGCAGTGGTCGGTACGCATCAACGAGGCCTACCAACGCCTCAAAGACCCAATGCGCCGCGCCGCCTATTTGTGCGAACTGGGCGGTGCACCCATTCAAGCCGAGAACAACACAGCCATGCCCGCTGCATTTTTGATGCAGCACATGGAATGGCGCGAGGCCATGGACGAGGCTACCGATGTGGCCGCGCTCGAAGGCTTGTTTGACGAAGTGCAGCAAGCCCACACAACGGCCTTGCAGCAATGCGCCCAGCTCATCGACACGGCGCATGACTTACCTGCTGCCGCGCAGCAGGTGAGGGGGCTGATGTTCATCGAGAAGTTTTTGCACGACATCGAAGCCCGAATTGACCAACTAGACGCCTCCTGAAAGCGACAATACACACCTATGGCGTTGTTACAAATTTCCGAACCTGGCCAAGCCCCAGACCCGCACCAGCGACGCATCGCGGTGGGTATTGACTTAGGCACCACCCACTCGCTCGTGGCTTCTATGCGCAATGGCTTTGCCGAGTGTTTGCCAGATGCAGAAGGCCATGTCATCTTGCCCTCGGCTGTGCGCTACCTGGAGAACGACGGTCGACAAATTGGCCGCGCCGCTTTGGCTTCGCAAGCCGAAGACCCACAAAACACGCTCGTGTCTGTGAAGCGATTCATGGGCCGTGGTGTGGCTGACATTGCCAACCGCGATCAGTTGCCTTACGTGTTTGTCGACAAGCCCGGCATGTTGGCCATTCAAACCCGCGTGGGTGAGAAGTCACCCGTCGAGGTGAGCGCCGAAATCTTGGCCACCTTACGCTTCCGTGCCGAAGACACCTTCAACGACGACTTGTACGGCGCGGTCATCACCGTGCCCGCGTACTTTGACGACGCCCAACGCCAAGCCACCAAAGATGCCGCGCAGCTCGCCGGCATCAACGTCCTGCGCCTCATCAACGAACCCACCGCTGCGGCCATTGCCTATGGTTTAGACCAAGCCAGTGAAGGCGTGTATGCCGTGTACGACCTCGGTGGCGGCACGTTTGATATCTCTGTGTTGCGTTTGACACGCGGTGTGTTTGAAGTGTTGGCCACCGGCGGCGATTCTGCTTTGGGTGGTGACGATTACGACCGCGCCTTGGTCGATTGGGTGCAAACCCAAACCGGCTGCGTCATTGCCACACCCGCTGATAAATCCAATGTCTTGGTGGCAGCGCGTGCCTGCAAAGAAGCTTTGTCTGCCAAGGACAGCGTCACGTTCGAAGTGGCCTTGTCCAGCGGCGCACTGAGCCACACCGTCACACGCGCCGAGTTTGAAGCCGCCACGGCCGCGTTGACCCAACGCACCTTGTCTGCCGTGCGCAAAGCTTTGCGCGACGTCAAGCTCAGCAAAGACGACATTCAAGGCGTGGTCATGGTGGGCGGCTCCACCCGCATGCCGCAAGTGCAGCAAGCGGTGGCTGACCTGTTGGGCTGCGCACCGCTGAACAACCTCAACCCAGACGAAGTGGTGGCCCTTGGTGCATCCATTCAAGCTAACCAGCTCGCTGGCAACAACCCCGATGGTGAGTTGCTATTGCTCGATGTGATTCCTTTGTCGCTTGGCATTGAAACCATGGGCGGTTTGGTCGAGCGCATCGTGCCGCGCAACCAAACCATTCCCACCGCGATGGCGCAAGACTTCACCACCTACCAAGACGGCCAAACCGCTTTGGCTTTGCATGTGGTGCAGGGCGAGCGCGACATGGTGTCTGACTGCCGCAGCTTGGCCCGTTTTGAGCTGCGCGGTATTCCCCCGATGGCTGCAGGCGCTGCACGCATTCGTGTGACCTTCACAGTCGATGCCGATGGCATGGTGAGCGTGGGCGCGTTAGAGCAGCTCAGCGGCGTCACAGCCAACATCACCGTCAAGCCATCGTACGGGTTATCTGACGACCAAATTGCAGCCATGCTGCAAGACAGCTTTAAAACCGCCGAGCAAGACATCAAAGCGCGTGCTTTGGTCGAAGCCCGCGTGGATGCCGACCGCATGTGGCTGGCCACGCAAAGCGCTTTGGAAGCCGACGGCGATTTGTTGTCAGCCGAAGATCGCACACGCATCGACGCCTTGATGGCAGCCACGCTGGACGCTAAAAGGCTAGAAGACGCAGCAGCCATTGAAGCCATTACCGAAGCGTTGGCCAAGGGCACAGAAGCCTTCGCCGCCCAACGCATGAACCGAGGCATTCAACACGCCTTGGCTGGACAAAACATCGAAAGCATCTAAATGCCCATCATCAAAATTTTGCCCCACGCCGAACTCTGCCCAAATGGCGCCGAGCTTCAAGCCGCAGCGGGTAGCACCATCTGTGAAGTGCTGTTAGAGCACTACATCAACATTGAACACGCCTGCGACATGAGCTGCGCTTGCACCACCTGCCACGTCATCGTGCGCGAAGGTTTCAAGTCGCTCAACGAGGTCGATGAAAACGAAGACGATTTGCTCGACCGTGCTTGGGGCTTAGAGCCCAATTCACGGCTGAGTTGCCAAGCCATCGTGGCCCAACAAAACTTGGTGGTGGAAATCCCCAAATACACCATCAACCACGCCAAAGAAAACCACTGACCATGCGCCAGATTTTTCTAGACACCGAAACCACAGGTCTGTCAGCCGAGGGCGGCGACCGCATCATTGAAATCGGTTGCGTGGAAATGTTCAACCGCAAGTTGACCGGTAACAACTTGCACATTTATTTGAACCCCGAGCGTGACAGCCATGAAGACGCCTTGCGCGTGCACGGCATCACCAACGAGTTTTTGAAAGACAAGCCGAAGTTCGCGCAAGTGGTGGACCAGTTCTTGGCTTACATCGCGGGCGCAGAAATCATCATTCACAACGCTCCGTTTGACATTGGCTTTTTGAACAAAGAGTTAGAGCTGCAAGGGCATCCGCGCTTCCCCACGTTTGTGGACGGCATCACCGACACCTTGGTGATGGCCAAAGAAATGTTCCCGGGCAAGCGCAACTCGCTCGACTCTCTGTGCGATCGCTTAGAAGTCGACAACTCGGGTCGCACCTTGCACGGCGCGTTGCTCGATGCGGAGCTGCTGGCCGACGTGTACATCAACATGACGCGGGGCCAAGATGCGTTGTTGATGGAGGTGGAGAGCGAAGACCCACAAACGCGGACGATGGAAGTCGTTGATCTGAGCTTGTTCAAGTTGCCCGTGATTGCAGCATCAGAGCAAGAGTTAGTACAGCACGCCGATCTTTTGACGCAACTCGATAAATCGAGCGGTGGCAAAACAGTTTGGCGAAACACTGAAATTTCTGTGGCATAATATTGTTCTTTCCAGCGATGGATAAGGGCGATTAGCTCAGGGGTAGAGCACTGCATTCACACTGCAGGGGTCGCAAGTTCGAAACTTGCATCGCCCACCAAAAATTCCCAAATAAAAAGCACTTAGGTTTGTACCTAAGTGCTTTTTTGTTTCCCGATTTGTTTTACGAAGCTAGGTTTAATCAAATTTAAGATTTCCGTTTTTGACAACGCGGTTCCATTTTTCAATTTCAGTGGGGATGCGCTTTTCAACTGAATCGATAGAGCCACCCGTGATAGTGATTCCTAAGGATGTCAATTTCTCGCGTACTTCAGGCGATTTAAGTATCAGATTCACTTCTTTGTTGAGCATCAAAGCGATGTCTTTGGGTAGGCCAGCAGGTGCAAACAATGTGTAATTGGTGGCTGACTCATAGCCTGTGATGCCGGCCTCAGCCATCGTGGGAACATCAGGGATAGCGCTAGAACGGGTCGCGCTTGCTACAGCAAGTGCACGCACCTTGCCAGACTTGATGTGCGGCAAGTGCGGGGGCAGACTGTCAAATGCCATCGGTACACGCCCAGCCAACAGATCGGGCAATAGTTGCGTAGAGCCTTTGTAGGGCACATGCACCAAATCAACGCCAGCCATTTGCTTGAACATTTCACCATTGAGATGTTGTAAGCCACCTAAGCCCGAAGAGGCAAAACTTAAATCACCTGGCTTGGCTTTGGCCATCGCGACAAGTTCTTTCACATTTCGGGCTGCAAAGTCTGCTTTTACCACCAACACCACGGTGCCGTATCCCAGCTCTGCAATGGGCGCGAAGTCTTTGCGCAAATCAAAATTGAGGCTTTTATGCACATGGGGTGCAATTGAATAATCTGTGATGCTGCCTAGCATCAAGGTGTACCCATCGGCAGGGCTTTTCGCCAAAGCGTCTGCACCTATGGTGCCAGCAGCACCCGGTTTGTTGTCAATCACAATCGCTTGATTGAGTCGCGCAGATAGCTTTTCTCCAAGCAAACGCGCCACAGAATCAACCCCGCCTCCTGCTGGGTAAGGTGCAATCAATTTGATGGCTCTATTCGGGTAATTTTGTGCCAGTGCGTTAGGCGCGGCACATACAAACGCAACCGATAAGGCTGAGACAAGTTGGACGGCTAAGCGCTTTGAATTCGAAATTTCAGACATACAAAACACTTAAAACAATTGCCAAGGTGCTGGAACAAAAATAAATTCATCGCCTTTTTTACGCAGCACGCCAATGCCTGGAAATGGCAAATGTACTGCGGCGATAGGAATAGATTCTTTGACCACGGTATCAAATATTGACAAACGAGTCGCGCGTGCTTTGGGTTGGTCCCAGTCAAAAGCGACGGTAATTTCAGGACGGGGGAATTGCACAGGCGCCACGTGAATGGTGTCACCGATGGCAAGAAGTTTGGCATTGCCAGACTGCACCAAGTAGCAACTGTGTCCAGGTGAGTGTCCGACTGCTTCTACAGACTTAATGCCCGGCGTGAGTTCTTCACCCAATCGAAATGGCTTGATTTGGCTTCCATAGGCAGCAACGGCCCGCTTTGCTGGCATAAAACGTGGTTTTTGGTTGTCTGCGGCTTTTGCTTCTTCTGCAGGGTTGGCCCAAAAATTCATATCCTCTTGTGAGATACGCAATATGGCATTGGGGAACATTTTTCCGCCCTCAGGCGTCACCGTGCCGTGCAAATGGTCTCCGTGCATATGGGTGATGTAGACCTCATCGATTTGCGCTGGGTCTATTCCGGCCGCTGCCAAGCATTGTGGAAGACGACCCGCCGTTGGGCCCAACATTTTGGCGCCGCCCGCATCAAGTAGGACTAATTTGTCACCGGTATTGACCAAGAATGTGTTGACTGGCAAACGCATAGGGCCGTCTGGCCAACCCCCCGCATTGAGCATGGATTTCACCATGGCAGGGTCGGCTTGCAAAACGGTTGGAGGTATGTCGATATAGCCGTCCAACATACTGGTGATTTCGAAAGCGCCTAGCTTCATCCGGTGCACACTGATCACTTGACTGCCAGCGATGGGCGCTTTGCCAAAAGCAGAGGGCATGAGTGCAGGCAGTATGGTGAGGGCCGCACCTGTTTGTAAAAGTCGACGGCGAGATAAATTGCGCGACTGGCTCATTTTATTTTTCCAATAAATAGGGTGTGATGCGTAAGATTCACCTTTTAATGTACGAACGAATGGTGATACATCGTCCACTCGAAAACCCTAGGAATGTCTAGGACATACTTGGTGAGCATGGACATTCAGTCGTCTGACTATTTCGTCACAGCAGAGGGGCATGCGTGGAACACCAACAACAACGCGTCTTGGTCACAGGCGCTACCAGTGGCATCGGGGAGGCGATCGCCAAAGCCTTTGCAGCTCAAGGGGCATGGGTCATGGCTACCGGCGCGACCCAAGCCGAGGTGGCGCGCGCGAGCGGTATGGTCAGCCACCCAGGGATTGACTTCCAAGTGCTGGACGTCAGAGACGATAGGGCCGTGAAACACCTGGTGCAGGGTTTGGGCGAACTCGATGTGGTGGTGAACTGCGCAGGGGTGATTCAGCGCTCTTTGGAGCTGGAGCCAGAAGCCTTCGCACAAACCGTCGATATCAATTTGAATGGCACGATGCGTGTGTGTGCGGCAGCGCGTGAGGGGTTAAGGGCTCGGCGGGGTTGCATCGTCAACACGGCCTCCATGCTGAGTTTCTTTGGCGGTGGCTTGGTGCCCGGCTACAGCGCAAGTAAAGGGGGGGTGGCGCAATTGACTAAATCGTTGGCGATTGCCTACGCCGAAGACGGCATACGCGTCAACGCGGTGGCCCCAGGCTGGATCGCTACGCCGTTGACACAAGCGCTGCAAGATGATCCGCAGCGTGCTGCGCCTATCTTGGCCCGCACCCCCATGAAACGATGGGGCACGCCAGATGATGTTGCAGGCCCTGTTTTGTTTCTTGCCAGCGCGCAAGCCAAGTTTGTGACAGGCGTGGTGTTGCCTGTGGATGGTGGCTATTTGATTTCTTAAACAATGGCGTAATTTGCGCCACTTGAAGGGGTATTTTTATGACGATGGCTTATTTAGCGGTATTGGTAGCGGGTGTCTTGCCCGTGGTGTGTGCGGGCATCGCCAAGGCGGGCTGGAAAGGGTATGACAACCGTGATCCACGCGCTTGGTTGGCGAAGCAAACAGGATTCAGGGCCCGTGCCAACGCGGCCCAATCGAACAGTTTTGAGGCATTTCCATTCTTCGCGGTGGGCGTGGCGTTGGCGACGCTCACGCAAGCGGACGCCCAGACGGTCAACCTCTTGGCGCTGGTGTTTGTCGCATCTCGTTTGGCTTACATCGCCTGTTACTTGGCAGACAAGGCGTCGGCGCGCTCTTTGTTTTGGGCGCTGGGCTACGGGGCCACGATTTGGCTTTACGTTTTGGCTGTTTGACCTTGATTTTTAGCGGGACGCCTCGATATAGGGTTTCTCAGGGTTGCTTTACCGTGCAGTCACATCTGGCAAGCACAATGGCAACTTGCTTTTTACTCTGGCACCATTGAATCGAGGCTCCTTCATGAAATCTTCTTCATTTTTTAAGCCGTTTTTAGCGGGCTTGATGGCTTTGGCCGCCGCAGTGGCCTTGGCCCTGCCGACGCCCAAAGACATTGAAACGGCCGTCAACGCCGGTCATCTCAGCCAAGCGGAGTCCATGCTGCGCGAGGTGATTCAAGAGAAACCGCAAAGTGCCAAAGCGCATTACGAGTTGGGCCAAGTGCTGGCCCGCGAAACGCGTTACGCCGATGCGCAACAAGAACTGAAAAAAGCCAAAGAGTTGGACCCCGCCTTGAAGTTCGCGGCCACGCCCGAGAAGTTCAATGAAACCTACGACAAGGTGAACCGCTTGGCGCAAAACGCCGCTTCGGGCAATCTGTCGTCTCCCGCTTTGAACACGCCTGCACCGGCTGTGAACGTGCCTGCACCCAAAGCGCCCGCTGCGCCAGAACCAGCGTTTTCGTTGAGCTATGTTTGGTTGGGCATTGCCGGTTTGGTTGTCCTCGCTTTGTTTTTGCGTCGTAACAAACCTGAGCCTGCCGCCCCTGTGTACGCGCCTGCTGCACCTAACGGTGCGGCCATGGCCCCGCGTGGCTTTGGTGCCCAGTTCACACCCAATGCGCCCATGAACAACCCCAGCTATCCACCTGGCTACGGCCCGAACGTGCAGCCCACGGGCGGCATGGGGTCAGGCATTGGCGGCGCTGTGGTGGGCGGTTTGGCTGGTGTGGCCGCGGGCTATGCTTTGTCGAAAGCCTTAGAAGGCGACCATCACACCGAGCACGGCAACAACACAGCCGCCAACCCGTCGGTGGCCAACAACGGCGGTTATGTGCCTTTTGACACGCCCGCCCAACAACCTGACTTGGGCAGCTTCGATGCCGGCTCTGGCAGCGACTGGGACGACGCGTCATCCGGTGGTGGTGGAGATGACAGTTGGTAATTTCCCGTTCGCGCATTTTCAAGCTAAGCCTGTGTTGTGTTGCCGCGCTGCTCAGCGCCTGTGCTTCCTCAGGTCCTGACAAACAAGCCCTCGCCATCACGCAGGCCGAGGCCTTGGGCTTATCGGCCGTGGCTACCACGCAAATTCCCGATGGTTGGCAGTCGCTCGGCGACCCCGTGCTGGATCAGCTGATCGTGCAAGCCCTGCAAGGTCAACCCACATTGGCCGTGGCCAAAGCCCGTGTGTCGCGCAT
>CANBRM010000094.1 GCA_947371915.1 Comamonadaceae bacterium | reverse complement strand
AAGTCATTGGCTCTTTGCAGCCCGGTCAGGCCTTGGTCGCCATCGTCAACCAAGAGTTGACTGCCACCATGGGCGAAGGTGTCAGCGACTTGAACCTCGCCGCCCAACCTCCCGCCGTGATTTTGATGGCCGGTTTGCAAGGTGCCGGTAAAACCACCACCACCGCCAAGCTGGCACGCTGGCTCATCAACCAGCGCAAAAAGAAAGTGCTGACCGTCTCGGGGGACGTGTACCGCCCTGCGGCCATTGAGCAGCTCAAAACCGTCACCGCCCAAGCCGGTGCCGAGTGGTTCCCCAGCTCCCCCGATCAAAAGCCTGAAGATATTGCTCGCGATGCGCTCGACTACGCCCGCAAGCACTACTTCGATGTGTTGCTGGTCGACACCGCCGGTCGCTTGGCCATTGACGAAGCCTTGATGGCCGAGATCAAAACCCTGCACCGCGTGCTGAACCCCGTTGAAACCTTGTTCGTGGTGGACGCCATGCAAGGTCAAGACGCCATCAACACCGCCAAGGCCTTCAGCGAAGCTTTGCCTTTGACGGGCATCGTGCTCACCAAGCTCGATGGTGACTCCCGCGGTGGTGCCGCGCTGTCGGTGCGACAAATCACGGGTGCGCCCATCAAATTTGCCGGTACCAGTGAGAAGCTCGATGGTTTGGAGCTGTTTGACGCTGCACGTCACGCCGGTCGTGTGCTGGGCATGGGCGACATCTTGGCCTTGGTCGAGCAAGTCACCGCGGGTGTTGACATGCAAGCCGCGCAAAAGTTGGCCGACAAAGTCAAACGTGGTGATGCGTTTGACCTCAACGACTTCTTGGCTCAAATTCAGCAGATGCGCCAAATGGGCGGCTTGTCCAGCTTGATGGACAAATTGCCCACACAAATGACGGCCAAAGCCGGGCAAATGGACATGGACAAGGCGGAAAAAGACATCGGCCGCAAGCAAGGCATCATCCACAGCATGACGCCGCAAGAGCGCAGCAAACCCGACCTCATCAAAGCCACCCGCAAACGCCGCATTGCCGCTGGCGCGGGCGTTCAGGTGCAAGACGTGAACCGCATGCTCAAAGAGTTTGAGCAAATGCAAGACATGATGAAGAAGATGAGCGGCGGCGGCCTGATGAAGATGATGAAAAAACTGGGTGGCATGAAGGGGATGAAGGGCATGCCTGGCATGGGCGGTGGCGGCTTCCCCGGCATGCGCTAACCCTCACACTCAGCCTTAACACTTAGCCGTAACACGGCTCGGCCCTGACCTAGGCCGTGTAACCCGTATTCAATATTGGCTGGCCGGCAAATCGATCTGCATGCCGTTCATCGCCTCGGTCAGTTTGATCTGACACGACAAGCGGCTGTTGGCTTGGCGCGCACAGGCCGCAAAGTCGAGCATGCCGTCTTCGTCGTCGGTGATGGCCGGTAATTGACTCAACCACGGTTCACGCACCATCACATGGCAGGTGGCGCAGGTCAGCGTGCCGCCGCAATCGGCGGCCACGCCTTCAATGTCAGCGGCCAAGGCGGCTTTCATCAAAGTTTGGCCGAGTTTGGCAGTGATGGTTGTGCCTTGGGTGTCGGCCGCATTTTCATAAATAACAAGTTCAATCATGGGGGTCTCGCAGGGGCTTTGGGCGTCTGTTGAAAGCTGTTTGTTGATGGCGGTCTGCTGCGCCATTGTCGTGCGGCATTGTGGTGGCGTTGGGGTGGATCAAATACGCCCGAAGTACTCGCGGCGTTGAAACTCTAACGCGTCTTCAGCCGCGTCCATGCGCGCTTGCTCTGCCGCTTTGATGCGGCTGTAGTAACGCACAAAGTCGGCCCCAAAACCTTGGCACATGGCCGTGTCGGCTTGCAGCGCGGCCAAGGCATCGCCCAAGGTGTTGGGGATGCGCGTGCTGCTGTCCTCGCCCAGTTCGGCGTAAGGCGCTTCGGTGGCTACGGGCGGCACCAGTTGCTGGCGCAGGCCAGACAGGCCGGCATGAATTTGCGAGGCCATGTACAGATAGGGGTTGGCGGCGGGCTCGCCCAAACGGTTTTCAATGCGGGTCGCGCCATCGCCCGCTTGGCCCACCACGCGAAGCATGGCACCTCGGTTGTCGCGTCCCCACACGATGGACTGCGGTGCCAAGGCGTTGGGCCGGAACCGCCCGAAGCCATTGGCGGTGGGCGTGCACATCACCGTCATGCCGCGTGCGTGTTGCAGCAAGCCCGCCAAATAGTGAGCGCCCAGGTCCGACAACGTGTGGCGTACGTCTGTGGCTTGGGTGTGCGGCGCGGGGGCATCGCGCATGAAGGCGTTGCGGCCTGTGTCCAACGCCACCAGCGACTGGTGCAAATGCCAGCCGCTGGACATGATGTGTGCAAACGGCGGGCGGCACATGAAGGTGGCGTGGTAGCCCGCGCGGCGCAGCGCTTGTTTGACGGCGCTGCGAAACAGCACCATGTTGTCGGCGGCGGTTAGTGCGTCGGTGGCGTCAAACACGGCTTCGACTTGGCTGGGGCCCAGTTCAATTTCCAGCGACAACAGCGGCAAGCCCAGCGCTTGCGCCGTGTGTTGCACGATGCGCAGCGGTTCCTCGCTCATGTCGAAACAATGCTCGGACAACAAGTTGTAGCCCGGGTGAATCAAGCTCACTTCAGGGCTGGGGCCTGGCCAAGCGGCGGTGTGCGGGTCTAGGTCGTGGCCGTGGGTGGGGTCTTTCAAGCGGTAGATGTGAAACTCCACCTCCAAACCGCAGACCATCCCCAAGCCCTGTTGCGCGAGCAAGTCGAGGGCGTGTTGCAGTTGAAGGCGCGTGTCAAACGGCACGGGCGTGCCGTTTTGAAATACGGGCTGGCATTGCACCCAACCGGTTTTCTCGGCCCAAGGCAGGACGTGAAAGCTCTCAGGGTTGGCCATCAACAGCAAGTTGCTGGCGAACTCAAAGCCCGGCAACTCATCGGCCATGCCCGCTTCAAACACTTTGAACGCGGTGCGGTCCGATGTGTCTTTGAGCATCAAGGTGCTCACCATGCCCACGCCGCTGCGCAAGGCTTTGATGGCGGCAGTGGCTGTCATTGTTTTGCCGCGCACCATGCCGTGCGTGTCGCACCACGCAAAGCGCACCAGTTCCAAACCGCTAGTTTCAATCAGACGCGCGGTGCGGGCGAGGGCGGCTTGCTTGGCCTCGCTCACGATTGACCTTCTGGCAAGGCAGCATTCCACGGGGCGTTGGTGCGTTTGTGGTTCACGGCGTGCTGCCACCAGTTTTCCCAATCTTGCGAGGGTGCGATGCCGTCCACCGTGTCGGGGCCCATGCGTTGGGCGGCAATGTCGGGTTGCGCCAAGCCCATGGGCAATTTGCCCGCTTCCACATCGTCAATCGCTTTGAGTAAGTTGCGGCGGTTGGCCATGATGGCCACATCGCTGGTGCCCAAGTGTTCACGCGTGCGGTCTTGAATCGGGCCCATGCTTTCGCAGGCCCATTGGTCGTGCACGTTGATGTCGTGTTCGCCCATGCCCAAGTAGGTGCGGGTGTTTTGCTCTTCGGCGTTGAAGCCCCAGTTGTTGTGGCGGCCTGACTTGGGGATGTAGTCGGGCAAGTCGATGGCGTTCAGCCGCTGGTTGCGCATGGCCTCTTTGTCCACAGGCCCTGCAAAGCTGGTGAACACCGAGTACCAATACGTGTGTGTGTCGTCCACGGGCACATGCATCTGCGTGATGGTCATGGTCTCAGACAGCGGAATCACAAAGGTGTGCGGAAAGATGGCGTTGGTCACTCGCACATGGGTGAGGGCGTCTGTCATCGGGCGCAAGGCCGTCAGGCGCATGCCAAAGGGCATGGGCTGGGTGGTAATTTTGGGTTGGTCAAACTCGCGCATCACTTTGGTCATGGGCCAGCGCTCGCCGTTGATGTCGCCTGCACTCGCGCCGCGGAACTGTTTGCCGTAGGTGTCGTCCAGCGACTCGTCGGAGAAAAACCGGTGCAAGAACGAGGCATGTGCGGGGTCCACCCCCACCTCAAAGGCCTGCAACCAATTGCATTGCCACAGGCCTTTGAACGCAAAGGTGTGGGTGCTGGGCGCGGTGAAGCAGTCCAGCGCTGGAAAGGCCGGCGGCGTGCTGTCTTCGGGGCCGAACCAGCCAAACAAAATGCCACTGCGCTCTACCAGCGGGTAGTTGCGCTGCTTCACGTGTTGGCACAGCTTGCTGCCCGTGGGCTCGGCGGGGGTTTCTAAACACTGGCCCGACACATCAAACTTCCAGCCATGAAACGGGCAACGCAGCCCATCGCCTTCGTTGCGACCAAACGACAAATCGGCACCTCGGTGCGGGCAGTCGCGGTCCAGCAACCCAAACTCGCCTTCAGCGTTTTTAAACAGCACCAAGTCTTGGCCCAAAACGCGCACCGCCTTGACGGGGCGAATGCCCATGCGCGGGTCCAGCGCGGGGTTGAACTCATCTACCAAGGCCACAGGCTGCCAATAGTGGCGCATCAAATTGCCGCAAGGGGTGTTGGGGCCAATGCGCGTGACGCGCTCGTTGTGTTCGGCTTTCATGGGCTTGTCTCTTTCTACGAACCCACTTTATACAAGCTCAAACGACAACGAGTCGCACAAAGGCGACTCATTGGAAACAGCGTGGGCAATCTCAGGTCATATCCTTTTCAGGCAGTGGCGCGTCGCAGCGTTACTATTTCTGATACGTTCAACTTGGGTGTCAATTTCATGGGTGTCTTGGTATGAAAAATAAATTCTTCGTTCTGCTAGCCTCTTTGTGCGTTCTAAGTTCTGCGGTTGCTCAAGAAAACAAGACGGTTGATTATTCAAATATGGTGATTGCTGATGTCCATCGGCATGTTCAACGCTGGATCACGCCCGACAGTTTGTTGGCTGAAATGGACGAGCTGAAGATTGGCTGGGCTGGCGCAGTGAGTGCCCCATATGGACCATGGAACATTCAGCCGTATACCCAGCTCTTGGGTCAGCGTTACATTGCAACCACAGGTCAAATGACCATCACGGACATTCACCGTTCCAAGGGTGTTCGAGGGATAGAAGACGCTCAAACACAGGAGTACAAGCTGCTTGTAGATGAGGCCAATCGTTTTTTTGAAGCGGGTGAAATCAAAGGACTTGGCGAGTTGATTCTGAATAATGAAAACACCAACCCAAATCCTGCAGTCAGGCGCAAGGCACGGATTGATTCACCTGGCATCACCCAGTTGCTGGACATTGCCAAGCGCTGGAATGGGTTTGTTCAAATTCATGCTGAAGACGATGCCATCTCAGTCAAGGAGCTGGAACACATCGCGACCCAATATTCAACCGTACCAATCATTTTGTCGCATTGCCTATTCACAGCAGATACAAAGCTCATGGATGGACTTTTGAGCAAATACGCCAATCTGTACTGCGAAATGTCCGCGCGAAACGAATCTATGTATAGCAACTACTTTGCCAAGGAAAAGGCAGAAAGGTATGGCTGGATTATTTTTGATGCACAGAGTCTGAACGCAAATTGGAAGGCACTGATCGAAAAATACCCGACTCGGTTCATGGTGGGCACAGATAACTTTAACGCCAGTGTAGATACAAGACAGGTCGTTCGTCAGATTCGTCACGGGTTGCTGAGGAACTTACCTCATGACGTGGCCATGATGGTGGCATCAGAAAATGCGATACGTGTCATGCGACTAAAGTGAGTTTTGCAGGTGCCCCCCTAAAACGCAACGAGTCGCACAAAGGCGACTCGTTGGCTGGGGTTGATCGCAAGCAGTGCGCGTTACTTCACCACCACCTCACCCCGCAAAGAATGCGGGTTGGCTTCGGTCACTTTCACATCAATCAGCTGGTGCATCAAGCGCTCAGGGTGGGGCCCTGCGGGGAAGTTGACGATGCGGTGGCACTCGGTGCGGCCACGCAGCTCGTTGGCGTCTTTCTTCGAGTAACCGTCAACCATCACGCGTTGCACGGTGCCGACGCGCTGCACGTTGATGGCGTGCATGTTGTCGTTGATCACCTTTTGCACTTCTTGCAAGCGGCGCAGCTTCACCGCGTGCGGTGTGTCGTCGTGCAAGTTGGCAGCGGGGGTGCCGGGGCGCGGGCTGAAGATGAAGCTGAACGAGTTGTCAAAGTACACATCGTCCATGAGCTTCATCAGCTTTTGATGGTCTTCTTCGGTTTCGCCTGGGAAGCCAACGATGAAGTCTGAGCTCATGGCCATGTCTGGGCGAATGGCGCGCAGTTTGCGCACCGTGCTCTTGTATTCCATGGCGGTGTAGCCGCGTTTCATGGCCATCAAGATGCGGTCGCTGCCGTGTTGCACGGGCAGGTGCAAATGGCTCACCAGTTGCGGTACTTTGGCGTAGGCATCAATCAGGCGCTGGGTGAACTCGTTGGGGTGGCTGGTGGTGTAGCGGATGCGCTCAATGCCAGGAATTTCAGCCACGTACTCGATCAACAGCGCAAAGTCGGCGATCTCGGCGGTGTTGCCCATCACGCCACGGTAGGCGTTCACGTTTTGGCCCAAGAGCGTGACTTCTTTCACGCCTTGCGCGGCCAAACCGGCCACTTCCACCAACACGTCGTCAAACGGACGGCTCACTTCTTCGCCACGGGTGTAAGGCACCACGCAGTAGCTGCAATATTTGCTGCAGCCTTCCATGATGCTCACGTAGGCGGTGCCGCCTTCGACGCGCGCAGGGGGCAGGTGGTCGAACTTTTCGATCTCGGGAAAGCTGATGTCCACTTGCGGGCGCATGAGCGACTCGCGTTGGTTCAGCAAATCGGGCAAGCGGTGCAGCGTTTGGGGGCCAAACACCACGTCCACATAAGGCGCGCGGGCGATGATGGCGTCGCCTTCTTGGCTGGCCACGCAACCGCCGACGGCAATTTTGACGCCCTTGGCTTTCAAGTGCTGAATGCGACCGAGGTCCGAGAACACCTTTTCTTGCGCTTTTTCACGCACCGAGCAGGTGTTGAAAACGATCAAGTCGGCTTGTTCGACGTCGTTGGTTTTTTCGTAGCCTTGGGCGGCGCCCAAGACGTCGGCCATCTTGTCCGAGTCGTACTCGTTCATTTGGCAACCGAAGGTTTTGATGAAGACTTTGGGGCTCATGCGTGAGCCTCCCCGTGGGGCAAAGTGCAGCGGTTCATGGTGTTGATCCAGAGGCTGTTGATAAGACCGCCATTGTAATTCGCGGGCCCTGGCTGGCCCAGCGGCCATAATTTGCCGGCTCAGCCGTGCATTAAAGCTTTGTGGACTTGGAGCCGATATGCATGCATCTGCCTTGAGAGAAGCCGCGCGCTTGTTTCAAGGACGTCTATCAATGCACCCCTTCAAGTGAATGGCCATGAAAAAATACCTACGTCTGATTCTCGAAATTGTCCTAGGCCTGTTGCTCGCAGGCGCTGCGGCGTTTGCCTACATGAGCTACAGCGCCAAAACCCACGCTGTTCAAGAGCTGAGCGAAGCCAGCGAAGGCATGGGCGAGGCGCAAGAAGAGCTCGAAAAACTCACCAAAGAGCTGGAAGAAGCCAAAGAGCAACTGAAAGAAATTGAGCCTGCTGTTACCGAATTCGCGGCCGTCAAAGACGCGTTCAGCAACGGGGTGGTGTTGGAAGAGTACGACGCTTACATCAAGGCCCAAAAAGGCCCAATGACCAGCGAGCGTCAATTGGGCCTGGGTGCCTTGCGCTTGTTGACCAACGGCGTGAAAGACCCAGAGACCATTTCAGCGTTTGAGAAGTCCCTTGAAATGGCTGAAGTGGCCTCGCGCCTCAAAACCATTTGCGCGGCACAAAACGCCTTGGTGGCTGCGGGCAAAAAAATCAATGTGTTGGCGGATTGCGCCGTTTCCAAAGAACCTGCGCATGCCAAAAAAGACGCGCACCATGCCGTGCATTGGGCCTATGAGGGCGAAATGGGCCCAGAGAAGTGGGGCGATGAGTTCCCCACTTGCGGCACAGGCAGCAAGCAATCGCCTTTGAACATCACCGGTCCCTTTGAGAAGTCCAAAGATGTGTTGACGGTGACGTACAAAGAAGGCCCCCTCAAAATTTTGAACAACGGCCACACCATCCAAGTGAACGTGGAGCCAGGCAGCACGCTGAAGATCAACAAAGACGTCTACAACCTGTTGCAATTCCACTTCCACCGCCCCAGCGAAGAGCAAATTGACGGCAAGCCCATGGCCATGGTCGCTCACTTTGTGCACAAGAGCGCTGAAGGCAAGTTGGCGGTGTTGGGTGTGTTGCTCAACGAAGGCAAAGACAACGCCTCCATCCAAACTTTGTGGAACAACGCGCCGAAGTCGGAAGGCCCCGAAGTCAAGCCTGAAAAAGCCAAGTTCGACCCAGCCACCTTGGTGCCTGCTGCGTTGACCCATTACAGCTACGAAGGCTCGTTGACGACGCCACCTTGTACGGAAGGCGTGAACTTCTACATCTTGAAGACGCCCGTTGACATTGGTAAAAAGCAAGTCATCGACTTCCCGTTCAAGCGCAATGCACGCCCTGTGCAGCCTTTGAATGGTCGCAAGATCAACGCGAACTGATCACGGTTCCTCACCCCCAAGAAAAATGCCTGCAATTGCAGGCATTTTTTTGGTCGCTTGAAGCGGAGGGAACAAAGTGAAGCCTCGGTCAAAAAGCCGAGGCTGACTT